>JBEKKM010000287.1:0-2586 GCA_050010715.1 Xanthobacteraceae bacterium | reverse complement strand
GCCCGTTCACGCCGGTCGACCTCGCCGTGCAATGCGGCCGGCCGCTGTTGCTGCGCCAGCCGTTTAAGCCGGATGCCTTCGACCAGGTGATCCTCGGCTGCGTCAATGTCATCGCCGACGAGGCGGCAAAACTCAAAGCCGCCGCCGACACCGTCGCGGCGGCCGTCGCGGTCAATGATTTTGCCCCGGAAGAACTGACTTCCCGGGGCGCATTTCATAAAGGAGATCAGCCATCGCAAGCGACATCTCAGCCGACGCCTCCGCCGCCGACCTCGGACCTGCCGCCGGTGGAATTGCCGGCGCCCGTTCACGCCGGTCGACCTCGCCGTGCAATGCGGCCGGCCGCTGTTGCTGCGCCAGCCGTTTAAGCCGGATGCCTTCGACCAGGTGATCCTCGGCTGCGTCAATGTCATCGCCGACGAGATGAATCCGGCCCGCGTCGCCGCGCTTCGCCTCGGCATGGGCGAGGCGATGACCGCGTTCACCGTACAGATCAATTGCGGCTCCGGCATGCAGTCAATTGACACCGCGTATCGCTACATCCGCGAAGGTGTGTCCGATCTGGTGCTGGCCGGCGGCGCGGAATCGCTGAGCCACGCGCCGCTGGTGTTCAGCCGCAGCGCGGTCAACTGGTACGCCAAGTTGTTCGCCGCGCGCGGCATTGGCGCAAAACTTGCGGCGTTCCTCGGTTGGCGTCCATCGTTCTTCACGCCGGTGATCGGTCTTGAGCGCGGGCTCACCGATCCGATCACCGAACTCAATATGGGCCAGACCGCGGAGCTGGTCGGACATCTGTTTCATATTTCGCGGCGGCAGGCCGACGAATACGCCGCCGAGAGCCAGCAGCGCCTCGCGGCGGCGCAGAAGAACGGTTACTTCTCAGGCGAGGTCGAACCGGCTTTCGCCCGCGACGGCACCTTGTTCGATCACGACGACGGCGTGCGACCCGACAGTTCGGCCGATACGCTTGCCAAGCTGAAACCGGCTTTTGAGCGGCCGTGGGGCAAGGTCACGCCGGGCAACTCGTCGCAAATCACCGACGGCGCGTCCTGGGTCATTCTTGCTTCGGAGGACGCGGTGAAGGCGCAGAAGCTGACGCCGAAGGCGGTCATCGTCGACAGCGAATGGTCGGCGCTCGATCCCTCCGTCATGGGGCTGGGCCCGGTCTATTGTTCGACCGCGATCTTGAAACGGCACCAGCTCACGCTCGGCGACATCGAGCTGTGGGAATTGAACGAGGCGTTTGCTGCTCAGGTGCTCGGCTGCCTCGCCGCCTGGGACGATGCCGAATTCTGCCGCGAGGCGCTCGGGCTTTCCGGCGCCGCCGGCAAGATCGCGCGCGACCGGCTCAATGTGGATGGTGGAGCGATTGGCGTCGGCCATCCGGTCGGTGCCAGCGGCAATCGCATCGTGCTGCATCTGGTCAACGCCATGAATCGGCTCGGCTACAAGCGCGGCATCGCCACCGAATGCATCGGCGGCGGCCAGGGCGGCGCCATGCTGATCGAAGCGGTGTGAGGGACAGCGCATGAAAACCTCACCCGCTCCCAAACCGACGCTGGCCATTCTCGGCAAGCGCGACATCGAGCTCGGCCCGTTCGCCATCGACCAGGCGCCGCAGGAGCCGGGCCCCTGGGTCAATTGGCGGCTGCGCACCGACGAAGACGGCATCGCCTGGCTGCTGTTCGACAAGAAGGATTCCAGCGCCAACACGCTGTCGGAAGCCGTGCTCACTGAGCTCAACGCGGTGCTGGACAAGATCGAGCGCGACCATCCGCGCGGGCTGGTGATCCGCTCCGCCAAGCGTTCAGGCTTCATCGCCGGTGCCGACATCGCACAGTTCCGTGGCGTCACCGACCCTGCGCCGATCGAAGCGACGCTGACGCGCGGCCACGCGGTGCTCGATCGCCTCGACCGGCTGCCGCTGCCGACGGTTGCGGTGATCCACGGCTATTGCCTCGGCGGCGGACTCGAAGTGGCGCTGGCCTGCGATTTCCGCATTGCCATCGACGACGCGAGCTTCGGCTTTCCCGAGGTTTTGCTCGGTCTCCATCCCGGCCTCGGCGGCACGGTACGGCTGACCCGGCTGATCAGCCCGGTGCAGGCCATGACCATGATGCTGACCGGCAAGACCGAGCGCGCGCGGCGGGCTCGTGCCCTGCATCTGGTCGACGCGGTGACCCAGGAACGCCACGTCCGCGCCGCGGTAAAATCCACCGTCAGCGGCGAGATGATTGCGGCCAAACAGAACCTGCTCGGGCGGCTGATGAACATGGAGCCCGCGCGCGGCTTGCTGGCCTCGCGCATGCGCGGCGAGACCGCCAAGAAAGCGCCGAAGCGGTTTTACCCCGCGCCATACGCCTTGATTGATCTGTGGACCGCCCACGGCGGCGACCGGGACGCGATGCAGAAGGCGGAAGTTTCCTCCTTCGCAAAACTTCTCGTCACCGAGACCGCGCAAAATCTGGTTCGCGTGTTCTATTTGCGCGAAAACTTGAAAAAACTCGCCGACGGCAAATGGGACGGCCGGCGCGTGCATGTCATCGGCGCCGGCGCCATGGGCGGCGACATCGCCGCCTGGTGCGC
>JBEKKM010000286.1:0-5699 GCA_050010715.1 Xanthobacteraceae bacterium | reverse complement strand
CGTCAGTTCGCAACCGCTACCGCCGCCGCAAGCGGGCGGCGCGCAATCGTATCCGCCCTACCCGCAGCAGTCCTATCCGCAGCAATCATACCGGCCGCCGTCAGCGACACCGGTCGGGCCACCGTTGTCGCTCAACCCGCCCGGCTTGCCGCCGCCCGAAGACGATGAGGATTTGGGCGTCCCGGGCGGCCCACCGCATCCCTATTACGGCGGCCCCGCCGCGCCCTACACGCCGGCGCCGCCGAGCGCCGCGCAACCCATGCCGCCGGTGCCGCCGCTCGGACCGCCGCGCGATCCGCTGGTCACCGGCGCGGCCGGACCGGTCGAAGTGAAACCGCCGGCGACGCTTGCCTGCCCGATCGTCTCGGAGCTCGATCAATGGATCACCGCCGCGGTGCAGCCGGCGGCGCTGAAATGGTTCCGCCAGCCGGTGGTGGAGATCAAACAAATCTCCGCCTATTCCTGCCGCGGCATGAACGGCAATCCCAACGCGCATATTTCCGAGCACGCCTTCGGCAACGCGCTGGACATCGCCGAATTCACGCTGGCCGACGGCCACAAGATCTCGGTGCAATATGGCTGGCACGGCACGCCGGAGGAGCAGGGATTTCTGCACGACGTGCAGGCCGCGGCATGCGAGGATTTCACCACCGTGCTGGCGCCCGGCGCCAACGTCTATCACTACAATCACATCCACGTCGATTTGATGCGGCACTATAACGGCCGCCACATCTGCGAGCCGGCCGCGATTCCGGGCGAGGTGGTCGCCGAACGCGCCCGCGCGCGGTTCGCCGCGCAACACGGCGAGCCCGCCGTCACCGGTTCGATCGACACCAAGCCGCACTACCGGGGCGCACTCGGTTATACGAAAGAAGATGACGACGGACGGCCGGAAGCGGTTCCCGGGGACGATTAATGCCAAGTCCCTATCATCATCCGCGCAGGCGGATGATCCAGTAATCTCGGCAGTCGGCGTTTACTGGATGCTCCGCCTTCGCGGAGCATGACAATTAAAGAGGCATCCGCAATACGGGCTTGATGGCGATGCCGGCGGAGGATTCCTGCGCCGCGAGATTAATATCGGCGAAATCGTAGAACTTGATCATGCGCTCGATCGGAAATTTTCCGGCCATGATCAGGTCGACGAGTTTTGGGATGAATTCCTGCGGGACGCTGTCGCCCTGCACCACGCCGCGGACCATGCGGCCTTGCTGCAGGAACGGCATTTCGAACGAAACTTCGCTGCCCCGCCGCGCGCTGCCGAGCAGCACGCAGGTGCCCGCCGGCATCAAGCATTCGATGGCCTCGCGAAATACCGCCGGCACGGCCGAGGTTTCCAGCGCATAACGCACGCCACCGCCACTGATCTTGCGAATCTCGCCGACCACATCGCTGCAACTCTTGTGATTGATCGTATGCGTGGCGCCGAGCTCGCTGCCCAGCGCAAGCCGCCAGTCGTGAATGTCCACGGCAACGATCGGATCGCAGCCCGAGATCTTCGCCGCCATCAGCGCCGACAATCCGACCGCGCCGACGCCGAATATGGCAATGCCGTCGCCCGTTGCCGGTTTCAAGACATTGAGGACAGCGCCGGCACCGGTCTGGCCGCTACAGGCGAGCGGGCCCAATAATTCAAGCGGCGCGTCTTTGCGCACTTTGACGGTGTGCCGCTCCTGGCTCAGCGCGAACGTGCCGAACGAGGACTGCTGGAAGAACGCGCTGTACACCGGCGCGCCGTTTTTGGACAGCAAGGTCGAGCCGTCGGCGCGCGTGCCGTGCGACTTCAGCGCGCGGCCGCGCACGCAATAGTTCTGCCGCTCCTGCTGGCAATTGGCGCACTCCCCGCACCATGGATAAGACATCACCACGTGGTCGCCGGGAACCAGCTCGCGCACCGCGCCGCCGACGGCATGAACGACACCTGAGCCTTCGTGGCCGTATACCGCCGGATAGGGGCTGTCGTAATAGCCGTCGCGGCCGTGCAAATCGGTCTGGCACATGCCGCTCGCCACGACGCGGACGATGACCTCGTCCGGCCGCGGCTCGCACAGCTCCACGGTCTCGATGGCGAAAGGGCCGGACCTTTCGCGCACAACGGCGGCTTTGATCTGCATAAGCGGCTCCTCGCACATTGTGAAAACGGCGCGGGCCGACGTCAATTCATTGATTTGCACTGATCAGGGGGCGGCCTTGATCGCTTGGTTGCCAATTGGTCGTGTCAGCGCCGACAGAAACGCTGTCCAAGCAATCATGCGCTCTCCAGGGCATGTACTCATAAACGCGCCGACAATGTCTGCTTTCCGAGGGCAAAAACGGACATTGCGCCGAATTCTCACCATGTCCGCTCCGATTTTGTTGTGAAAGTCGCCGGTGAGCTTTGCATGGCTCTGCAAGACGGATTTTTGGCGCTGTGTGCCGCCTTACTGTGGTCGGAGCGGGGGCATCGCGGCTTACGACTGGTGGTGACGAACTCGAGAAATACGCTAGGAACCTCACGGGGACTCACGCAACGCATACGGCTGGGGCGATCGGAGGAGGCCGTGCGACCAGCTTTGCGAGCCTGCGAAGGTTCTGTGCGATCGCCGCCAGCGTGAACTCAAACTGGGCACCGCGGGGCCCGCGCAATCGCAGGCGGCCGAGCCGCAGGATGCGCTTCAAATGTGCGAACAGCATCTCAACACGCTTCCTGTCCCGGCGTGATCGCTCAAATGCCTTTGTCTTCGCCAGCGCACGAGCAACGTCACGGGCTTCCTCGTAGATGCTGCGCGGGATCCTCCGAGCAGGCATCTTTGGACAGCATCGCGCCCTGAGCTGGCAGCTACGACAGTCGAGCACGCTCGCGAAGTAAAGCAGTGTCGTCTCTCCATCGTTGACCAACCTGCCTGTCGTCGTGAGAATCTTGCCCGCTGGGCAGATGTAAACGTTGCGCTCCTTGTCGAACGTGAAGTCTTCCCGATTGAATGTCCCATCGTCGCGGTTCGATTTGTCGATCACCGGGACGTGCGGCGCGATCTTCTTGTCTTTGACGAGCCAGCTGAGGTTCGCTCCTGAACCGTAGGCCGTATCGGCTGCGAGCCACTCAGGCTTGATGTCGAACCGCTCCTCGGTACGCTCGATCATGGTCTTCGAGGCGCGGACCTCGGCCTGGCGGATGGCTCGCGACGCCTCAACGTCCATGATCACGCCGAACTTCACGTCGATCAGATAGTTGTCGGCATAGGCGAAGAACGCCGCTCCTCGCATCGCGCCTGTCCATTGCGCCGCGGGATCGGATGGCGAGACGAACTTCGGGGTGACGTCGCTGGCCGCACCGAATGCCGCGTTATCGAGGGTGGCGAGATACTCCTTCGTGGCCCGGCTCACCTGTTGCACGTAAAGCTCTTTGTTCCACTCCGACCCGGGGATCGATCGCCGTTTGTTGGCGTCGGCAGCAATCAAACTGGCATCCACCGCAAAACCTTCGCCGCCGACCAGACCAGCCCCGATGCACGCGCCCACAACACGCTCGAATACGCTCCGGAAGATGGCGCTGTCGCCAAACCGCTCGTTGCGCGCACGCGAGAACGCCGAATGATCTGGGACCTTGTCCTCGATCGAAAGCCCGCAAAACCAGCGATAGGCAAGGTTCACCTGTATCTCACGGCACAGCGCACGCTCCGAGCGGATTGCGAACACGTAGCCGACGATGAGCATCCGGATCATCAGCACCGGATCAATCGAGGGCCGACCAATCTCGGGGTAAAGCTGCTCTTGATCTCGGTTGAGCCGCCCCATCATCGTCCGTCCCCGTCCTGGATGACCTCATCCCCGGTGAATCACGGTTCGGGGCTAACATCAACGGACTTCTGCAACAAAATCGACCAATAGCCGACATCGCACGCTTGGCTTGAAATGAAAGAGGCCGCCAACTGAGGCGGCCTCTAGAGCGCATAAGATTACAAGATTTACTACATTCCCTCGACGATAAATGACAGCGAGTCGGTTGTTTTCATCCGCGCCGCATCGACCGCTTTTTGGAGTGCCGAATTTTTCCAGGCCATTGCCTTTTCCTGACTTTCGAATTGGATCAGAACATATCGTTCGGGCGGCGTCCCATCGAGGGCGGTTATTTTGTCGGTACGTATGACATACTTTCCGCCAGTGTTAGCCAATGCTGCCGCAGCCTTATCGACGACCTCAGCCTTAAAAGCGGCAGGATCATTTATTTTCCGAAGGGCCACGACGACATAAGTTGGCGGCTTCATCTGGGCATGAATACTTTGGATAGCTGCTCCTCCAATGGCTGTGCCAGCGACGAGTGCGATAGCTATTTTGTATTTCGTTCTCATGGAGTTCTCCCTGATTTATTGATTGATTGCTTCTTTCCTGGCGTCACGATCATCGCGAGCCGATGCGACTATATATGGAAGGGTGGACGGTCGATATGGGTCAGCAGCGACCGATTTGCGACGGGCGCGCAATGTCCGCTGTTACCCCCGCAAGCGACCGAATTTGCTGTATTAGGGCAAGTGACCATAGGCCAGACCTGCCGCGTCGCTTTGCGTCACAAGTGGATATTCGCGTCGATTGCACAGCAAGTTGAGCCTGACTGAAAGATCCTCTACATCGGCGCTCAAAAGCGTATCGTGAGTTTGCACGGAGGCTGGGTAGGCGCATGAGCACGGCGAAGAGGCTGGCTTTGATCGCCGCCGGCTACGCTCTCTGCGTCGTCGCCGGCCTCGCCGCGGTGACCGTCAACGAGCTGCTCATGGCGGCCGACGTGGCGCAGGGCTCGCCCGGGATGGTCGCCTTCGGCGACATGATCCTGTTCGTGCTGGTCGCTGGGTTCTTTGGCCTCGCGCCGACTTGGTTCTTGCTGAAGCTGTTTATCGAGAAGACGCCGCGCGCCCTGCTGGCCATCGAGTTCCTGGTCGCCGCGATGGGGCCGGTGAGCTGGCTGGCGGTGACGCACATGGCCGGCGGCTCGAGCCTCTCGAACTTGCCTGAGGCCGCCGAGGCTCTGGTCGGCTTGTTCATCGCCTTCATCGCCTTTCCACGCATGGTCCTTGGCCCGGTCTTGCTGGTGATCGAGGGAGCGACCTTCCTCCTGGTCCGCGGGCGCGTCGCGCGCGCGCTCCTGGCCGTGGCGATGCTGATGGACCTCGTCCCGCTCGGGATGTTCGCGCTCCATTTGATGCGCACGACCCGCTACTAGTCTCCGGCCAGCGACGCTCCAAGCATGCCTATTGAGGAGTTGGACTAGGAGAATAAACCCTTCGCAATGCGGCAATTGATCGGACTAAACGGACGCTTCGGGTCATGAACGACCGATTTGCGATGGCCGCGCAATGTCCGCTACGCCCCCCATAGCGACCAAATCGCTGCGCCGCACTCCGTGACGAGACGGGCCAGCACTGCCTCCCGCAAGGCAACAGTTTCGTATAGCATTGACGGAGAGCTGCCAACGGGACGTGCCGAAATCCCGATCATTGCAACGGGCAGCACAGGTGCTGTCGGCGGGCACGATCTCTCAGGAATCGCTTTTTTCGATCACGCTGTACATGCCGCAATTTGGCTGCCGCCGTCTTGGCGGTCGCCATTTATGCGTAGCCAAATGGAGAAAATCATGCCGACGTTTATCGTCTCGCTTAACTGGACGGATCAAGGAATTCGCGCGATCAAGGACGGCGCAAAACGCGCCAAAGCTGCTCGAGAAATGG
>JBEKKM010000285.1:0-2608 GCA_050010715.1 Xanthobacteraceae bacterium | reverse complement strand
CGCGCATATGTTGTCCGGCGTACATACCGAGCACGACTGGCAACATCGCAGCCGTCGAGACTGAAACGTCAAGCCAATTGAACTGGCGGCTGGCGGTCAGAAGAATTGCCGCGACGACCCACGCGAAGCTTTCCGGGGCGGCTCACGCTCGAAGAGTGGCTGGCGCGCCCATTGCGCGTGCGCACCGATTTAATCCGGCGTGCGCAGTGCGATTTGCTGGGATCGTTCCGCTTCTGCGCCAACAAGCCTTGCCGCCGGCAGCGCACATGCTGCGGCGACGACCCGGGGGCGTGCGGTTGGAGGCTTTGGTGCCTCAAGAAGGCGAAGCCCAAGACGTTGCGGCGGGAATGGAGCCGGCTCGAGCGCCTCAAGTCGTTGTAGCGCCGCGTGCGGCCAAGCCGCCGCCGAGGCTCTCGCACTGGGCCGCCCGATCCGCTATCTCGGGGTGGTCTAAAGCTCATTCGCCGCCGTTGCGCGGCGCGGGTATTTCGGGTTATGTCCGCCCCGATTTGTGCCGGTCGCGCCTCATCGCGCGCGCCGCGCTTTCTCCTTTCCGGGCCAACGCCATGTCTGGCCCCTTAACGACAACCGGGGTCGATGCAATGGATACCTTGTGGCTCATCGTTCTGTGCGGCGTTCTGGCCATCGTTTACGCGATCTGGGCCACGCGCTCGGTGCTCTCAGCCGACGCCGGCAGCGAGAAAATGCAGGAAATCGCCGCCGCCATCCGCGAGGGCGCGCAGGCCTACCTGAAGCGGCAATATTCGACGATCGCTGTCGTCGGCGTCGTCATCTTCGTGATCGTCGGTTATTTCCTCGGCTGGCTGGTCGCCATCGGCTTTGCCGTCGGCGCCATCCTGTCCGGCTCGGCCGGCTTCATCGGCATGAACGTGTCGGTGCGCGCCAATGTGCGCACCGCGCAGGCCGCGACCAAGTCGCTCGCCGGCGGGCTTGAAATCGCATTCCGCGCCGGCGCCATCACCGGCATGCTGGTGGCCGGCCTGGCGCTGCTCGGCGTCACGCTCTATTTCGGCTTCCTGATCGGCTCGCTGCATATGGCGCCGAACGATCGCGAAGTGATCGATTCCATGGTGGCGCTCGGCTTCGGCGCCTCGCTGATCTCGATCTTCGCCCGTCTTGGCGGCGGCATTTTCACCAAGGGCGCCGACGTCGGCGGCGATCTCGTCGGCAAGGTCGAGGCCGGAATTCCGGAAGACGATCCACGGAATCCTGCGACCATCGCCGACAACGTGGGCGACAATGTCGGCGACTGCGCCGGCATGGCGGCCGACTTGTTCGAGACCTATGCGGTGACCACGGTCGCGACCATGGTGCTTGCCGCGATCTTCTTCAGCGCTGCTGGCGGCGACATGCTGCTCAAGATGATGACGTACCCGCTCGCGATCGGCGGCGTCTGCATCATCGCCTCCATCATCGGCACCTTCTTCGTCAAGCTCGGCGCCAGCCAGTCGATCATGGGCGCGCTCTACAAGGGCATGCTCGCGACCGCGATCCTGTCGCTGATCGGCATCGCGATCGTGACCTACGAACTGATCGGCTTCGGCCCGCTCACGGGCGTGAACTATTCCGGGGAGACGCTGTTCATCTGCGGCATCGTCGGTCTTGCGGTCACCGGGCTGATCATCTGGATCACCGAGTATTACACCGGCACCAACTTTCGCCCGGTGCAATCCATCGCCGCTGCCTCGCAGACCGGCCACGGCACCAATGTGATCCAGGGCCTCGCGATATCGCTTGAATCGACCGCGCTGCCGGCCCTGGTGATCATCGCCGGCATCCTGGTCAGCTATAACCTCGCCGGCCTGTTCGGCATCGCCATCGCGGTGACCACCATGCTGGCGCTGGCCGGCATCGTGGTGGCGCTCGACGCCTTCGGCCCGGTCACCGACAAT
Organism: Xanthobacteraceae bacterium; assembly: GCA_050010715.1. Classification (GTDB taxonomy): domain Bacteria; phylum Pseudomonadota; class Alphaproteobacteria; order Rhizobiales; family Xanthobacteraceae; genus BOG-931. The sequence goes on along the minus strand of JBEKKM010000285.1, from coordinate 695 downwards.
GCCGGCGGCATTGCCGAAATGGCCGGCCTGCCGAAAGAGGTGCGCAAATCGACCGACGCACTCGATGCGGTCGGCAACACCACCAAGGCGGTGACCAAAGGCTATGCCATCGGCTCCGCCGGCCTCGGCGCCTTGGTGCTGTTCGCGGCTTATAACGAAGATCTGAAGTTCTTCATCGCTGGCTCGACCCAGCATCCTTATTTCAAGGGCGTCGCGCCCGATTTCTCGCTGGTCAATCCGTACGTCGTAGCGGGTCTGCTGTTCGGCGGCATGTTGCCGTATCTGTTCGGCGCCATGGGCATGACGGCGGTGGGCCGCGCGGCGTCGTCGATCGTCGAGGAGGTGCGGCGGCAATTCCGCGAGCGGCCGGGCATCATGCAGGGCAGGGACAAGCCCGATTACGGCCGCGCCGTCGATATGCTGACCCGCGCCGCGATCAAAGAGATGATCATACCGTCGCTGTTGCCGGTGCTCTCGCCGATCGTTGTCTATTTCGTGATCTACTTCGTGGCCGGCGGCGGCGCGCAAGGCAAATCGGCGGCGTTCTCGGCGCTCGGCGCGATGCTGTTGGGCGTCATCGTGACCGGCCTGTTCGTCGCCATCTCGATGACGTCGGGTGGCGGCGCCTGGGACAACGCCAAGAAATACATCGAGGACGGCCATTACGGCGGCAAAGGCTCCGACGCCCACAAGGC
>JBEKKM010000284.1:0-2634 GCA_050010715.1 Xanthobacteraceae bacterium | reverse complement strand
ATGTTCGGCACGTAGCTTTGCGGCACATTGACGTAGACGCGCAGTTTGCTGGTTTCCGAGACCACGAACAGCGGCGGCCCGCCGCCGGCGCCGGCGTTGATCAGCGCTCCGATGTCGGTGGTGCGCGCGGTGACCAGGCCGTCGAACGGCGCGACCAGACGCTTGTATTGTTCAAGCACGCGCAGGCGGTCGAGATTGGCCTGTGCCGCCCGGACCAGTCCCTGCTTGTTGGAGGCATCGGCCGCCCGCTGGTCGAGGTCCTGTTGCGAGATGGCATAGGTCTTGATCAAGGACTGGCCGCGCGTGAGCGTCATATCCGACAGCACGGAATTGGCCGTCGCACTGGCCAAGTTGGCTTCGGCCTGCATGATCTGCTGGTCGAGATCCGGTGCGTCGATTTCGGCCAGCAGCTGGCCGGTTTTGACCGGCGTGCCGATGTCGGCCTTCCAGTCTTTTACGTAGCCGGTGACGCGGGCATAAATCTGCGCCTGCGTGTAGGCCTCAAGCCTTCCCGGAAGCGAGAATGTCGTGGTTTTGCCGCGGCTGTCGGGCAGCCTGACGGCGACCACCGGCACCGCCTGGTTCTCGGTCCATTCCTGCAATTTCGCGTCGGCGATCTTACGCGTGGTGATGCCGACGACGACGATGACAACGCCGATAATCGCCGCCGAAATTCCGGCGATATAAAGCCCGCGCCGCGATAGCGTCGGAATGGGCGGGGTGGAATCAGGCGGCATGCGGTTCTCCGATCGCGCGGGCGCCCACCGAGCCGCGGCGTTGGTGGATAATGCTGAAGACCACCGGCACAAATATCAGAGTTGCGACAGTCGCGAAACAAAGACCGCCGACCACCGCGCGGCCGAGCGGTGCGTTTTGTTCGCCGCCTTCGCCCAAGCCGAGCGCCATCGGCAACATGCCGATGATCATCGCCAGCGCCGTCATCAAAACCGGGCGCAAGCGGACAAATCCCGCTTCGATCGCGGCGGCGACCGGGTCGCCGTGCTGCTGCAGCCGTTCGGTGGCGAAGCTGATGACCAGAACGCTGTTTGCCGTAGCGACGCCCATGCACATGATGGCGCCGGTCAGCGCGGGCACCGACAGTGTCGTGCCCGTGGCGAACAGCATCCACACGATGCCGGCTAGCGCCGCCGGCAGCGCCGTGATGATCACGAACGGGTCGGCCCAGGACTGGAAGTTGACCACGATCAGCAGGTAAATGAGCACAATGGCCGCGAGCAGCCCGAAGATGAGCCCGGAGAACGAGTTGTTCATGGTCTTGACCTGCCCGAGCATGACCACGCGCGCCGTCTTCGGCGCGTCCTTTGCGGCGTCGTCTAGCACCTTCTGGACGTCGGCAGCGACGGCGCCGAGATCGCGACCTTGGGTCGTGCCGTAGATTTGGATCATAGGCTGAATATCGTATTCCGAATAGACCGCGGGCAGTGTCACCCGCTTGATGTCGGCGATGGCGCCCAGCGTCTGCGGCGGCGCTCCCGGTGCGGTGATCGGCAGATTGCGCAACGCGTTCAACGAATCGACTTGATACTGCGGCGTCTGCATGACGATCGAGTAGTTCACGCCATTTTCGGGGTTGAGCCAGAACGTCGGCTGGACCTGGCTCGAGCCGGCGAGGTTGACCACCATGCTGTTGGTGACATCGCGTTCGGTGATGCCGACATATTGCGCCCGGGTACGGTCGACGTCGACATTGAACGTGGGAGCGCTGAGCGACTGCTGGACGCGCGCGTCGACCAGGCCGGGAACGTGTCGCAGCCGGCGCAGCAGCTCCTGCGCGTAGGTGAAATTCTCATCGAGATGGGGCCCGCGAATTTGCACCTCGATCGGCGCCGGCGCGCCGAAATTGAGAATTTGGCTGATGATATCGGCCGGCAGGAATGAAAATGTCGTGCCCGGGAACCGGGCCGGCAGTTCCTCGCGCAATGTGCCGACGTATGCGGCCGTAGGCCGGTGATCCTCACTCAGGCCGATCTGAATCTCGCCGTCCTGCGAGCCGATGGTGCCGGTGTTGTTGTAGGTCATGTTGATGCCGCTGACCGGAAAGCCGATGTTGTCGACCAGCGTCTTGAGCTCTTCCGGCGGAATGATCTGGCGGACCACCTTCTCGATTTCCGCAAATTGGCGGGCATTTTCCTCGACCCGCGTGCCGACGTGGCTGCGTACATGCATCAAGATCCGCCCACCGTCGACTGATGGAAAGAAGTCGCGCCCGAGATAAGGCGTCAGCGCGAACGTGCCGACCACGAAGGCCAGGAAGCAGCTCACGAAGATCGGCCGATGGCGCAGCGCCATTGTCAAAAGCTCGCGGTAGGCCAGGCGGGCGCGCTCGAAACGCGACTCGAAGGCGCGCTGCAAGCGTACCAGGGGATTTCGCGAGCGCGGCAGCGGGCCGTCGAGGCCGTGCATGTCGGTGTGCGGTTCATGCTTGCGCAGCATGTACTTCGCCATCGTCGGCACCAGCGTGCGCGACAGGATGAACGACCAGACCATGGCGGCCATCACCGCTTCGGCCAGCGGCACGAACAGGAAGTGCGGCACGCCGGTCAAAAAGAACATCGGCACGAACACGATGCAAATGCACAACAGCGAAACGAACGCCGGCGTCACGATCTGCTC
>JBEKKM010000283.1:0-2723 GCA_050010715.1 Xanthobacteraceae bacterium | reverse complement strand
GCCATCCTGGCCTGGCTGCCGATGCTCAATGGCGAGCTGGAATTGTCGACGGCGTTCGCGCCGGTCGACTGGCACGTGCATGAAATGGTCTACGGCTACCTGCCGGCGGTGGTGACCGGCTTCCTGTTGACCGCGATCCCCAACTGGACCGGGCGGCTGCCGATCCAGGGCATGCCCTTGCTCATTCTGGTCGCGGTGTGGCTCGCCGGTCGCGCGGCGGTGACGTTATCCGCGGTCATCGGCTGGTTGCCGGCCGCGATCGTGGACGTCACCTTCCTCGCCTTGGTTGTCGCCGCCACCACGCGCGAGATTGTCGCCGGCAGGAACTGGCGCAACCTGCGCGTCGTCGGCCTGGTCACGCTGCTGCTCACCGGCAATGTCGCGTTTCACCTCGAGGCGCATATCAACGGCGGCGCCGAATATGGCGTGCGCATCGGCATCGCCGCGACGGTGCTGCTGATCGTGGTGATTGGCGGTCGCATCATCCCGAGCTTCACCCGCAACTGGCTGGCGCGCGAGAATCCGGGCCGGCTGCCGGCGCCGTTTGCGCGTTTCGATGTAGCGGTGATTGGCTTTACCGCCGCGACCTTGGCGTTGTGGATTGCGCAACCCTCGGCAAGGGCAACGGGCGCGGCGCTCGGCATCGCGGGCGTGTTGCATATCGTGCGGCTGGCGCGATGGGCGGGCGAGCGCACCTTTCGCGACCGTCTCGTGCTGATCCTGCACGTCGGCTACGCCTTTGTGCCGTTCGGGTTCTTGCTCGCCGGCGCGGCGGTGTTCGGCATCGGCTTCGAAAGCGCCGGAATTCACGCCTGGATGGTCGGCGCGGCGGGCGTCATGACGCTGGCGGTGATGACGCGCGCCAGCCTCGGTCATACCGGCAAGGCATTGGTCTCCTCGGCGGCGACGCAAGCGATCTACGCGGCCGTCGTCATCGCCGCGCTGGCGCGTATCTGTGCCTCGCTGCAGCCGGATTGGAGCGAACCGCTGCTGCAAATCTCGGTCCTCGGCTGGGTCATCGCCTATTTCGGCTTTGCCGCTGTCTACGGGCCATTGCTCGTCCGGGCCAAACGATGACCGCGATCGACCTCGGCCTGGCTCGATTTCTGTCATTCGCCGGCCGCGTGCTGCCGTGGCTGGCGGCGGCGACATTGCTCGCCTTCGGGTTGGGGCTGGCGCTGAGCCTCGCCGCGCCCGACGACTATTGGCAAGGCGCGACGGTGAAAATCATGTTCCTGCACGTTCCCTCGGCGTGGCTGATCACGCTGATTTGGGTCGTGATGAGCATCGCCGCTGTCGCAACGCTGGCGTGGCGGCATCCGTTGGCCCGGTGTCACGGCGAAAGCCGCCGCGCCGATCGGCGCCGCGTTCACATTTCTGCGCCTCGTCACGGTTCGCTTTGGGAGCGGCCGATGCTGGGCGCCTATTGGGTGTGGGATGGCCGGCAGACATCAGTGTTGGTGCTGTTCCTGATGTATCTCGGCCTGATCGTGCGGTACTGGACCGAGGAGCATCTCGCGCGCGTCGCGCGTCTCGGCGCGGTCTTGATCCTCGCCGGGGCCGCGATGCTGCCCGTCATCCGTTTCTCGGTGGTGTGGTGGAACACTTTGCATCAGCCGGCCGCGCTGGGCGGCGGGGCGACGCCGGCGATGCATTCCTTCATTCTCAATTCTCACACCCTTGCTGCTGATGGCGCTGGCGTTTGTCCTGCTCTTCGTGACGCTGCACGTGGCGGAATTGTGCAATGAAATCCTGCGTCAGCGCGCGTGCGCATTGCGTCTGATGCAAGTCGAAATGGGTGCGACCGTCGATCAAGGGGTCCAATGATGTATTCGAACAGGGTCTGTCAGAAGCTGCACGACGAGCATATGGCGACGCTTGCGTTGCTGGAGCGGCTGGAACGCTTCGTCGCCAAACAGGAGCCGCCCGCCGCTATCGATAGCGCCACGCGGACCTTCCTCATCGATCTTGCCGTCGCTTTCGAGAGCGAGGTCTGGCATCATTTCGACTTCGAAGAAAAGCACCTGTTCGATTATCTGGTGGCCGCCGGGGATACGGAACTGGCGCGGCATCTGAGCGACGAGCACGTGCAGATCAAGGCCGTCGGACAGCCCATCATCGCCATGGCGCGCGCCGCGGCGTCGGCTCCGTTTTCGTCACCTACCTGGCGCGAATTCCGCCCGTTGTCCCAGCAGCTAATCGAGCAGTTGACAGCGCACGTGCACAAGGAGGAGGGCATTCTCGTCCCGCTACTGGAGGACAGCATGCAAAGCGATGCGGAAGAGCGGCTCTATTCGGTCTACGTGACGGGCGAATAGGATCGCTCGCGGGTGGCACCGCGGCCGATCTGATCCTCTGACCCGATCGGTCGATCACAACACCATCGGGCGGGCGACCTTCCCGCACACACCGCCGTCCCAGCTTCATCACCACGGCTGACGCGGTATCATACAAAATGTCTACGAGGCCGCCACATCCCGCAGAATCCCGCGCGTCGAACGGCATATTCTTCAAAGTTGTAGGCGAGGGCGCGTTGTCCTTCCAGCATCGGATCTCACGGCGTCGGAATACTCGCCAACGGGTTCGGCTCAGCCGTTCATGTGGCTTAGTGCGGTACGATTGCGCAGCACAATCCGCCGCCGCGACGTCGGCAACTCGATCGCTGCCGAGTCTTCCAAGGATGTGAGCGTCCGCGAGACAGTTTCAATCGTCAAGCCGAGATA
>JBEKKM010000282.1:0-2777 GCA_050010715.1 Xanthobacteraceae bacterium | reverse complement strand
CAGTCCGCAGGCCGCCACGGCTCCGCCATAGCGCGTCATCGACAGCACATTGGCCAGCGTCGTCGAGCCGACGGCGTCAATGCCGCCGGCCCAGCGTTCCTTGCCGAGTACGCGCGGCGAACCCGTCAGCTCCTCGCGCTCGATCACCTCGGTGGCCCCGAGCTCCTTGAGATAGGCCGCTTCGGCCGGCCGCCCGGTCGAGCCGATAACGGCGTAGCCGAGCTTGGCCAAAAGCGCGACGGCAACCGAGCCGACGCCGCCGACGGCGCCCGTCACGATGACCGGACCGCGCGCCGGCGTGATCCCGGCCCGCTCCAGCGCCATCACCGACAGCATGGCGGTATAGCCGGCGGTGCCGATGGCCATGGCCTCGCGGGCACTCATGCTTTCCGGCAGCCGCACCAGCCAGTCGCCCTTGACGCGCGCCTTTTGCGCATAGCCGCCGAGGTGGGTCTCACCCAGGCCCCAGCCGTTGAGGATCACCTTGTCGCCGGATTTCCACGCGGGATGAGAGGAAGCCTCCACCGTGCCGGCGAAATCGATGCCCGCGATCATTGGGAAGCGGCGTACCACCGGCGATTTGCCGGTGACCGCGAGCCCGTCCTTGTAATTCACCGTCGACCAATCCACGGCGACGGTGACGTCTCCTTCCATCAGATCCTTCTGGTCGAATTCGGTGAGCCCGACCGTCTGTCCGGCCTCGGTCTTATCGACGACAATTGCCTTGAATGCGCTCACGCTCCAACTCCGGCCTTCCTGTTCGCCATCCTGTTTGCCATGGCCGGTCATGCGCCGGCCACCCGCATCTCCCAGCGCCTGAGTGTGAAAGACGCCGATGCCCGGCACAAGGGTTTACACGCGAACACGCCGAAGCCGTGACAAGGGGCGTTGCGCCGCTAAAGCTTCGCGGTGCGCGCGGTCTTGCTGCCGGTTACTTCGGCCGGCGACCCAGCGGCTTCGGGGATTTTCACCGTCGCATCCGGGCTCTTCATGCCGGCCGCGGAAGCCTTCGCCGCCGCGGGAATTTCCGCGGCGCCGGCCGGCTTGGCAGCGATCGGCGCCCAGTTCGGCGCGTCCGAGCCGTCGCCCCACGCGCGCGGCCGATAGAAGGTGTGCACGCCGAGCTTATACATCTTTTTCATTTCGTGAACCCAACTCGGGTGCACCCAATAGGCGTGATAGTGCGTGGCGTGACCGACGTCGGCGAGCCAGATCTTGCCGTCGAGCGTGTCCTTGGCGATGCGCTTGGCCTGCGCCCACATATCGGGCTCGTCGATGCGGCTCAAATCCTTGCCTTCGCAGGCGAAGGTGAACTGGCAGGCGAGATGCCGGTTGGCATTCTGATAGACCACGCCGCACACATTGTCGGGGTAAAAGCCGGAGAACACCCGGTTCATCACCACCTGCGCGACCGCCATCTGTCCGCGCAACGGCTCGCCGCGCGCCTCGAAATAGACGGCGTCGGCAAGACATTTCTCCGCCCTGGCGCGCGGCTTGCCGGCAAGGCCGAGACGATCCGCCGGGCTTCTAAGCAGGCTGACATCGTTCTTGCCCGCCACGGTTTCACCGCCGGCGCCGGCATCGCGCGGTGCCTGCAGCGCCGAAAGCTTGATGTCGGGATCGACCGACGGCGACACCAGGACCGGCTCCGCGCCCGGCAGCCATCGCTCCAGTCCGCTGCGCGAACCCATGGCGGCGACACCGAAATAGAGCTGCGTGCTGCGCTCGGCCGGATCCTCGTCAAGGACGGAGAGCGAGGCGAACGGCGACTGCGCCTCGGGCGGATCGCTCTCGCCGGGTGCCGGTATTTCCGGCGGCTTGTCGGCCAAGGCGAGATCGTCCTCGGCCTCCGCATCACGGGCGTTGTCGGGCCCATCCTGAGCGGCGGAACTCGGCGGCACGGCGGCCGTGAGCTGATGGCCGTACTCCTCGGCCGCCGGCAACGCGGCGGTGACGTCGGGCGCCGCTTGCGGCGGCTCCGCGGCGGGTGCCGGCTCGCGCTGTTCGGCCTCCTTGGGTCGCGGCGCCATGACCGGCGCCGGCGGCCGCGCCGGCTGCGGCGCATTGATCGGCTGCGCCTGCGGCAAGCTCTCGGGTTGGCTCGAAGCAGGAGCGGGCTCCGGCAAGGGCATGCGGTCGCCCTTGAGCCGGCGGTTGACGGTCGGATATTCGATTTGTAGCGCGGCGTGAGCCATCGGCGACGCGTCGACCGACCACGTTTTCACATTAAGCGAGCGCGGATCGAAATTGACCGGCTGCGCGCCGAACGGCTCCGGCATCGCCGTGCCAATCGGGCGCGAAAAGCTGAAGGTCGCAGCGTGAATGGTGCCGAACGGAGAAGCGATCAGGTGGTCGTGCCAGCGTTCGGAAACGCCTGGCTGCCGCGCGAAGAACGCCGCGAGATCCTGATAGCCGATCGACGTCGGCATGAACGCGACGCAGAAGGCACTGAGCCAGAACGGCCCAGTCAACGCGCCCGTTGGCCGGGTACACAACGCAGCCACCACCCCTCACGCGCACGCTCGTTAAGCGACGCATCTCCAATTCAGCAAACACCGCCGTAGTGGCGCGAATGCGACACATCCAACTATTGTCGGGTTAACCGTGCGAAGGCGTTAATTCGGTTCGGCAGCAGATAAAGCCGACGCCGGAGCGCGGCCGCGCTCGAACGCGTTGCGTTCTCTTTTTATTAACCAGACGACTTACGCTTGCGAACTGGCGCCGCGCCCCAAAGCGGCTTGGGCGGCGGCCAATCGCGCGATCGGCACGCGAAACGG
>JBEKKM010000281.1:0-2788 GCA_050010715.1 Xanthobacteraceae bacterium | reverse complement strand
ATAGGAAGAGTCGTGTACACGGCCAAAACTCACACCACCGGTGGGCGGGATAACGGCGTATCCCGCAGCTCTGACGGCCGCCTTGACGTTAGGCTTTCGACTCCCGGCTCGGCGCGCATCGGCACCAATCCGGAGCAATTGTTCGCTGCCGGCTGGTCGGCGTGTTTTGAGAGCGCGATTGCGCTTGCAGCCCGCAACAGGAAAATCACTTTGCCGGCGGACCTGGCCATCGACGCCGAAGTGGACCTGAACCTGGCAGACGACGGTTACTTCCTGCGAACGCGCCTCAACGTCAGCCTGCCTGGCGTCGATCGCGAAGTGGCACAGGCCCTGGTCAACGAAGCGCACCTGATTTGTCCGTATTCCAAAGCAACGCGCGGCAATATCGACGTTGCGATCAACCTGGTCTGATCCAGATGTCCCTATGCAAAGGCGTCCCCAGCCGGACGTGCCGACGCCGCCGGTGACGTGAACGAATAGACCTTTCGCAGTGCGTCAATTGACAGTGGCAAACGGTCGCTATGGGTCATCAACAGACGCGCCACTTCACCGCAAGCGCGGCGGAAGTACCCCCAATAGGCGCCGCGCCTGACGGCCACAGACCGCCATTTTGAGGCGTGATATTCTGTGCCCTATCAAAGCGGTGCGAGGCTATGGCCATCAGGATCGGACGACGGCAATTTATAACCGCGCTCGGCGGCGGGGCGGTCACGTGGCCACTCGCAGCGCGCGCGCAGCAATCCGATAAGCTGCGGTTGATCGGCGTGCTGATGCCCACTGCTGCGGATGATCCCCTCTCGAAAGCCCGCTATACGGCGTTCGTGCAGGGACTGCAGGAATTAGGATGGGTCGACGGCCGCAATGTGCAGATCGACGTTCGCTGGACCGGCGGGAGTGCAGAGCACGCGCGCCCACTCGCGGCGGAATTGGTTGCGTTGGCGCCCGACGTCATCATGACCGCCGGCGCAGCCCACGTGGCGGCGATCCAGCAGGCGAGTCGTACCGTACCGATTGTGTTCTTAGCTGTTACCGATCCAGTAGGCGGCGGCTTGGTCGCCAGCATGGCGCATCCAGGTGGCAATGCTACCGGCTTCATTTTGGCTGAGTTCGGCACCAGCACGAAATGGCTGGATTTGCTCAAGCAGTTATCGCCACAGATAACGCGCGCTGCTGTCGTTCTTGATCCCTCGAACCCGACCGGAACCGGACAATTTGGAAGTATCCAGTCCGTTGCGTCATCTGTGGGAGTTGTTCTGACGCCAGTCGATGTTCGTAATGCCGGCGAATTGGAGCGTGGCGTCGCAGAGTTCGCGCGAACGCCGAATGGCGGCCTGATCGTCCCGGCAAACCCTTTGGCGACAGGCCAACGCGATCTCATTGTTGCCCTCTCGGCGCAACATCGCCTGCCGGCGATCTACTCCAATCGATCGTTCGTCGAGAGCGGCGGCCTTATGTCCTACGGCCCCGATACCATCGACCAGTTCCGGCGCGCGGCCGGCTACGTCGACCGCATCCTCAAGGGCGAGAAGCCGGCCGACCTGCCGGTGCAAGCACCGACAAAGTACGAGCTGGTCATCAACCTCAAGACGGCCAAAGCACTCGGCCTCACCGTGCCGCAAACCCTGCTCGTGGCCGCCGACGAGGTGATTGAGTAAGCATCCAAGCGTATGTTGCAGCGCAAATTGAAGTCGCTGCGAGGACCGCTGTGGGTCACCTTCTGCCGCGCCCATCACAGGCTGCCGCGACCGGTCTTCCCCCGATAAAAGCCGCGCCAACCGCCCGCCATCGAGGCTCTTGAGGGCCACAGACCCCCATTTTGAGGCGTGATATTATTTCCCAGTGTCATCCCAATTTGGGCATCGGGAAAATGGCAACCGGCATTGGAAGGCGGCAATTCATATCTGCACTCGGCAGCGCCGCCGTTGCGTGGCCGCTCGCCGCGCGTGCGCAACAGCCGGTCGCGACGCCGAAAGTCGGCGTTCTATGGCATGCCGGTAACCCAGGTGAAGAACAGCCATACTTCGACGCGCTCATTCGCGGTTTCAAGGATCTGGGTTATGCCGACGGGCGCAACATTAGGTTTGAGCATCGCTTTCCCAATGAAACGCCGGACCACTTTCGGGACATGGCAGCGGAACTGGTGGCGCTGAAGGTCGACGTCATCGTGACCGTGGGCAACATCACCGCCCCTTACGCAAAGGACGCGACTACGACGATACCCATTGTTTTTCTCTTCGTTGCCGACCCAGTCGGGCTGAAGTTGGTAGACAGCCTGGCGCGGCCGGGGGGAAACATCACTGGACTGTCGATCCTGGCGACCGATCTGACGGCAAAGCGTTTTGAGCTCCTGCGAGATATTGTCCCGCAGCTGTCTCGCGTCGCGTTGCTTTTCAATCCGGCCGAACCGTCCGCGGCGCAATACCTCAAAGAAGGCCAGGCGGCCGCCGCCGAGCTCGGCTTGACCGTACTGCCGTTCGAGTTGCCATCGCTTGGCGAGATGGACAGCGTTTTTGACAGCATGACAAAGGCCGGAGTGCGGGCGCTCGCGCTGGGACCGGGCGGGTTGTTATTCCAGGGTCGCAATAGTCTCCAAAGATTGGCGCTCGAACGCGGCATGCCGACTTGCGGTTGGTCGCGGGAGACCGCGGCTGCCGGCTTGCTGATTTCGTATGGTCCCGACCAGGTTGAGATGGCGCACCACGCGCCAATTTTCGTCGATAAGATTCTGCGCGGCGCCAAACCGGCCGATCTTCCGGTTGAACAGCCGACACGGTTCCAGCTCGTCGTC
>JBEKKM010000280.1:0-2844 GCA_050010715.1 Xanthobacteraceae bacterium | reverse complement strand
TCGTACCCTATTACGCACACGCACCAATGGAGGTGCCGACGGCGGTCGCGAGCGTCGTCGGGGACCATTGCGACACCTGGGCGCCGACGCAGTTTCCGCAGGCCGCACGGACGCTCGTGTCGGAGGTTCTCGGCCTGCCGTATGAGAACGTGACCGTCAACGTGACCTTGCTGGGAGGCGCATTCGGCCGCAAGTCGAAGCCCGATTATGTCGCCGAGGCCGCGCTGCTGTCGCGTCAGGTCGGCGCGCCCGTCAAGGTGACGTGGACCCGCGAGGACGAGATCCGGCATGATTACTATCACGCGATCTGCGCCCAACATCTCGAAGGCGGCATCGCAGCGGACGGGCGGACGACCGCATGGCTTCATCGCACGGTGTTTCCCGCGATCGAGGCGACCTTCCAACCCGACGTGACCTTTGGCAGCGCCGGCGAGCTCCAGCAGGGCGTCACCGACATGCCCTACGCGATCGCGAACGTGCGTTGCGAGAACGGGCCGGCCGCAAATCACGTCCGGATCGGTTGGTATCGATCGGTCTACAACATCCCTCACGCTTTCGCGGTGTGCTCGTTCGCCGACGAGCTTGCTCATGTGGCCGGCAAGGATCCGGTCGAGTATCTGCGGCGATTGCTTGGCGATCCGCGCAAGCTCGATTTCACAGCGATGAATGTCGACTATCCAAATTACGGCGCTTCGCTTGATCTCTATCCGGTCGACACCGGCCGGCTGCGCGGCGTTCTCGACCTCGTCGTGCGCAACAGCGAATGGGGCCAAAAACTGCCGCCGCGGCAGGGACGCGGCATTGCAATTCACCGCAGTTTCCTTAGTTACGTGGCGGCGATCGTGCATGTCGCTGTCGGCAATGACGGAACGGTCACGATTCCCAGGGTCGATGTGGCGCTCGATTGCGGTCTCGTCGTCAATCCGGATCGGGTGCGCGCGCAGTTCGAGGGCGCTGTGATCATGGGGATCAGCAACGCGCTGCTCAGCAACATCAGCATCAAACAGGGAAGGATCGAGCAAAGCAATTTCAGCGACTACCTGGTCGCACGCACCGATATTACGCCGGACACGCGCGTCTACATCGTAGAGAGCGATGCTGCGCCCGGCGGGGCGGGCGAGCCGGGTGTGCCGCCGATCGCGCCGGCGCTCTGCAACGCGATTTTTGCAGCAACGGGGAAGCGCATTCGCGCGCTGCCTGTCGATACCGCGCAACTCAAGACCACCTAACCGCCAGGCCCTAGAGGAACAGTATCATGGCTCGTAAAACCGAAATTCTCGAAATCGATATGGAGTTTTCCGCTATTGCCGGCACGCCGTTTACAGTGTCGCGCGTCGCTCTCGGTACCTGGGCCATCGGCGGTTGGATGTGGGGCGGCACCGACGAAACGGAATCGATTTCCACCATCCGGGCGGCGCTCGATCACGGCATCAACGTTATCGATACGGCGCCAGTCTATGGATTCGGCCGTTCGGAGGAAATCGTTGGCAAAGCGCTCGCCCAAGACGGCCGCCGCAATCAGGCCATCATCGCGACCAAAGTCGGCTTGGCCTGGAAGGACGGCAAACCCTACCGCAACGCCAGCAAGAGCCGGATCCTCCAGGAGGTCGAGGACTCGTTGCGCCGGCTGCAAACGGACGTCATCGACATCTACCAAGTCCATTGGCCCGACCCGCTGGTGGAGATCGAGGAAACCGCCGATGCGATGCACCGGCTGTATCGAGAAGGGAAGATCCGCGCCATCGGGGTCAGCAATTTTTCGGTCGAGCAAATGCAGCGGTTTCGCAGCGTGGCGCCGCTGCATGTGCTGCAGTCGCCCTACAATCTGTTCGAACGTGGGATCGAGGCCGACCTATTGCCCTATTGCCGCGAGAATAAAATCGCGACGTTCGGCTATGGCGCGCTGTGTCGTGGCCTGCTGTCCGGGCGAATGCGGCCGAATACCGTTTTTGGCGGCGACGATCTGCGACGCACTGATCCGAAGTTTCGGGAGCCCCGGTTCACGCAATACCTTAACGCCGTGCAAAAGCTGGATCGGCTCGCCAAGGAGCGTTTCGGAAAACGCGTTATTGAGCTGGCGGTGCGCTGGATGCTCGATCAAGGCGTCACCACGGCGCTGTGGGGCGCGCGTCATCCTGATCAACTGCAGCCGGTCGACGAGGTGACGGGCTGGCGGCTCGACACCGCCGCGAAGGCCGAGATCGATCGGATCCTGCAGGTAACAATCACCGATCCGGTCGGCCCGGAATTCATGGCGCCGCCGGCGCGTGGCGCAGTGTGACAAAGCCGGCAAGGAGCTCGATCGCTGCCACAAAAGTTGGGGTGCGGGACTTGTCCACAACAGGAGAAGGAAATGTTCTGCAACAATGCCTTGGAACGCGGCCTTACTTCTGTCCTCGCGGCGGATCATTCCATTTGTTCCACGCGTCGCGGACTACTGATCGCGCCGTTCCTCGCTGCTGTGTCACTAGCGATGCTTGACACGTCCGCACGAGCCGGACAGATCAACCCGGCCGAGACGGCAATCACGCCTCCCGACGCCATAAGATGGAGCGACTGGATAAGCGGGTTCCCGCCGCACAGCGGCGAGATGGCGACGCTCTACGGTGGCTTGGACAGGTCTGGGCCTTATCTCGTGTTGATGAAGTGGTACCCAGGTTACATGAGCGCCCCACACACCTACGCGACCGATCGGCTCTCGCTTGTTTTGTCCGGCACGTGGTGGGTGAACAGCGGGGCGGATTTCGATCCGAAAAATACCGTGGCAGTTCCCGCCGGAGGCTTCGTCCGGCGCGTTGCCCACACCCCGCATTATGACGGCGTGAAGCAGGATGCAAACGAGCC
>JBEKKM010000279.1:0-2861 GCA_050010715.1 Xanthobacteraceae bacterium | reverse complement strand
TTCGACAGCTTGGTATCGGCAAGAATGTTCCAGCGCGTGACCCCTCCGGTGAGTGGCGCCGGCACGCCAAACACCACGCGGCCGATGCGTGTCTCGCGCATCGCATAGCAGCACAGCGCGCAAGGCTCCGCGTTCGCATACATGGTGCAGTCTTCGAGACTCACGCGGTTGAGCCGATGTTGCGCCTCCGAAATAGCGACGACCTCGGCGTGGTGCGTGACGTCGCGATCGCGCCGCACCGAATTCATCGCTTCGCAAACGACCTCGCCATTGCGGCAAATCACCGACGCGTAAGGATATTCGCCAAGATCCGCCGAACGCATCGCGAGCGCAATGCAGCGCTCCATCATGGCGCGGTCGACAGCATCGATTGTGGATGCCGCAGGCGTGCCGTTCATAAACTGAGCCGCACCACCGCGTCGGCCGGCGTCATGAGTTCCCGGCTGCCGTCGGCGCGCCGCTTCACCTCGACTTTGCCTTCGGCCAGGCTGCGCGGCCCGACCAGGATCTGCCAGGGCACGCCGATCAGGTCGGCCATGGCGAATTTCGAGCCCGGCCGCTCGTCGCGGTCGTGGTAGAGCGTGTCGATGCCTTTTGCGGAAAGTTCCGCGTAAAGCCGCTCGCAGGCTTCGTCGGTGTCTCTTGAGCCCTGCTTGAGATTGAGGATCATGGCTTTGAACGGCGCCACGGGCTCGGGCCAGACGATTCCGGCCTCGTCGTGGGAGGCCTCGATGATGGCGGCGACGAGCCGGCTCGGGCCGATGCCGTAGGAGCCCATATGCACCGGCCGGTCGGTGCCGTCGGGGCCGGTCACGAAAGCCTTCATCGGCTCGGAATACTTTGTGCCAAAATAAAAGATATGCCCGACTTCGATGCCGCGCGCCGACACCCGCTTGTCGGCCGGCAGCGCCTCGTAGGCCGCAACGTCGTGCTTCTCCGAGGTCGCGGCATAGAGCGAGGTCCATTTGTCGACGACCGCCTGCAGGCGGCCGACATGGGTGAAATCGACGTCGGGGCCGGGAACCTCGAAGTTCAGATAGTCCTTGTGGCAAAAAACTTCGCTCTCGCCGGTGTCGGCCAGGATGATGAACTCGTGGGACAGGTTGCCGCCGATCGGGCCGCTTTCGGCCACCATCGGGATCGAGCGCAAGCCCATGCGCGCAAAAGTGCGCAAGTAAGCGACGAACATGCGGTTATAGGCGTGCTTGGCGCCGTCGAAGTCGAGGTCGAACGAATAGGCGTCCTTCATCAAAAACTCGCGCCCGCGCATCAGGCCGAAGCGCGGCCGCACCTCGTCGCGGAATTTCCATTGGATGTGGTAGAGGTTGAGCGGCAGATCCTTGTACGAGCGCACGTAGCTGCGGAAGATCGCCGTGATCATTTCCTCGTTGGTCGGGCCGTAGAGCATGTCGCGCTCGTGGCGGTCCTTGATGCGCAGCATCTCCTTGCCATAGGCCTCGTAGCGGCCGCTTTCGCGCCACAGCTCGGCGGACTGGATGGTCGGCATCAAAAGCTCGATGGCGCCGGACCGGTCCTGCTCCTCGCGCACGATCTCGCAGACCTTCTTGAGCACCCGCAGGCCGAGCGGCAGGAAGGCATAAATCCCGGCCGCCTCCTGGCGGATCATGCCGGCGCGCAGCATCAGCCGGTGAGAGGCGATCTCCGCCTCCTTCGGGGTCTCGCGCAGAATGGGCAGAAAAAACCGGGAAAGGCGCATGGAATCTCGCTTAAGGGCCGCGGCAGTGAAACCGGAACCGGCGCGGAAACACAAGGGCAGGAATTTGGGGAGGTATTTTTTTGCCGTTTGAGGTGGGCAACCTCGTGACAAAAGCCCACAGATCGATTACCAATGTTTTTGCGCAATCCCGAAACCGCCATCTCGTTCACGAGATTTCGGGAAAGCGGTCCAAGTCTTGGGAGGATGCCCGGACGCGTAAGGCGACTTCACTGCCACGGTGAGGATGCGTAAAATCACAACAGTACGCGGAACTTAAGGGTGCAGATGAGGATTCTCGAGCAGGGCTCTTGCCCTGCTTTTTCTTTTGGCGATCGGGTCAAGGTGGGCGCCTTGAGGCGCAGCAAAACCGCGCCAAACGCATTAAATTAGCCCCATAAGATACTGTTTCAATTATATATTTATGTTCTCGTTGGATGCCGCGATCTACGGCGTCATATGCAGCCCAAAGGGCGCCAACAGGCCTTCCAATGTCACAAGACGCTCGACATAGATGACGTAACACGCTGCAAAAATCACCACGGAGACCACGGTCGTCCAGACCAGCTTCCGGCGCAGGTCGGGGATCGCCGGCGCCCCCGGATCGGTGCCGGGCGCAACCTCCTCATTCTCTTGCTGGCTGCGCACGCCCCAAGGCAGCACCGCGAACAGCACGATCCACCAGATCAAGAAAAAGATCGCGATGCCGGTGGTGACGGGCATTTCAGGCCTGCTCCAGCTCGACCAGGGTGCCGGAAAAATCCTTCGGATGCAGGAACAGCACCGGCTTGCCGTGGGCGCCGGTCTTCGGCTCGCCGTCGCCGAGTACGCGGGCGCCGGCGGCTTTGAGCGCATCGCGGGCGGCGCGGATATCGTCGACCTCGTAGCATAGGTGGTGCATGCCGCCGTCCTGGTTGCGCTCCAAAAATTTGGCGATCGGCGAATTGTCGCCGAGCGGTTCCAACAGCTCGATCTTGGTATTGGGCAGCGTGATGAACACCGTAGTCACGCCATGGTCGGGCTGCGGCACCGCCGCCGAAACGTTCGCGCCCAACACATCGCGATAAACCGCCGTCGCCTTGCCGAGATCGCGCACCGCGATCGCCACGTGATTGAGCCTGCCGATCATTTTAAAAATCTCCTGCAT
>JBEKKM010000278.1:0-2877 GCA_050010715.1 Xanthobacteraceae bacterium | reverse complement strand
GACTTGTGGCAAGCCGGGGCACCGTTTTACGAATTACAAAACCGCTGCTCTACCGCTGAGCTAACCCGGCGCAGGGTCACATGCCACGTAGATAACTTGAACGGAACTTTTACACAACGGATTCCGGGTCGCACAAAGGGGCCAAAATGAGACTCGCCTGGCCGCTCAGCTGATACGCGCTATGCAATCCCGGGCCGTGTGAATGACTCCATTGGTGCTAAGACGCCTCTCGCTTTGCGTTGCTTGACCCCGCCAACCTGTTTGGCGGGGTTTTCATTTGCGAATGAGGACAGCGCGGGCGTCCAAAAAGTAACGAGTAGGAGTCTAGCGTATGAAGTTAACGACAATATCGGTCGCCGTTGCGGCCACGTTCGTGTTTGCGCAATCGGCACAAGCGCGCGAGCATTATCGCCATCATCGGCAGCATGCCGCGCATTTTGCCCGGCATTATTCGTCGCAGGGACTTGGTGATCCAAGACGCGGCGACTATGCCGCGCAAAACATGTTTACCGAGAACGCGCGAAGCGATTTCGGCCAAAATTACTCCAGCCAAAATTACTCAGACCAAAACTATCCGGAACGAAGCGCACATGGCGGCCAAATCGGTGCCCATGTCGGTGGTCGTCCGGCGGCGTGGTGCGGATGGGAGATGCGGCAGCTGGTGTCCGGCGATCCGGGCCCCGCGTTCAATCTGGCGCGCAACTGGGCGCATTGGGGACAATCCGGACCCGCGGGCGTCGGTGCGGTCGTGGTCTGGTCGCACCACGTCGGCAAGATCGTCGGCCAGGAGGACGGCAAATGGATCATCGAATCCGGCAACGACGGTAACCGGGTTCGCACCCGGCCGCTCTCGATCGCTAGCGCCATCGCCATCCGCTGGGGATGATCGGATCACCCGCAACGTTGCGATGAAAGCACGAGGGCCACTCAGAAAACCGGGCGGCCCTTTACTCCTCGTGCATCTCGTGCACGGCAACCGTGCCGCGGCGCCAATAGCCGGCGGCGCGGGTCCATTTCGGATTGGCGCCGTGGTCGGCGATCAGTTGCCGGCGCAGCGCCTTGGCGGTGAGCGATTCGCAGGCGACCCAGGCGTAGTAATCGCCGGCCGGCAGTTTCATCCTCGACAGCGTCTTCGCCAGCACGTCGCTTTCGCCCGCTGCGGCGCCGTTGCGGTGCGCCCAGGTGATGGTCGCGTCCGTTTTGGTATGGAACGCGATTTCGTCGTCCGCACCGTCGATCTCGCCCACGACGACGACCCGCGTTCCCGCCGGCAATTCGGCGAGCCGCCGCCCGATGGCCGGTAGCCCGGTCTCGTCGGAAATCAGCAAATGCCAATCGTAGGTGGTCGGGATGATGAAGGAGCCGCGCGGGCCGCCGATCGACAGCGTCTGGCCCGGCTGCGCCTGCGCTGCCCAGCGCGTCGCGGGCCCGGCGTCGTGAATGGCGAAGTCGATCGCCAGTGTATTTTTGATCGGGTCATAGCGGCGCGGGGTGAAGTCGCGCGCCAGCATGTTGGGCGCGCCTTCGGCATTGGTGGTGCCGTCGGGGAAGAACAGCTTGATGTGGTCGTCGAAGCCTAAGCTTTTGAAGCCTTCGAGATCGCCAGTCAACGTGACGCGGATCATGTGGGCGGCGACCTTCTCGACCTGCTTGATCGTCAGCGTGCGCCGGCGCGGCTCGTGACGCACGCGCTGGGGGCTGCGCTGATCGGCCGGCGGCGCGGCGGCCGCGTGGGTCGCCGCTGGGGCAGACGTGGACATTGCAAAAAACTCCGACGTTTTGGCTGTTGTACCGGGCGGTTTACGCGTCAACTTTGCGTTTCATCCGGTGGCGGATTGGTGTCATCCGGTGCGGGATCCATTTCGGCGCGCCGGGCTTTGCGCAGGGCAGTCTTCTCGTCCTTCTTGAGCTGCTTTTCCTCGCTGCGAGTCCGTGCTGTTCTCGCTCGTTCGGCGCGATCTCTTCCGTAGTTCGGCTTGAATGCCATGGGGGCGCTCGCTGGTTGATTCCTCGTTTATGCGCGTTATATATGCATTCTGCGATGCCGTCGCAGCGCCACATGTTAGCATCGAATTGGGTGCATCGAAGTCTTAACGGCACGGATCACCAGGATCGCATGGCGACACGGCAAGATCGAATCGGCGATTTCACCCATGATGGGGTGCCGCCGGCGGACCAGCCCCTTGAGCTCCTGTGCGAGGATCACGTCGGCACCTATGTCGTTCCGTTCCTGTGCCGATGGACGAGCGGCGCTTGGCAAAGCGTGAAGACAAGCACTCCTATCGAAGCAACAGTGCTTGGCTGGCGCGCGCGTTGAAGGGTATTGGGTGCACTTGAGCCTTCCGGTCTGCGGCGGGACAAGCGAGGTCGAGAGCGATGGCTGGTTTTAAGAATCCGGATCTCCTCGAGCGGCAGGAGGCCGCCGCCAAGGCCAGGAAGGCGGCACTGCAGAAGTTTCTCGCCAAGGCCGCCGATCCGGCGCTTGCCGAACGGCTGACGGCGCGAACAGCGGGTGCCGCCGAGCGCAAGGCGGCTAGAAATGTCCGCGAGGCCGAAAAGGCCGAAACCAAAGCGCAAAATGCCGAACGCGCGCTTAAGGCGGAACGCGACGCGGCCTTGCAGGCCGAGCGCGACAAGGCCGAACGCGCGCAGCGCGAAATCGCGTTGAAAGCCGAGCAAAAAGCGGCCAGGGACGCCCGCTACGCCGCGCGCCAAACCCGATCGAAGCGCAAATAACCGAGGTTATCCATGGCTGCGGCACGTCAGTTGCGCCTCGGCGCCTTCATGCGGCCGGCGAGCATTCATACCGGTGCGTGGCGCTATCCCGGCGCCTGGCCCGACATGAATTTCAACTTCGCGCACATCAAGCAGTCGATC
>JBEKKM010000277.1:0-2913 GCA_050010715.1 Xanthobacteraceae bacterium | reverse complement strand
CGGAACGATGGACGGTATCAGCGGAGCGGCGGGCGCGGGCGTTGCCGCTTGCGGCGCGCCGTTGGCGGCATCCGGCGGTGCCGGTTGCGCGGCGTTTGGCGGCGAAGCGCTGGCGTCCGGGTAGCGGGCTTGCATGTCCCGCAAAAAACCGTCGAGGGTGTCGACCGCGGCGGCGACGTGGGCGATGGCGGCGAATTCCGTGCCGCTCGTTCCGAGCGGGGCCGAGACCACGTCGAAGGCGTGGGCGTCCGGCGTGCCGGCCATCTTGGCCGCGTATTTCTCGCGGAAGCGGCCAAGCCCGAGCGTGTCCTCGCCGAGCGCATAGCCGAGCTCGGCGCGCAGAATGTCGGAGCGCTCGATGTCGTTGAGCGGCTGCCAATCCTTCCAGCGCTCGCCGTACAACAGCTCGATCTGCTCGGCAGCTTCGCGCCAGTGCCGACCCGCCCAATAAATGTCGGAGCGCAGCCGGATGACTTCGCGGCCGTCGAGATTGCCGATCACTTCCAGCGCCAAATCGTGCCGGCCCATGTCGGACAGCGCGCGCGCCTCGAGCAGCAGGCGCTGGTTGCGCAATTCGTTGGTCAGATCGGCGGTGCGCGTGGCGCGCAAGGTCGCCAGCGCGCGATCAGCCTTGCGGTTCATCAGATAGATCACCGCAAGCCGCGTCGCCACTTGCGCGCGCGCGGCGCCCTGCAGCCGGTTGTCGACCTGGTATTGCAGCAGGTCGGCAGCCTGGTCGAGCAGATCGACCGCGACCAGGCGGTCGGCGAGGCGGCGGATCATCTCGTCGCCGCGGCGGCCGATCGGGGTGAGCTCGCGGAAATCGTAGAACAAGGCGAGCGCATCGATGGCCGGCAGCGCGTCGCCCTTGCCGGCGAGAAACAGCGCGTCAAAAGTCCGCGCCGCCTCCTGCTGGATGCGCCGGGTCATGTCGGAATTGGGATGCGCGGCGAGCGCGCTGCGCATGACATAGAACGAGTCGCGATAGCGACCGTCGGCGGTATAGAGCCGCGCCAGCATCTGCAGCGCCTCGATCTCGGTGTCGTCGCCGCGCCAGATGGTGGTGAGCGTTTCGAGCTGCGAAATCACGTCATCGCGCTTGAGATCGCCGAGCGCGTAGCGCAGCAACGTCTCGCGCAATTGTCCCTGTGCCGCGGCCGGACGGTCCCAGGAATCGGCCGCCGTCTGATAGGCGGCGAGCGCATCGTCGTTGCGGCCCATGCCCTCGGCGAGCCGGCCGATCAGTACCGCCATCGCCGGCTCGAGCTCGTGCGGCACGCCGATGGTCTCGAAATCGTTGAGCTGGCTGGAAGCGGTGGAGAAATCGCCGACCTCGATGGCCGAGCGCATTTCTTCCTTGAGCGCGGCGCGCTGCAATTCGACCGGCAGCGTCGCAACGGATGCGTCGGCGCTCTTGAAGCCGTCGCGCGCTTGCGCCCATTTGCCCTGCTTGGCGTAGGCCAGCGCCCGCCACAGCGGCGCGTCGTGCTGATCGCCGATCGACGGATCGGCGAGATCCTTCAGCGCGTCATCGGGACGATTCATCATAATCTCGGCCACCGCGCGCAGCACGGTTGCCGAGCCCTGCTCCGAGGCTGAGCGCTCGTCGGCGAGCGCGACGTCGAGCACGCCCTTGGCTTCGGGATACATGTCGCGGGCGACATAGAAGCGGGCGAGATCGAGCCGCGGCGCCAGGCGCTTGTTGTCGGGCGCCGACGCCGCCGCGGCGACCAGCTTCGATTGGCGCTCGATAAACGAGGCGTGCTGATCGAAACCCCACAATTGCGAATCGAACATCGTCGGCCGCAAGCCGGAGCCGCGCAGCAAGCTCTGCAAAGACGTCGACAGCGCCAGCCCCATGGGGCGGCTGACGATGATCTTGTCGGGCGCCAGCTCGACCTTGACGTCGTCGGCAAGCGGATCGACCACGACGCCCTCGGCCGAGGCCAGCATGTGAAACTCGACAAAATCGCGCTCGTCGATGAAGCCGCGCGCCGGCGCGAATGCGGTGACGATAACGAGCTTATCGCCGGCGTCTGGATCGTCGAGCCGGTGCACCAGGTGCGGCGAATCGAACGGGATGGTGACGCTCGATCGGTTCGGGCCGATCAGGTTGCGGGTGATGGTGAGCGCGTGCGTGGTGTCGATGGCGGAATCGCCGATCTGCACCGTCCATGTCGGGCCGTCGATATCGACGGAGGCCAGGTGCGGATGGTCGAGCTTGATGCGGACGATGTCGGCGTCGGGCGTATGGGTGAATTCGGCGCCGCGGATGGTGCGACTTGCCTCGCCGTCGAGCGCGCCGAGATCGATATCGGCACCGGAATCGAACACGATCCACAGCGTGTCGGCGCGGTTGAACACCGCCGCCGCCGTCGACGCCGGGAACGGGAAGGCCAGTTTCAGGTTGGCGCCTTGACGGGTGAGTTCAACCGCGACCTTGCCGCTGGTATTGGCGGCGCGCGGGCGCGGCGGTGGCGCATTGTTGGCCGGAGCCTTGTCAGGCGCGGCGGCCGCATCGCGTTGCGGTGCCGGCAACGCTGGCGGCGCAGCGGGCGCCGCCTTCGCCGCGTCGGCTGAAGGTGCCGGCTGCAGCGTTTCCGGCGTGGCGATTTGCGCTTCGGCCTTCGGCGTCGCTGCCGGCTTGTCGGTTGGCGGTGGCGCCGCTTGCGCCGCGGCTGGCGGTGGCGCTGGTGGCACTGCCGGCTGCGGAGTTTCCGGCACGGCGCTTTGCGCTTCGACCTTCGGCCTCGCCGCCGGCTTGTCGGCTGGCGGTGGCGGCGGTACCGCTTGCGCCGCAGCAGGCGGTGGCGCGGGCGGCGCTGCCGATTGTTCCGGCGCGGCGATAGTTGCCGGCGGCGCGACGTCGGGTTTTTCCGTCGCCGCCGGCGCTGCCGCCTCGGCGCTGGGCGC
>JBEKKM010000276.1:0-2918 GCA_050010715.1 Xanthobacteraceae bacterium | reverse complement strand
CGCCATCGACGCGCTCGAACGTGTACAGCTTGGTGTCGCGGGCGACGTCCTCGATCCTGCTCAGCCGAGCGTCGATCAGGTGGTGGGCGGCGGCCGGCGTTGAGGCGGCGGGTACGGTTGCGGTGTCCATTTGCCGCATAGATAGGCGGCCGGGGTGGCATTGCGCAACCGTTCTTTGGCCGGGACGTTTTTGCTATGCGCCGCCGTGTCCGGGGGCGGGCGGCAGCGGAAATTGCTTGAGATAGGGCAGATATTCTTCCTCGACGTCGATCTGCAGCGTCGCCAACACGCGCACCACGGCGCAGTAGAAGGCAATCGTCAGGACCAGGTCGGTGAGGCGCTCGGAGTCGAGTTTTTCGCGCAAGTGCGCGAAGGTGGCGTCGGAAATGGCCAGTTCCGTCGACATTTCACGGGCCGCCTTGAGCACCGTTTTGGCCAGCGGCTCCAGATCGGTGGTGCGGCCTTGCGTCTCGGCGGCGATGGCGCGGATGTCGTCGTCGCTGACGCCGAAATCGTGGCCGATCTTGACGTGATGGGAATACTCGTAGGGCGACCGCGCGAGGTAGCCGACCTGAAGGATGGCGAGCTCGCGCAGCCGCGGATCAAGCTTGGAGCCGTGGCGGATGTAGTGGCCGATCCCGCTCCAGCCGCGCGCGGCGCCCGGACTGTTGACCAGAGCCCGAAACAGATTGATCGGCCGGTTGAGCAGATCCTGATGCTCGGGCGGTAAATCCGCGCGATCGAAATAGGGAATGCGTGCCATCTGTCCTTCGCCCCCAAGCTCGGCTTACTCGCCCGGCTTCTCCACCGCCCGCACCGACGTTTCCGGCATCACGCCGCCGCGCTGACGCGCCAGCGTATCGAGGCCGGACAGTTCCCAATCGCCGGCGGCGGCGCGCTTGGCGAATTTCTCCCAGGTCTCGGTCCAGTCGCCGAGATGGTAGCCGTGCCACGGCGACGTCACGGTGAGCGGGTGCAAGCCGAGCCGCTCCCACAGCGCCCGCGCGTGCTCCATGTGCTCGCGGGTCGGCAAAGCCAGCGGCGCCATCGGGCGCTTGCGGGTGGCATCCACGAGCATGCTGGAATCCGATTGTTCGGGGCCGTATTGCGCGCCCTGCACGCCGCCACGATAGGGTATGAGCTGCACGTCCTCGATCGGGTTCGAGCGATAGGCGAGCGACCACAGCACCGCGTCGACGCTCTCCGGATCGATGTCGTCGGACACCGCGACGACGATCTTGCCGCAGTTCGACATCAGCGTCGAAGCGCCATGCAGCGCCCGCCACACCTCGGTGCGCGGCGTCCCGGCCTTGATCTGCACGAAGATCACCGGCCGCAAATTGGTCAGCCGCTCGTGCATGGCGACGCGCAGCACGCCCTTGATCGCCAGCTGGTCGCGCAGATGGGCGAGGAACAACGGCTCGTAGGCGACCTTCTTGATGACGCTCGATTCGCTCGGCGTGACCTGGCTGATGATCGAGCAGAACACCGGCTTCTTCTTGCGCGTGATCGCGGTGACCTGCATCGGCATGTTGAAGGCTTCGAGCGCGACGTAGCCGTTGCTTTCGCCGAACGGCGCTTCGGGCTCGAGTTTTTGGCAATCGATCAAACCTTCGATGACGATCTCGGCGTCGGCTGGCACGTGGAGGTCGACGGTCTTCCCCTTGACGACGCGGATCGGCTCACCGGCCAGGCCGCCGGCGACGCCGAGCTCGTCGAGATCGACGGCGAGCTTTTGCGGCCCGGTGAACACCACCACGGGTGCGGCGCCGATGACGATGGCGATCGGCATCTTCTCGCTGCGGTCGCGGTATTTGAGCCAGTGCCGGAAACCGCCGGCGCCGGTCGCCTCGCGTGCCACCATTCGCACGGCCAGTCGGTCGGCTGCCTTCAGCGCCGCGCGGTAAGTGCCCATGTTCTGCACGCCGCTGTCGGGATCGCGGGTCACGCACAAAGTCGCCGTCAGATACGGCGCGGAATCAAAACCCGGCGTCGAGACCGGCACCGGCAGCGCGTTGAGCCCGCCCGGCGCTTTCAGGTCGTTGCCGGTGATGACCACTTCTTGGCATGGCGCCGAGGTGACGGCGACCGGCGCAATCGGATGATTGATCGCCTGCAGCCAGGCGTCACCGATCTCCTCGACCTTGCGGCCCATGCCGATGGCATAAATCTCCGGCGACGCCGACAGCGCGCCGACCACGACCGGGATATCGTATTTGCGACCCTTGGCGTCGGTGACATTGGTGAAGACAAAGGCGCGGCGTTTTTCCTCCGGCACGCCGCCGACGAATTGCCAGCGCACCAATGGATGCAGCTCGGTGTCCTTGTTGATCGGGGTGTCGATGCGCGTGACCAGGCCGGCGGCTTCGAGATCGGCGAGATGATCCTGGAAATCGAGGCGCGGCCCTTTGCGCGTCGTGCGCGCGCGGCGAGCTTCGTCGGCTTGGTCGAGCATGATGGTGCGATGTCCTTAACGCTGAGGCCGCGACCGTATCACACCGCGAGCGCGGCGAACAAAGCGCCCAATCCCTTGATGAATCCGGGGCCAGGGACTACGACAGCGGTCGGAGGCAGCCATGTACGTGCCGACGCATTTCAAGGAAGACCGCGTTGCCGTTTTGCACGACGCCATCAGGACATATGGCTTCGGCACCTTGGTGACCTCGGGCGAGCAGGAACTGGAAGCAAGCCATCTGCCGCTGTTGCTCGATCCCGAGCCGGCGCCGCTCGGCACCGTGCTCGGACATCTGGCGCGCGCCAATCCGCAGTGGACGCGGGTGAAGCCGGGCATTGCGGCGCTGGCGATATTTTTAGGGCCGAACACCTACATCACGCCGTCGTGGTATCCGACCAAACAACAGACCGGCAAAGTCGTGCCGACGTGGAATTATCTCGCCATTCACGCCTACGGCACGCTC
>JBEKKM010000275.1:0-2954 GCA_050010715.1 Xanthobacteraceae bacterium | reverse complement strand
TGGTGTCGGGGTTCAAATCCTTGACGTGCCCCTGCCCCGCCAATTTGCCGCGCCGCAGGATGGTCACTTCGTCGGCGAATGCCATGACCTCGCGGAATTTGTGGGTAATCATGAGAATGGTGAGAACGCCCCGCGCCACCATGTCGCGCAGCATGCCGAGCACTTCGTCGGCCTCGCCGGGAGTGAGCACCGAAGTCGGCTCGTCGAGGATGAGAAAGCGGCGCTGCAGGTATAGCTGCTTGAGAATCTCGCATTTCTGCCGCTCGCCGGCGGAGATCGCCGACACCTTGGCGTTCAGCGGCACGCCGAACGGCATGCGCAACAGAAAGTCTTCCAACGCCTTGCGCTCGCGCGTCCAATCGACCACCGCCGGTACGTCGTCGCGCGCCAACACGAAATTCTCCGCAACCGTCATCGCCGGCACCAGCGTGAAGTGCTGATAGACCATGCCGAGACCGAGCGCATGCGCAGCGCGGGGATTGCCGATGATTTCCTGGCGGTCGTCGACTATGAGTTCGCCGGCGTCGGACTGGTAATAGCCCATGATGCATTTGACCAGCGTCGACTTGCCGGCGCCGTTCTCGCCGAGCAGCGCATGGAACGTACCGGTTCGCACCTTCAACGAGACCTGATCGAGCGCGACGAACTCGCCGAAGCGCTTGGTCATAGAAAGCGCTTCGACGCCGAATGTCTTTTTGGATGCAGTCGGCGGGACCAACCCGCCGGGCGGGATCAGCGTGGCGAACTCGCTCACGAAATGACCTCGATGAATTTCGCCGAATCCGACACCGCGCCGAACACGCCGCCCTGCATCTTGATCATCTTCAGCGCATGGTCGTGATTGCCCTTGTCTGTCGCCCCGCAGCAATCCTCCAGCAGCAGGCATTCGAAGCCGCGGTCGTTGGCTTCGCGCATGGTCGTGTGCACACACACATCGGTGGTAATGCCGGTCAGCACGATGTTGTCGATGCCGCTCAGCCGCAGCAGCAGCTCGAGATCGGTGGCGCAGAACGAGCCCTTGCCCGGCTTGTCGATGATCGGCTCACCCTCGCGCGGCTTAAGCTCGGGGATGATTTCCCAGCCGGCTTCGCCGCGCACTAGGATGCGGCCGCAAGGCCCGGGATCACCGATACCGGCGCCGATCTGCCGCGAACGCCAGCGCTTGTTCGCCGGCAGGTCGGCGAGATCGGGGCGATGGCCTTCGCGGGTGTGAAAGACATGGAAGCCCTTGGCGCGCGCGGTGGCGAGCGTGCGCTTGATCGGCTCGATCGGCGCGCGGGTCAGCGACAGGTCGTAGCCCATCTTGTCGACATAGCCGCCGACGCCGCAGAAGTCGGTCTGCATGTCGATGATGATCAGCGCGGTATTTTGCGGGCGAAGGTCGCCGTTGTAGGGCCAGAGATAGGGATCGGCGGCGACGTAGCGCTCCGCCGCGTTACTCTCTTTGCGCGCCAGTTGGGGCATGGTTCACCTCGTAATCGACAGCTCTGCCGGCGCACCGATCAGGGTGCGCTTG
The DNA here is from genome assembly GCA_050010715.1 of Xanthobacteraceae bacterium. Taxonomy (GTDB): domain Bacteria; phylum Pseudomonadota; class Alphaproteobacteria; order Rhizobiales; family Xanthobacteraceae; genus BOG-931. The sequence continues at coordinate 1,438 of JBEKKM010000275.1, read as the reverse complement.
GGTGAGCAGGTCGCAATCATGATCAACAAAGTCAGGATGTAGGGAGCGGCATTGAACAGATGATAGCCCTGGCTATACCCAACGGATTGCAACGCCGGTCCCAAGGCGGCAGCACCGCCGAAGAGAATCGATGCGGCAAGGCACAGCATGGGATTCCAGCGCGCGAAGATCACCAGCGCCACGGCGGTGATGCCCTGGCCGCTGGACAGCCCTTCATTCCAGCTCCCCGGATAATAGAGCGACAGGAACGAGCCGCCGATCCCGGCCAGGAAACCGCCGAACATGGTCGCGCGCAGGCGGATGAAATTCACCGAATAGCCCATCGCCAAAGCGGCGTCGGCGCTCTCACCGGCGGTGCGTATGATCAGGCCCCATCGCGTGGTCCGCAGCGCCCAGACCAGCACTGGCGCCAGCGCGACGCCGATGAGAAACAGGACATTGATCCGCAAGGCGGCGCGCAGTTGCGGAATGTCGCTCCACCAGCCGAGGTCGATTGACGGCAGGCGCGGTGCGGTCGGCTCGATCAGCGGTTTGCCGAGATAGAACGCCAGCCCCACGCCGAACAGCATCAGGGCGATGCCGACGGCGATGTCATTGACGCGCGGCAGCCCGCAGATTCCGGCGTGCAGCGCGCCCATCGCAGCACCGGTCACTCCGGCGGCGAGTACGCCGAGCCAGGGCGAGCCGGTGAGGTAGGAGACGCCGTAGCCGCTCATTGCGCCCATGACGAGGGTGCCTTCGAGGCCGAGATTGATGCGGCCGCTGCGTTCGGTAATGCACTCGCCGAGACTGACAAAGATAAACGGCGTAGAGACGCGCACGGCGCCGCCAAGCACCGCGACCGGCACCGTCCACAAGCCGATGTTGCCTGGGTCGGCCAAGGTCAAGACGCCTTTCCCTTGAAAATGCCTAAACGTCCGTAAAGCGAGTCACTGGCCAGCACCATGACGAAGATCATGCCTTGCAACACCAGGACCGAGGCGTCCGGCAGGCCGAGCCGGCGCTGCAGCAAGCCGCCGCTGGCGCCGATGCCGCCGAGCAGGATGGCGACCGGGACGACCGCCAGCGGATTTTGCCGCGCCAGGAACGCCACCAGGATGCCGGCGAAGCCATAGCCCGCCGCCAGATTGGCGTTGGCACGCCCCTGCACGGCTGCGACTTCCATCATGCCGGCAAGGCCGGCGGCCGCACCGGCTAGAAAACAGATGATCAGAATGAGCTTGCCGACGCTCAGTCCGACGACCTTGGCGGCGCGGATGTTGCCGCCGGCGACCCGCGCGGCGAATCCGAACACCGTGTGATAGATCAGGATGTACGAAAGGATTGCGGCGATGATGCCGAACACGAAGCCCCAGTGCACGTCGGTGCCCGGGATGCTGCCGATCATATTTGCGGCGCCGATTTCAGGTGTCGACGGCTTATTGAGGCTGGTCGGGTC
>JBEKKM010000274.1:0-2971 GCA_050010715.1 Xanthobacteraceae bacterium | reverse complement strand
CTGTCCGCTTTTGGGCCCGAAGCGGTGGTTGCCGTCATGCAGCAATTCGGTCGCTCTCGGAGTAGAAGCGGACATTCCCGGCGCAGGCTCAAAATGACGCGATTGACCCGAAGCGGCGCTTTGCCACCGTCAATTACCGCATTGCGAAAGATTCATTTCGCGGAACGGGACTTATGGAATGTCGGGCGGGTAAAGATCACTCCGGCTTAATGCCGGCGTCGCGGATCACCTTGCCCCATTTTTGCGTTTCGCCGGCAATCAGGGCCGCAAATTCGGCAGGCGTGCTCGGATATGCCGTTATTGCCATGTCGGCAAGGCGCGCCTTGATTGCCGGATCGGCGAGCACCGCGTCGGTCGCTACGTTGAGTTTTTCGACAATCGCGTCGGGCGTGTCTTTCGGCGCGCCGATCCCCTGCCAGCCGGCCGCCTCGTAGCCCGGCACGAATTCGCCGATACTCGGAACGTTGGGCAATGCATCGCTCCGCGTCGCGGTGGTAACACCGAGCCCGCGGAGTTTCCCGGCCCTGATCTGTTCCAACGGCTCGGGCAGGGGGCTGAAATAGACTTGCACCTGGCCGGCGATGAGCGCCGTGATCGCAGGCGCCCCGCCGCGGTACGGCACATGCACCGCGTCGATGCCGGCCATGTGCATGAACAGCTGGCCAAAAATGTGCGTGGTGATGCCGATGCCGCTCGAAGCCATGTTGATCTTGCCCGGATTGGCTTTGCCGTAGGCGATGAACTCGGGGATGGTCTTGGCCGGAAAATCCGGATTGACCACCATGACGAAGGCGCTGCGCGTCGTGGTCGCGACCGGCCTGATATCGCGGATGAAATCAAAGCTGAGGTTCGGATAAAGCCAAGGGTTGGTGGCGACGGCTGAGATGATTTGCAAGAGCGTGTAGCCGTCGGGCGGCGCCCGCACCACCATTTCGGCGGCGAGATTGGCGCCGGCCCCGGGCCGGTTTTCGATGACGAAGGATTGGCCGAGCCGTTCCGAGAGCGCCTGTCCGATGATCCGCGCGACAATGTCGGCACCGCCGCCCGGCGGAAAGGCAACGATGAGATGCACCGGCCGCGTCGGATAATCGAGCGCCGATGCACGACGTGACAGAACTGGCAGCGCTGCAGCGCCCGCTGCCAGATGCAGGAATTTGCGACGGGGAAATTTCATGGCATTGCCCCACGAGCTTGAGTGATCTATTTCGCGCCGCCCCTCGGAGATCTTTGGCCGCTCCCAGCGAAAGCGGCTTGTTTGGGTTCCGGTTCCCGAACGAGCCTGTACCTTTTCTTATCAGACAGCATTCGCTTGCGCGACGCATGGAAGATCTGGCTGGCCAATGGAGCGTTGGGCATGTCGAGATATTGAAGCTCAACCGCGTCACCGCTCACCATTAATACCTTGGCTTCCCGCCAAGGGGCTTTGTCGTTCTCGCGCACGTCCCAAATTTGAAGGGGTTTCACGTCTGTCACGGCACAATCGGGGTGGCCCGCTTGGGAAAGAGGCCAAGACCAAACCGGAACAAGGGGGTAGCGGGCTCAGCCTTGGCCTTGCTCCTGCGAATGCCCACAAGAGCCACAAAATGATAGCCGCACCGACCCTTGGCGATTTGATGTGGATCAACGTTTTGGCGCGAACCGGCTGTCAAAAGTTGATGTGGCTTATTGTTAAATATCTTGGGCCGGACTAGACATGCGCGACCCCGACTGGAACAGGCGCGACCGCGACGATTGGAACAGGCGCGACGGGCCGCGGCGGAACACCCAGCGACCCAGGACGACCCGCAGCGTCGCAGGTTCGTCGCGCTGTCTGGCGCGCGTACCTTGATTGCCGTTCCGATGCTCAAGGATAATGAGATCATCGGTGCGATGATCATCTACCGCCAGGAAGTCCGGCCTTTCACCGACAAGCAGATCGAGTTACTTGAGAACTTCGCCGCCCAGGCTGTCATCGCCATCGAGAATACGCGGCTGCTCAACGAATTGCGTCAGCGTACCGACGATCTCACCGAGGCGCTGGAGCAGCAGACAGCGACGTCGGAAGTCCTGCGCGTCATCAGTTCGTCGCCCGGCGAACTGGAGCCGGTGTTCCAGGCCATGCTGGAAAACGCACTGCGCATTTGCGACGCGAAGTTCGGCCAGATGTTACGGTACGACGGCAAAGGCTTCGATATGGCAGCCGACGTGGGCTCGCCGCCAGAACTTCTTGAATTTATTAGACAACGCGGGCGGCAATTTCAGCCGGTCCCAGGCAGTCACCTCGAACGGGTCTTGCAGACCAAGCGAGTCAGTCACACCGCCGACTATGCCGCCGATGCTCCGCACGGGCCGCCGGCAAGGTTCGGCGGAGCCCGCTCTACGGTCGACGTGCCCATGCTCAACGATGGCGCACTAGTCGGCGTCATCTCGATTTACCGGCAGGAAGTCCGGCCCTTCACCGACAAGCAGATCGATCTGCTGCAGAACTTCGCCGCCCAGGCCGTCATCGCCATCGAGAACACGCGACTGCTCAATGAATTGCGCCAGTCGTTGCAGCAACAAACCGCCACTGCCGATGTTCTCAAAGTCATCAGCCGCTCGACCTTCGATCTCAAAACGGTGCTCAATACGTTGGTTGAATCAGTCGCTCGGCTTTGCGACGCCGATCTCGCCTCGATCCCACGTCAGACTGGTGCGTTTTTCGACCATATCGCGACCTACGGCTACAATCCGGCCTTCCAAGCGCTTCTGCAACACAACCCAATGTCGCCTGGACGCGGCACCATCACCGGTCGTGTCATGCTCGAACGCAAGACCGTCCATATTCCTGACGTTCTGAACGATACTGAGTACGAATTCATCGAAGGCCAAAAAACGGGTGGCTATCGCGCCATGCTTGGCGTCCCGCTCATGCGCGATGGCGTCGCAATCGGTGTGCTGATTGTAGGGCGTTCCGAGCCGCGACCGTTTACGGCTCAACAAATTGAGCTTG
>JBEKKM010000273.1:0-3050 GCA_050010715.1 Xanthobacteraceae bacterium | reverse complement strand
GAAACTCCAACGAAATGTTTGATCCTGCCTCTGTGACGCAATCGGAAAGACGACCGACATGACCAAAAGCGTCCTGCATACCAGTCTCTGCGATGATCTGAAGATCGAGTATCCCATTTTCCTCGCCGGCATGGGCGTCAAGGGAATGGCGACACCGCCCGAGCTTGTCGCCGCGGTCAGCGACGCCGGTGGTATGGGCATTCTCGGTTGTTCATGGCTGGATAGCGATGAAGTTCGCCGCCGTATCAAAGCGGTGCGCAATCTGACCGACAGGCCATTCGGCGTCGACCTTTTGCTGCCTGCCAGCATGGACGAGACCACAACACCCGATCGCGCAGAGATGCGTGCGCGCATTAGGCGCGATTATCCCAACCATGCTGCGTTCGCCAAGTCGCTGTTCGAGAAGTTCGGACTGAAGCCGACCGAGTCGAAACTGGCGGCCATGTCACCTGAATTCATCCGCAAGCAAGTGGATGTTTGTATGGAGGAGCGCATTGCGGTGTTCGCAGCCGGTCTTGGCGATCCGAGTTGGGTCGTCCCGATGGCGAAGCAGGTCGGCACAAAAGTCATGGGTCTCGTCGGCAATGTGCGTAACGCGCAGCGGCAGAAGAAGGCCGGCGTCGATTACGTCATAGCCCAAGGCTATGAAGCCGGCGGTCACACCGGCACCATTGCCAACTTCCCCCTTATTTCAATGGTGTGCGATGCCGTCGCTCCGACGCCCGTGATCGCGGCCGGTGCCATCGCCGATGGCCGCACCATGGCCGCGGGCCTTGCCCTCGGCGCGGTCGCCGTTTGGGTCGGCACCGCTTTTCTTCTGGCTGAAGAGTCGAACATCTATTCGCAGCACCAGGAAGAAATCATGAAAGGCTCTGCGGAAGACTTTATCATCACGCGCGCCTACACCGGCAAGACCGCGCGCGACTACAAGAACGAAGTCATCAAAGCGTGGGACGAGACCGGCCTCAAGGCGCTGCCGATGCCGTTGCAGGGTGTACTGATGGACGATCTGATTGCCGCCGCGGTGGAGGCCAATCGCGCCGACCTCATCAATAATCCTGCGGGGCAAATCTCCGGCATGCTGACCAAAAAACGTCCGGCGAAGGAAATTGTCATGTCGATGGTGCGCGGTGCCGAAGAGACAATTGAACGCCTGGCAGCAATGCGGAAGTGAGCATGTCCGTAACCAATCAGCCCACTTCGCAAGGCCCGCTTACCGGCGTCACGGTAGTCGAGCTGGGCGACGGGACGTCAGCCCCTTATGCCGCCAAGCTGTTTGGCGATCTCGGCGCCGAGGTCATCAAGGTCGAGGGCCCCGCCGGCGACTCGTCGCGCAAACGTGGACCGTTCCCCGATGGACGCCCCGATCCGGAGGCGAGCGGCCTGTTTATGTATCTCAACGTGAACAAGTTCGGCGTCATGCTCGACCTCGACACCAAGCCTGGTGTCGCGGACATGCATAAACTCCTTTCCCGCGCCGACGTTTTCATGACCAATTTGCCCGTGAAACGCCTCGTAGCCGTTGGCCTCGATGCCAAGACATTGCGGGCGCAATATCCGAAGTTGGTAGTGACGACGATCTCGCCCTTCGGCGTTGACGGGCCGTGGGCCGACAGGCTGAGCGATGAACTCGTTACGTTTGCCTCGACCGGTCTGGCCTACAGCACACCCGGAATGCCGGATGCATCGGAGGATCTCGTCAAAGAGCCACCGCTGCACCCCGCGTGCTTCGCCGGAGAAACCATATCGGGCCTGGTAGCTGCGGAAGCAACAATGGCGGCGCTGCTGGGATCGGGCCACACGGGGGAAGGCTGTCACGTCGAGCTGAGCCAGCAAGCCGCAATGGCCGCCATGCAAATCCGCGACGCAACGTCGGCGTCCTACACTGGAGCGCCGTATAACCGGCTGATCAATCCAATCACCATCGGCCGGATGCCTAACTTCTACCTGCCGTGCAAGGACGGCTACGTGACCATCGCCGCGCCGATGGAAAATCATTGGGAGCGCCTGAAAGACGGCATGGGACGCCCGGCCTGGGCCGAGTCGGAGCTTTATTCCACCGAGCAGGCGCGCACCGCGAACTGGATCTCTTTACGCGTCAGACTCATGGAATGGACCATGACAGTAACCAGCGACGAAATGCATGCATTCGGCGAGACGTCGCAATTGCCGATTTTCCCGTTCTATTCGATCCGCAAGTTGGCCGGCACCCAGCAGTCGAAAGATCGCGGTACCTTTGCCGACCTCACTATCGGCGGCAAGCCGGCGAAGATGCCGGCGGCGCCGTTCCAGATGCGCGGCACGCCATGGTCGATCCGCCGACCAGCGCCCCGTCTCGGCGAACACTCCGCGGTAATCCTCAAAGACGGAATTGCGGCATGAGCCAGGGTCAAGGGAAGCAAAGCCAGCCTCGACCTCTGCCGCTTGCCGGCATTCGCGTGCTCGACCTTGGCCAGTTTATCGCCATACCGTTCTGCTCTCTATGGCTCGCATGGCTCGGCGCCGAAGTGATCGTCATCGAATCGCGCCGCCGCATGACGTCGCGCACCGCACCGCCTTTTGCCGAAGGCCGCGAGAAAGAGCCCAACGCCAGCGGCTATTTCAACCAGCTCTATAGCTCGAAGAAGAGCGTCACTGTCGATATGACAACGGCGGAAGGCCGTGACCTCGTGCGCCGTCTTGCTGGCGTCTGTGATGTCATGGTCGATAACTTCTCGACCGGCGTGCTGGAAAAGCTCGGCCTCGGTTACGAGCAGATCGCTGCGCTCAATCCGTCCATTATCATGCTGTCGAATGGCGCCTTTGGCCGCGCCGGGGCGATGCGCAACTCTCGCGGCCTGCACAGCGCAGTCAATCTGTTCAGCGGCGTTGCCGAGGTGACGGGCTATGCCGACAGCCATCCACGCATTCTCGGCGGCTGCATACCGGATCCGCTGAGCGGCACCTATTCAGGCTTTGCCATTATGGCAGCGATTTATCACCGGCAAAAGACCGGGCAGGGCCAGTTCATCGACGTCGCCATGCATGAAGCTATGCTGTCTCTCATTCCT
>JBEKKM010000272.1:0-3186 GCA_050010715.1 Xanthobacteraceae bacterium | reverse complement strand
GGTGGCGGCGGCACCGCTTGCGCCGCAGCAGGCGGTGGCGCGGGCGGCGCTGCCGGTTGTTCCGGCGCGGCGATAGTTGCCGGCGGCGCGACGTCGGGTTTTTCCGTCGCTGCCGGCGCTGCCGCCTCGGCGCTGGGCGCGGCAGCGTCGTTCGCCGCCGCGGGCGGGATTGTCGCCGGCGCGGTGGTTTCGGGCGCCGCACTTTGCTGCGGAGCGGCGGGCGCGGCGGGCGCCGTGCTCTGCTCGTCCGGCTTGTTGTCGGCGCCGACGACATCGAGCACATAGCTGCCGTCGTCGCGGAACGTGCGGATGTCGACCTTGGCCAGGAAGTTGAAGCGCACCAGCGCGATGTCATCGCGCAATTCGGCATCGATGCCGCCGATCGCGCGCGGCAGCGCGGCCACGACATCGGCGAGGTCGAATTTGATCGGCGCGTCGAAAGTCAGCGTAAGCCGCTCCTTGGCGCGATCGGTGGACACCGAGGTGCTGGCCGGTATGGCGAAGATGTAGCGGGTGAAAGTCGGCTGCGTCGCCACATGCACGCGCACCGGCTCGGCGCTCGCCCGCTGCTGCGCAACGGCTTGGCGCTCTTTGCGCTCGAGACGATCCGCCTCGCGAGCGCGGCGCGCCAGGTCGGCAATGACCTCAGGCGGCAGGCTGGGCGGCTGCCCGCTCCATGACGTCGGCAGCAGATCGACGAAAAATTTCTCGGCGGCCGGCGTGGCATTGACCGTCAGCTGCTGCGCCAGCGCCACGCGAATGCCCTTGCCGTCGGGATCGCGCCGCGCCGCGCCGACGTAATCGGGAATTTGCGACGTCAGGCGGTCGACCGAGACATCGATCGGGCGCGTGAAGGTGATGACCAGCACATTGTTGGCGACGCGCACGGTGGCGTCGTCATATTCGCTCATGTCGAAGACGAGCCGCGCATAGCCGTCGTTGACGGTGGCCGTGAGCGTGGCCTTGACCGGACCGTCGTCGGCCAAGCCCGGCGCGGCGAAGGTGGCGAAACAAAACAGCGCGGCGGCGGCCAACCCGCAATACCGCAGATATGATGAGAATCGATGGCCGGCTTTTCCGACGGTGCGACCGCACGCCATGACTGAACCTACGCCACCGCTACATTAAAGAAGGAGCACGCCGTCGCGGCCAAAGCGCGGTTCCCCCGACGCCGGCCTCTGGTTAATTTAGGCTGAAGCGTTTAACGTCGGCTTAACGGCTTTTTCAATGATTCCAGAAGGTTATGGTCGAGGATCGCGATGTTGAGCGCCTATCCAAAAGATCGCGCCGGGGACGGCTCGCTGGCGAGCCAGACTTGGATCGACCTCCTCGACCCGACCGACGCCGAACGCGCGGCTTTCGAGGCCGCTTTTCGTCTACGGGTGCCGACCAGGGACGAGCTTGGCGAAATCGAAGCCACCAGTCGGCTGCGCGTTGAAAACGACGCGCTCTATATGACGGCGCCCATGATCTTCGCCTCGGGCGACGAGCCGTGGCTGCCGTCGCCGACCGGGTTCGTGCTGTCGAAGCAAGTATTGATGACCGTGCGCTTTGCCAAATCGGCGACCTTCGACGCGGTGGCCAAGGACTGCGGCAGTCGGGAAAAACTCGAACCGACAGCCGCTTACGTGAATCTGCTCGACGAGCTGGTCGCGCACTTGGCGGATTTACTGGAAGCCGCCGGCCGCGATCTCGACGACGCCTCCCACGTCATCTTCCGCCAGGACACCGCCAAGAAACTGTCCAAAGAAACCGCGATGTTGCGCCAGCTCATGCTCCGCACCGGCCGCACCAGCGAGCGCATGGCGCGCATCCACTACACCTTGGTCTGCCTCGACCGCATGGCCAAGTTCACCGGGGACCGCGCCCGCGATTGGCTGGCGCAGGACATGGCGGCCCACCTGCAATCGGTGAGTTCCGACATCGCCTCCCTGGTGCAGTTCTCCGAAGGCCTGGTGAGCCGCGTCCAGCTTTTGCAGGATGCCGCGACCGGCATCATCAATATCGACCAGAACGACGTGATGAAGGTCTTGACCATCGCCTCCGTCGTCGGCATTCCGCCGGTGCTGGTCGCCGGCATCTACGGCATGAATTTCAAAAATATGCCGGAATACGATTGGGCCTGGGGCTATCAGTGGGGCTTGGCGCTGATCGTGATCACGGCGCTCATTCCGCTGATCTGGTTCAAGTGGAAGGACTGGATTTAATCATCCTGCGCCGCGATAGCGGGGTCGGATGAAGATTATTCCGCCGCCGCAACCGGCATGGCGCCCTGCTCTTCGTCATGGAGCCGGCTGAGGATGCGGCGTGCCGCGATGGTGCCGGCGTCGGCGGCGATGTCGAACTGCGGCGCGTCCGGCATGATCTCCATGTTGCGCTGCAGCGCCGAGAACACGGCGACGTCTTCAAAAAACGCGGTCTTGATCTGCTGGAAGATTTTTTCGGTGGTCTCGGGATTTTTGACGTCGAAATCGTGGGCCTGGCCCCAGAAATAATGCGACGTGGTCTCGGTCTCCGGCGTAATGGCATTGAGATTGCGCATGCCGATGCCGCCGACGCGCTTGCCTTCCGGCGCGCCGGTACCGGTCGGCGTGGCGCCGACGTCGAGCCGCAGAAAGGCCGGTGGCACGAAGTCGATGATCTGCCAGCGGTCGACCTTGCCGGTGAAGCCACCGACTTTCTTGAACGTCGGCGGCGGCTCCTGATCGATGATCCAGCGCGTCACCACGACATTGTTCGGCGCCCGCGTGACCTGAACCTTGGCGTGCTCGGCCAGCGCCAGGTTGCCGATGGTGGTGTCGTGCACGAAGGCCAAGTGCGTGAGATCGAGCAGGTTGTCGACCACGAGCTGCCAATTGGCCTCGACGTGCAGGTACGAGCTCTTGGCGCCCCAATGATTGGGATCGTCGAGCCAATGGAAATCGGTGATTTTTGCCGGATCGGCCAGCGCCGGATCGCCCATCCAGATCCAAATCCAGTGATAGCGCTCGGCGACCGGATAGGTTTTGACTTTGGCGGAGCGCGGAATCTGCTCTTGCCCGGGAATGCGGGTGCAGCGGCCATCGGTGCCGAAGCGCAGCCCATGATAGTGGCATTGCAATTCGTCGCCGACGAGCTTGCCCATGGACAGCGGCAGATGGCGATGCGCGCAGCGATCCTCCATCGCCACCGGCGCGCCCGCTTCGG
>JBEKKM010000271.1:0-3206 GCA_050010715.1 Xanthobacteraceae bacterium | reverse complement strand
TTACGGTCGGCGGGCTATACGCAGCCGTGCATCTCGAGCCGCGCTATCTCACTCCCGTGGTCGCCGGCTCGATTGTCATCGGCGTGGTGAACATCGTTCGGGTCATCGAGTTTTTCAGGCACCCGATCGTTGCCGACACGGCGCAGAGTAGAGTGGCCGCAAAGCGAGCCTAGATTGGCGAAATGGCGAAGTCGGCGCGCCTACCCATCGTTACGCTGCGACCGCGTTCTCGGTCCGGGCGATCGCGTCGGTCAGCGCTCGCATCGCGCCAGCGAGCACTACTGGACCGCCGCCCGCTGCGAGGCGCCGAACGTTGCTCGCGGCTTCTTCGATCTCCCAGGCTCCGGCTTCGTGCGCCGAAACGGTTAGCGTGTTCGCGAGCTCCGCGACTACCCCGAGGGGCTCTTTTCCCATTAAGGCAACCAGCGTATCGGCCTCGCGCAGAATGTCGTGGATAGCTACGGGCGCCAGGGGCGGGGCCGAAGGTTTGGTTTCCAAATCGGACATCGACTGTTCCGACCTCATTGTTGGACGATCGCAGCGAGCACATTCCCACCGGTACCGCGCCAGACAGGTTAACCGTTCATAAACGCCAGGCTTGGTTGACCGTTCCAACCGATAAGGTGCAGCGGGACCGCAGGGTGACTATACCATCAACTTGTCAAAAATTCGTTTGGTGAAGCCCCACAACGCCGTCTAAAGCCGACTTTATCCAACGTTATCCTGTGATTTTGGCACACGGCGGTACTGGCGTAGCGAAATCGCATTCGAGATTAATGCGTCAATCGGCCGCTCGAAATAACCTTCAGCTGCGCAATATTCGACCTGCAACCGCGTCAAGTTTCTTCAACAGATCCGGATCACGCGCCTCCGGCGCGGTGATCAGCGCGTTGTCGAGCGCGCGATCAGAGCCGATGGGACAGGGCTCGTGCTCGCGCGGGAAGTCCCGCGCCAAGCGCGCGACTAACTGCGTGCCCTTTTCGGCGTTGGCGATCAGCACCTTGATGATGTCCTGCACGGTTACGGCGTCATGGTCGGGATGCCAGCAATCGAAATCCGTCACCATGGCGACGGTGGCGTAGCAAATCTCCGCCTCGCGTGCGAGCTTGGCCTCGGGCATGTTGGTCATGCCGATCACCGCGTAACCGAGATTCTTGTAGGTGAGACTTTCGGCGAGCGTCGAGAATTGCGGGCCCTCAATGCAGACGTAGGTGCCGTCACGCACGACGGCGATTCCCTCAGCCATCGCCGCCTCCGCAATATGGATGCGCAGCCGCGGCGACACCGGATGCGCCATCGAGACGTGCGCCACGCAGCCTTTGCCGAAGAATGAGCTTTCGCGCTTGTGGGTTCGGTCGACAAACTGATCGATCAGGACGAAAGTGCCGGGCGGCAGATTTTCCTTGAACGAGCCGCAGGCTGACAGTGAGACCAAGTTGGTAACGCCGGCGCGTTTGAGTACGTCGATATTGGCTCGGTAATTGATATCCGATGGCGAGTACCGATGTCCCTTATCGTGGCGCGACAGAAATACGATGGGCAACCCGTCGATCTCGCCGGTCAATAGCGGGCCGGACGGGTCGCCCCATGGACTTGCAATGACTTTTGTTTGCTTCTTTTCCAGGCCCGGCAGATCGTAAATGCCCGAGCCGCCGATAATTCCCAAAACCGCTTTCGTCATGATCTGCCGCGTTGCTTCGTTAGAACATTAGCCATGCCCGTTGCATAATGCGCTGTCAAATGCCGGCGCGGCAAATGACGCACACATGACAGGCGGAAACCGCACGCGCTATCGCTTCACTTTTTGCTACTGTAGTCACGATACCAAGTTACGAACGAGCGCAGGCCGTCTTTGATCGGCGTGTGCGGAGTGAAACCCGTAGCGCGCTCCAGTTCGGAGCCATCGGCAAAGGTCTCGAGCACGTCGATCGGTCGCATCGGCAGCAACTCACGGCGCGCCGGCTTGCCGATAATCTTTTCCAGAATGTCGATCAATTCGACGACCTCGACTGGCTGTCCGTTGCCGACGTTGTAGATGCGATGGGGCGGCTGCCGCGCTGCGGGCGCTTGCTCGGCCTGCGCCTTGGGCGTGGTTCCTGCCGGCGGTGAGGTGATCAATCGCACGACGGCCTCGATGACGTCATCGATATAGGTGAAATCGCGGCGCATGTGGCCGTGATTGAACAGCCGGACCGGGCGATCTTCCATTATCGCCTGGGTGAATAACCACACCGCCATATCCGGGCGCCCCCACGGCCCATAGACAGTGAAAAACCGTAGCCCCGTTGCCGGCAAGCCGAACAAATGCGCATAGGCATAGGCCATCAACTCATTGGCGCGCTTGGTCGCGCCGTAGAGACTCAAAGGCTCGTCGACCCGATCGGAGACCCGCAACGGCATGCGTTGATTGGCGCCATAAACCGAGGATGACGACGCATAGACGAGATGTCGACACTGGGTGTGGCGACAGCCTTCAAGAATATTGGCAAATCCGACCAGGTTGGCATCGACATAGACATCGGGATTGACTGCCGAATGGGCGACCCCGGCCTGAGCCGCAAGGTGAACGACGTAAGTGAAGCGCTGACTTGCGAACAAGCTTGCGATGGCGCCCCGATCGGCAAGATCACATTTCTCGAAATGGAAATTCGAACTTTCCTTCAATTCGTCGAGTCGAGCTTGCTTCAGCCGAGGGTCGTAATAGTCGTTCAGATTATCGAGTCCATGGACGGTCCAGCCGTCAGACAGCAGCCTGCGCACCAAATGAAAGCCGATGAACCCGGCCGCGCCCGTGACAAGAATGGATTCGCGCATTCCGTCCCGCCCAATTCCCGGGGCGGCCCTCAGTGTTTCGTGTTTCGGGTCGAGCGCTCGACGAGGGTAAGAGGACCGCGTCGGGAGGGCTCATGATCCCAGAAATGGCCGCGGTCGATCAGGACGCCGACTGCCTCGGCAAGGTTTGCGGCAGTTTCAACGATAAAGCCACCATCATCGAGTTGGAATGCGGCCTCCCGCTCCTTGGAATCCGCTGACAGCATCGTTCCGCCGGGCAGCCACCCTGCCTGACCCGCAGCGAGATCATGCGCCCGGTCGCCGACAATCCACGAGCGCGCCATATTGATGTTCATGCGGCTTGCAGCCTCAAGGATCATTCCAGGGTTGGGTTTGCGCCAGGGGTGATTGGCGAGCCGCAAGGGCCCGCGCCC
>JBEKKM010000270.1:0-3225 GCA_050010715.1 Xanthobacteraceae bacterium | reverse complement strand
GAAGCGATTGGCGCTCTAATATCTTAGTGGAGCATGATCTTTTCGGAAAACCGGCTTCCACTTTTCCGGATCATGCTCTAGTCACGCCTGCCGCTGGCGCCAAGCCGCCCACAGCGTAAGCGCGCCGACCAACGCGACGGCGAGCGGCGCGCCGGCCAAACCGATCTTGGCGAAGGCGACCGCACCGCACGCGGCGCCGAGCAGAAAGCCGGTCGCGATCGCCAGCACGACGGCGAGCTGCGATCGCACCGCGATGAGCTCCCGCTCGGCCGTGGGGTCGCCCGGGTCGCGCGCGTACCGGCGCCAGGCGAGGAAAAGCTCAGTGCTCGAGATGCCGAGCTGCGTCATGTTGCCGGTCATCACGTTGGTCTGCGGAATGCCGCGCATCAACAGCCGCACGATGACGCTCTGCGTGCCCATCGCCATGGCGCCGAACAGGCCGGCGAAGATGCCGTGCCAGTCGCTGGCGCCTTCGATCGGCGGGCCGGCGACGAGCAGGACGGTGAACACCGCGAGCAGCATGGTCTCGAACGCGAGCATCCAGGGCAATGCCGCGCGGCCTTGGTGGCGCACCCAGCCGATCAGTCCTGCGGTCAAGGCCGCCGCCACCAGGAATGCGACGATGGCGATGAGCTTGCCGGCGATGCCGGTGTCATGAATGACGAACTGGGCGCCGCCGATGACGAAGCTTCCGGTCACTTGGGCGACAAACAGTCCGAACAGCGCGAGGAATGTGTAGCTGTCGACATAGCCGGCGACGAAGCTCAAGGTCGCCGGTACCAATCGCGGCAGCGGCACCTCGCGCGACGGCGCGACTTCCGTCATGGCATCCTCCCTTGCTACGCGCGCGCGGCGGCGGTCCTTGATGCGGGAGCCGCGCGGCTTGCCGTTTCGGATTTCGCTGTCGCGCCATCCACGCTACGGTGTTAGCTAAGTTTTGGATCAGCGCCAATGCACGTCAGTCCCTTCCACTACCTGCCGCTGTCGCCCGGCTTTTTTTCGATTCTGATCGGCATTTTCCTGATCGTGTTCGTTTTCCTGGTCTTGGGCGCGCTGCGCCAGGCCTATCTCAGCCTCGGCGTCAGTTCGTCGACCGCCATGTGGCTGTTGTTCGCCTCGTTGATCGGCAGTTATTTCAACATCCCGGTCGCGAATCTGCCGGACGAACAGGTTAGGTCCAACCAGGTGATCGAGTTCTTCGGCATGCAATATACCGTGCCGGTGGTCGCGGAATGGCCGGGCACGGTGATCGCGGTCAATGTCGGCGGGGCGGTCATTCCGGCGCTGATGTCGCTCTATCTTCTGCTCAGCCGGGGATTGTGGCTCAACGGCGCGATCGCCACCGCGGCCGTCGCCCTCATCCTGCACTGGCTCGCCAATCCGGTGCCCGGCATCGGCATCGCGGTGCCGGTATTTTTACCGGCCCTGGCCACGGCCGTTGTCGCTTTAGTGCTGTCGCGCCAGAACGCCGCGCCGCTCGCCTATATCGCCGGCAGCATGGGCACGCTGATCGGCGCAGATCTCACCAATCTCGACAAGGTGCGCGGCCTCGGCGCGCCGGTCGCCTCCATCGGCGGTGCCGGAACCTTCGACGGCATTTTTCTCACCGGCATCCTCGCCGTGCTGCTGGCGAGCATTTTTCATCCCAAGCGATACACCGCGCGGCCGTAGTGAACCCCGCGCGGCCGTAATGAACCGGTGCACCTAAAGTCGGTGCCGCGCGGCCGATAAAGATACGGCGGCGGCGCCCCCGCCATGATACGGTCGAGCGGCGAAACCGGGGGGCCGCGTTGCGGGTCGGTTTGCGCACCAACAAAGGTTTTTGATCGCCAACAAAGGACGTGTCATGCCATGGTATGACTATCTCGCGCATTTCCTTGCCGGCGCTTTCATCGCCAACGGCGTTCCGCATTTCGTGCAAGGCATTTGCGGCAACAAATTCCAGACGCCGTTCGCTTCGCCGCCGGGAGTCGGCGAATCCTCGGCCATCGTCAACGTGCTCTGGGGCTGGTTCAATTTCGCCCTCGCCGGCGCGCTGTTGCGTTATTTCTTCCCGCCGCTGCCGCCGCCGCTCGGCGGTTCGATCGCCACGGCGCTCGGCGTGCTCGTCGCCGCGGTGTGGCACGCCCACCATTTCGGCAAGGTTTGCAACAATGCCCCGCATCCGTGAGCGCCGGTTGCTCGGCTAAAGTCGAGGTTGACCCATGTCCGAGACACCCGGCCCGCCGCAGGCGGCCAGCGACCCGCGCTCGATCGCCGCCTATCACGCCCACGTCTATTACGATCCGCAAACGACGCGCGGCCGGGCCGAATATTTGCGCCGGCGCGTCGCCGCGGAGTTTCCGCAGGTCCAGCTCGGGCGCTGGCACGACGAGCTGGTCGGGCCGCACACGCAATCGATGTATCAGATCGCCTTTCCGAGCGGCATGCTGGCATCTTTCCTGCCGTGGCTGATGCTCAACCGCGACGGGCTGACCGTCCTGCTTCATCCCGAAACCGGCGACGACTACCGCGATCACACCGCGCACGCCGTCTGGTTCGGCGCCGTGCTGCCGCTGCGGCTGGAGGCCTTCCAAAACAAGGGTGCCGCGGGTTGAGGCGTTTGCGGGTGCAAGCCTTGTGGAACCGAGTGTGATCGAGTTAGCTTGTTTTGGGGCTGACCAGGAGGAATCCATGAAAAAGACGTTAGCCGCCTTGAGCTTCGCCGCTGGTATCGTTTTTATTTGCTGCCAAAGCGCCGGCGCCGTTCCGGCCAGCGCGCCGGCCATGAACGAAGCCGCGACGGCCGCGTCGCCGGTGCAGCAGGCGCAATATGCCGAACGCCACACCCGGCGCGGCGTCATCAAATGCTACCGCGATTTCGTCATCGGCCCTTATCGCTGCCACAGATACGGCTGGTGGTAGCAGCTCCCGGGCACGATCTGAAAAATCCTGCCCCGGATTTGAGCCGGGGCAGTCTCCGGAAACATCATGCTCGAACCAGTCTAGGCGCTTTTCTCTAGAGCGCAATCGCTTCAGGTTGAATCGATTGGCGCTCTAGATTCCTTGGTGGAGCATGATCTTTTCGGAAAACCGGCTTCCACTTTTCCGGATCATGCTCTAGGCGCTATCCTCGACGTCGGTATCCGGCCGGTCGCTGCCGAGCGCGACCTCCGAGTGCCACTTGCCGCTCTCGTCCTCAAATTCGATGGCCTCGGTATTTCCCGGCTGGCGCTGCTCGGCGGA
>JBEKKM010000269.1:0-3243 GCA_050010715.1 Xanthobacteraceae bacterium | reverse complement strand
TGAATTGCCTCCCAGATACGCGCCGGTGAATAGGGCATTTCGAGATTCTGCACGTTGACGGCCTTGAGCGCGTCAAGCACGGCATTGGCAAGCGCCGGAACGGAGCCGGTAGCGCCGGCCTCGCCTGCTCCCTTGGCGCCCAGCGAATTGGCGGGTGACAATACCCCGCAATCGATTAATTTCGTCGGCGCGGCGTCATTGGCCCGCGGCATGGCGTAGTCCATGAATGTGCCCGACAAGAGTTGGCCGGTCTCGGGATCGTAGGCAATGTGCTCGCAGAACACCTGGCCGATTCCTTGCATCATCCCGCCCAGCAACTGGCCTTCAACAAGTTTGTGATTGAAGATCCGGCCGCAGTCGTCAGCCGCAATATAGTTGACGATCCGCACAGCGCCGGTGTCCAGATCAATTTCGACCTCAGCGACATGCGCCCCACTCGGAAATGCAGTCGCAAGATCGATGGTGACGTTTGTGTCCAGCGGGTGACTGGAATCGCCCTGCACTTTTTTGATCAGCGCTTCCATCGTGACGGACAGATCGGTTCCGACAACGCGATAGCGGCCATTATCAAAGACGACATCCCCGGATGAGACCTCGAACTGGCTGGCCGCGAGCTTCAATCCCTTCTGGACTATTTCCCTCGCAGCGGTAGCACATCCTGCGCCGTGACTGATCAGCGAGCGCGAGCCAAACGACCCGGTACCGGCAAATTTCGAGATCGAATTGTCATTGTAGCGGAGTTCGATCCGTTCCTCCGGAACGCCGAGAACGTCGGCGACAAGCGCGGGAAAAACCGTTTCGTGGCCCTGCCCGGAAGGTCCGGCGTTGGAAAACATTGCAATCTTGCCGTCCGTCTCGACACGAAGTTCAACCTGCTCTTTGCCAAGGCCACCTGATGGTTCAAGGAACAGCGCGAGCCCGATGCCGCGAAGCTGGCCCCGTTTCTTCGCCATCCGGCGTCGCTTGGCGAAGCCTTCCCAGTCTGATTCACGGAGCGCCGTGGTCAAGAGCTGTGCTGGATCAGCGCTGTCGTAGGTTGAGCCGGTCGGCGTCTTCAACGGGAACATCCGCTTACGGAGGAAATTGCGCTGGCGCAATTGAACCGAGTTAATTCCTGTCGCGAGTGCTGCTTCCTCGACGAGCCGTTCCCAGAGATACGCTACGTTAGGTCGGCCAGCACCGCGATAGGCGGTAGTCGGCGTCGTGTTGGTGAAGACCAGGCGATGCCGGCCATACAAAGCCGGCACGTCGTAAAGGCTCATCGCCGAGCTAGTCGGCGCCGCAACCGTGTTAATCAGCGGTCCTGCGGACGAGCAATAGGCTCCGAGATTGACCAACCATTCGACGCGTAGCGCGAGGAATTTCCCATGCGCATCGAGCGCGAGTTCGCCGCGGAGGTCTGCAGCACGCGCGTGATGGTCGCCGGACATCGTCTCTGATCGCGTGCCAAGCCATTTCACTACCCGGCCGGTTCGTTTGGCGGCCAGCATGACCGCGAGAAACTCCGGATAGATTTCGTTGCGGATGCCGAAACCGCCGCCGACATCCATCGAGCGGATGGTGAAATTTTCGACCGGCAGACCGGTGATCTGCGAGAGCGTAGCCTTGATATCACTAATGCCTTGGGTCGGCATGCAGACTTCGTAAGCATACTTCGCGGCGTCGTAGTGCGCGATGCAGGACTTCGGCTCCATCGGGTTGCCAGCGATGCGCTGGGCGCGGAGACTGACGCGAACGATGTGAGCGGCTTGCTCAAATCCGGGATCGGTGCTCTGCCGATCGCCGTATTCGTAGTCAAAGGCCAGGTTATCAGGCAGGTCGGGATGCAGTCGCACTGAATCGGTAGAGATCCCGTCCGCCGCTTCGACAACGACTGGCAGGTCCTCGTATTCGATCTCGATCAGCTCGGTCGCATCCTGCGCCTGATGTTCCGTCTCGGCGACGACTAACGCCACCGGCTCCCCGACGAAACGCACTCTGCCACGCGCCAGCGCGGAACGGAACGGAACGCGGAGCGAGCTTCCACCCACGCCCTTGAAGAACGACATGGACGGCGGGCCCTTCCAGCCAGTGGCTATGACGTCGTCGCCGGTGACAATATCGATGACGCCCGGTTGCCTGCGCGCGGCGTCGATGCCGATCCGGATGATGCTGGCATGGGCGCGGTCGGCGCGGAGAAAACATGCAGCCGCTTGCCCTTGGAATTGATGGTCGGCGGTATAGCGGCCACGGCCCGTCAGCAGGCGGGCGTCTTCGCGTCGGCCTTTGAATGGATGTTTTGGCACGTTCAATATTCAAGCGTTGCAGTGGGATAGGTCAACACCATTGAAGAGAATGGAATGGCTTTAGGAAAGTGAACCCTCTTCATCAGCATACCATCCTCGTCAGCGCCCATCAGACGGCTGTATCCGACTACGTCGGCCAGCGAGGATGGCGGCCAAACGCCGCTCGACACGTCCCTAGGCTATGTATATCGCCCCGACCCACCGTGATTGGATTTAAGTTTAGGGTCGGTGCTGGGGTGTGTCTATCAAGGCAGAATACCTTTCGCATTGCGGCAATTAACGGCGGCGGAACGACGTTACGGGTCATGAACCGCCGCGCCGATCATTGGCTGCCGTGACCGGTCTTCACCCAATACCTCCTCGCCCCCGGCACCGGCCCGGGTCCGTACAGTGCAAATCAAATCCGTTCAGGCTATGTGGTTGGGGGTGGCATCGAATACATGGCGACGCATAATTGGCTGCTGCGTGCTGAGTATTTGTATTACGGATTCGGCGGGGAAACGTTCGTTGGAGCGAATAATCCGAGTTTTGTTCCCGGTGCAGCTGGCGTTTTCAGCTATTCTCGGGAAAACATCAGTGTGTTACGTGCCGGCCTGAGCTACAAATTTAATTAGGCTGACTTGGTCGTTGCGAAATACTGATCGACGAAGCTTCAAATCGTCGGCTAGGCTGTGCTCGCCATCGGACGGGGTGATCGAATAAACCTTTCGCAATGCAATAATTGACGGTCACGAAATGACGCTCCGGGTCAGGAACCGCCGCGCCATCGCAACACAAGCGCGGCCGGAGTACCCCTAACACCGGACACGAACGCGACCAGTCGGCGCGACCGTTACGGGCCGATTGTGTTGCAAAAGTCGTTTTGCACTGATGATCAAAAATTCTGCGGGCTACAGGCGCGGTTTTCGTGTAAAGATGTGAGGGCTCCCATCGCCTCACGTTAAACTCACAGGCGACT
>JBEKKM010000268.1:0-3300 GCA_050010715.1 Xanthobacteraceae bacterium | reverse complement strand
GGAGGCCGATTTCGTCTCGATCCATTCGCCGCTCAACAAGGAGACCCGGCATCAGATCGGCGCCAGCGAGCTGCGGCTGATGAAAAAGACCGCGTACATCATCAACACCGCGCGCGGTCCGATCATCGACGAAGCCGCCCTCGTTCGCGCGCTGACCAAAAAGCAGATCGCCGGCGCCGGCCTCGACGTGTTCGAGCACGAGCCGAAAATCGACAAGGCGTTGACGAAAATGCCGAACGTCGTGCTGACGCCGCATCTCGGCAGCGCCGTACCCGAGGTCCGCGAGACGATGGCAAACATCGTCGTCGACAATATATTGGCGCTGCTCGGCGGACATAAGCTGCCGAACTGCGTCAATCCGCAGGTGTTTGCGTTATAAGGCGTTATAAGGATTGTCATGCCCCGCGAAGGCGGGGCACCCAGTAACCACGGAAGTCGAAGAAAATACTCGAGCGTCGGCGGATACTGGATCATCCGCCTTCGCGGATGATGACAAGAGAAACCAATGCGGCCCACGATCGCAATCACCGATAGCGTCTTCCCGTCGCTCGACCCGGCAAAAAAAGCGCTGGCGCGGCTCGATCCCGAATACCGTATGGCGAAGAGCGCTGCCGCCGAGGACATTCTCGCCGTGGCGCGCGATGCCGACGCCATCCTGGTCACCTATGCCAAACTTCCCGGCGAGCTGCTGCGGCAGCTCACGCGCTGCAAGGCGATCGGCCGCTTCGGCCTCGGCGTCGACAATATCGACCTGCCGGCGGCCAAGGAGCTCGGCATCGCCGTCAACTACGTGCCGGATTATTGCCTGCGCGAAGTGTCGGACCACGCCATGGCGCTGTTGCTGGCGCTCGCCCGCAAGGTGACGCTTTCCAACAAGCTGGTGCAATCCGGCCGCTGGGAGGTGCCGCCGATCGTGCCGCTGCGCCGCCTCGAAGGACAGGTGCTGGGGCTTGTCGGCTTCGGCAATATTCCGCGGACGCTGGCACCGAAAGCCAAAGCGTTCGGCTTGAAAGTCCTGACATACGATCCCTACGTGGTGGCCGAAGCGCTCGCTGCGACCGGCGTCGAAAGCGTGAGCTTCGATGATTTATTGGCGCGCTCCGACTTCATCTCGGTGCATGCGCCGTTGCAGCCGGCGACGCGCGGCCTGATGAACGCCAAAACCTTCGCCAAGATGAAAAAGGGCGCATTCCTGATCAACACCGCGCGCGGGCCGCTGGTCGATGAGCCGGCGCTGATCGCCGCGCTCGATTCCGGCCACCTCGGCGGCGCCGCGCTCGACGTGGTGACCACCGAGCCGCTGGCGAAAGATTCAGCCTTGATCGGCCGCGACAACGTGATCCTGACCCCACACACCGCGTTCTATTCGGTCGAAGCCCTGGAGGAATTGCAGACGAAATGTGCGAGCGACGTCGCGCGCGTGCTCAGCGGAGAAAAAGCGATCTACCCGATCTCGGCTTAGTGCCTGCGTCAATAGCGCAGCGCCTGGCCCTCGATGGTGCAGCGGCGCATCAGCCGCGGCTCCTCGCGCGGAAAATCCTTACGCGCATGGATCGAGCACCAATTGTCCCAGACCACGAGGTCGCCGAGCCGCCATTCGTGCTCGTAGACGATGGCCGGATCTTCCGCGATATCGAACAGCTGCGCCAGCGCCGCCTCGCTTTCGTCAGGCGAAAACCCCTCGATGCGCGCCGACATCAGCCGGCTGACATAGAGCGCCTTTTTGCCGGTCGCCGGATGAGTGATGATGATCGGCTGCTCGTGGTGCAGGATCTTTTCCAGCGCCACTTGCGACAAGTCGATGCGCTCGCGGCGTTTGTAGTCGTGCACCTGCAGCACGTTGCGGCCTTCGAGACGGTCCCGCAGCGCGCGCGGGATGTTGTCGTAGGCCTTGTACATGTTGGAGAAGCAGGTCTCGCCGCCCGACGACGTGAGCTGCATGGAATACAAAAACGTCGCGCGGTGCGGTTGCGGATAATAGCTGGTGTCGTGGTGAAACCACATCTCGCCGTCGCCGAAGGCGCCGACCGATTTGCCGTTCTCGACGATGTTGGTGACCATCATGAACGGTGTGTCGTATTCGCCGCCGGGCGTGCGGCCGTTGGCCGGACGGCGGCGGATGTGGACCTTGCCGAAATAGCCGGCGGCGCGCAGCTGGTCGGCCTCCGACAATTCCTGATCGCGAAACACGACGACGATGTGCTGATCGAACGCGGCGTTGATGGCCCTGATCGTCGCCTCGTCCAGCGGCCGGCGCAGATCGACGCCCTTGATCGCGGCGCCAAGGGCCGGCGACAGTGGCTCAACCGACATCGTCATCCGTTTCCTCCGTCGTGCATGCGGCATAAAGCCCGAACTTTGGCGAATATTCGTGCTTTTCCGATCCTGCCGCAAGGCGGCGCTTGTCTGGCGTGGATCGCCAAGCGATATTTCGCGCGCATGCCGCACCGTCGACCGGATCGTGTCCTTGAGATTTTTCTCTCCGCCGTCGCCGGCGCAAGTCTGCTGTTCGGAGCAAACGTCGCGGCTTACGCCGCCGAGCCGGACACGTTCTACAAGGGCAAGACCGTCATTATCTATATCGGCTTCGCCCCGGGCGGCAGCTACGACTATTTCGGCCGCCTGGTGGCGCGGCATCTCGGCAAACATCTTCCCGGCAACCCGACTGTAATTGCTGAATCGATGCCGGGCGCCGGCAGCTTTACCGCCGCCAATTTTCTCTATGCGCGCACTCCCCGGGACGGTACCGCGCTCGGCATCGTCAGCCAGACCGTGGCGATCGAACAAGTGCTCGGCACATCGGGGGTCCAGTACAAGGCTGCGCAGTTCAACTGGATAGGACGGGCAACCTCCGTCAACGAAGTTTCGTTGACTTTCCATAGCTCGAACACCAAGACAATTCGCGACGCGATCGCCCATGAAACAACGATGGCGTCTACCGGCGCCGGCTCACCGTCGGAAACCTATCTGAAACTCCTCAACGCCGTGGCCGCGACCAAGTTCAAGCTGGTCGGTCCGTACCCGGCTTCCAACGACGCCATGCTGGCGATGGAACGCGGCGAGGTGGACGGCGCGTTCACGTCCTACGACACGCTCAAGGTTTCCCGGCAGGATTGGCTGCGCGATAAAATGATCAACATCCTGGTGCAATACGGCGAGCGTTCGGCCGACCTGCCGGACGTTCCGTTTGCGGTCGATCTCGCCAAGACCGAGGAGGACCGGCAGCTGATGGCCTTCTATGTCAGCTCCGAGCAGATCGGGCGCGCGTTCCTCGCTCCGCCGGAAATTCCGGCAGACCGT
>JBEKKM010000267.1:0-3322 GCA_050010715.1 Xanthobacteraceae bacterium | reverse complement strand
GCCGCCATTGCTGCCAAAATACCAGCACAACCGATCTTCGCGTCTCACTTGCCAAACCCTGAAGCACCGGTTAAAAAGCCGGCGCCCCATCAAACCAATCGATGTCTTCTCACGCCCTGGCGGATTTTGCGCATTGATTTTGGTGATCATGGGTCAAGCCCTTTCAGCGAGGACTTAATATGGGACGACTTCGAGAGGTCGTAACGGCGCTGCATAAGGCAACCAAGCGCGACTATCTCGCGCGCATGAACGACGACAAAGTTCATTGCATGACGAAGGCGAAGGAATACGAGTTCGACTACTGGGATGGCGACCGCCGCTACGGTTATGGCGGCTACAAGTTTATCGAAGGCAGATGGAAGCCGGTGGCGCAGGCCCTGATCGAGCTCTATGGACTTAGGAATGGGTCGAGCGTGCTCGATGTCGGCTGCGGCAAGGCCTTCCTGCTCTACGAGATGAAGAAGATCCTGCCGGATTTGAAAATAGCCGGTTTCGACATTTCCAAGCACGGCCTCGCTGATGCGCGCGACAATATCAAGCCGTACCTGTTTCGCTATCGCGCACAGGATTGTTATCCCTATGGCGACGGGGCGTTCGACTTGGTGATTTCATTGGGCTGCCTGCACAATCTGCGATTGTTCGAACTGCAAACGGCGGTGCATGAAATCGAACGGGTCGGGAAGAACAAATACATCATGGTCGAGGGCTACCGTAACGAGCTCGAGCAATTCAACCTCGAATGCTGGGCGCTGACAGCGGAGTCGATCCTGCACACCTCGGAATGGATCTGGCTGTATAACCATTTCGGTTATACCGGCGATTACGAGTTCATTTATTTCGAGTGAGCACCAGCCATGCAGATCAAGACCGCCAAGGCGGCCATTCTCGCCCGCTCGCGCGAGCCGCTGGTCGTCGACGAGATCGTGCTGCCGGACGCGCTGGGCGTCGGCCAGGTGCTGGTCAAGGTACTCTACAGCACGATCTGCGGCGCCCAGCTTAACGAAATCGCCGCCGCCAAGGGCCCGGACAAGTTCTTGCCGCATTTGCTCGGCCATGAGGCCTCGGCCCAGGTCATCGAGATCGGCCCGGGTGTCACCGCGGTCAAGCCCGGTGACACCGTGGTGCTACACTGGCGGCCGAGCCAGGGCATCCAGTGCCAGCCGCCGTCCTACCAATGGCAAGACCAGAAGCTCAACGCTGGCTGGGTCACCACCTTCAATGACTATGCGGTGATTTCGGAAAACCGCATGACCGTGATCCCGGCCGATTACGATCTGCGCGATGCGCCACTGCTCGGCTGCGCGGTGACGACCGCCGCCGGCGTGATCAATAACGACGCCGGCGTGAAGATCGGCGAGTCGGTCGTCGTCTTCGGCGTCGGCGGCGTCGGGCTGAACGTCGTGCAGTTTGCGCAGCTCGCCGGCGCCTACCCGATCGTCGCCATCGACCTCGTCGAGAGCAAGCTCGACATGGCGCGCAGCCGCGGCGCCACCCATTGTCTCAATCCCAACGCCATCACCGACCTCGACGCCCAGATCCACAACATCGTCGGCGCCAAGGGCCCGGACAAGGTGATCGAAACCACCGGCGCCAAGGCAGTGATCGAACTCGCCTATAATCTCACCAATGCCGACGGCACCTGCGTGCTGGTCGGCGTGCCGAGCGAGAAGGTCACGATCTATACGCTGCCGATCCACTTCAACAAGGTGCTGACCGGTTCGCATGGCGGCGACGCCGTGCCGCAGGTCGACATCCCGCGGCTGATCCGGCTCAACCGGGCCGGCCGGCTGTCGTTCGACGGCATCATCACCCACGAATTCCTGCTCGACGATATCAACGCGGCGCTCGACGTGGTGCGCAGCGGAACAGCGGGACGCGTGGTGCTCAAAATCGGCATCCCCTGACTCGACGCCGTCGAGTCTCGTTGCGCAGTGCACCGCCTGTCCGCGCCGACGCCGGACGGCGGTGACACTTCGCCTCAGCGGCACAGTCGCAGATCGTTCAAATGCCGAACCAGGTCCGCACCCGCATCATGAACGGGCGCGGCAACAGATATTTCAGCCAATACAGCAGCCTGTGAACGCCAACCCGCCATACCAACAGCGGCGTAACCATCCATCGGAACTCATCGCGGACCAATATGAGCGGTTTGCTAGATGAAACGCCGGCAGCAGTGTCGCGCGGCGAAATGACTCGGCCTCCGCGGGATATTTATCATGCAGTAATCGATACATATTTTCGAGCACCGCTTTTTGCTTGTTCCAGATGTTGATATTGCTCGAATATGCTGTCGCCGTCAATGAAGGTGGTTGAGAAGATCTCCGGCACATAGACGATCCCGGAATCGAAGGCGATGAGCTGGTAGACAAACCAGTCGCAATGCCACTTCAACTCCGGCGTCAGACCGCCAAATCGGCGTACCAGGTCCGTGCGCAACATGGATGCGCCGCCATTGAAGTGCATCGGCACGCGGCGCTGCCGCGCGACCATGCCGGACGGCGAATAGAAAGCCGTGATACGGGGCAGCGACATTCGCGTCTAATCGTCTTGGGCTTAGTGGATGCAACGTGCGGCCATTCGGACAACAGCGTATCGCCAGCCACCATTCCGGCGTCGGGATACCGGGCCAACGCGTCGCCGCACCATTCGACCACGTGCGCGTCGTATGAATCGTTGGCGGAGCACAACAGCAGGAAATCGCAGCTACAGGCATCAATGCCGGTATTGAGCGCGGCGACAACCCCGGCATTCGTCTGATGCCGCAGCACTTTGACATTGTTCTTGCCGGCGACAAGCTGCGCGATGACGTCCGCACTGTCGTCGGTGGAACCGTCGTCGACGATGATGATCTCGTCGAACGGGCGGGTCTGGCCGAACAGCGCGGCAAGCGCGGCGCCGATCCGCGCCGCGTCATTGTAGTTTGGTTTGGAGCGATCGCCGCGAAGCTGGGCATGGTCACGATCTGGCGTTACGCGGCTTCATCGGGGGCATAAAGGCGCTGGTGCAAGCCTCTACTCCGGTCTTGAGGTAACCGGCCAAGCGGCCGACCAGTCCCCGCTTGCGGAGATCGCGGAACAGATCGTACCGTTCGCGATTCTCGGCCGTCATCCGCGGCCGAAACGTCTCGAGCGCGGCAAGATTGAGCTCGAGCCATTGCGTGAAAGGGCCCTGTAGCAGCATGCTCAGCCGGCGCTGCCGGTCCAGCAATCCGGTATTCGCCCCCATGACATTTCCGGCGTGCACGCGATAGCGAACCATTGGGAGCGGGTCATAGATCACCTTGCCGCCGACGGCGGTCGTCAACAGATAAAGCGGCCAGTCG
>JBEKKM010000266.1:0-3468 GCA_050010715.1 Xanthobacteraceae bacterium | reverse complement strand
AAGCCGGGTGGTTTCGACGTCGAGGCCGTGCTTTTGCATCAGATCGCGGCAATCGTGAAGGATCGCGTCGGCGTCCTGCATGATCTTGAACCGTTTGTAGTGATCGTCGTGGTGCAGGCCCATGCTGGCGCCGACGATTTCGTACATGTTCATGATGCGGAACGGCCAGTCGCGCTCGTGCGCACACAATTCGCGATGATCGGAGTGATAGACCGCGACCAGGGCATCCACGCCGGCGGCTTCTGCCGCCGCAAGCTCCGCCTGCTGCAATTGGCGGCGATATTCCGGCAGCACCCGCAGATTATTGCTTTGCAGCCCGACCGCCGGCTGCTGCAGATCGACGATCTCGATGCCGGGCACGGCGCGCAAAATATCCTCGGCGGCTTCGACGACGCCATGAATGCCGGGATGGCGGTGCAGCGCAATCCGCATCGGCACGCGCTCGCGCAGCAGCGGCCGCAGCCGGTCAAGTTTCTTACGCAGGAACAGCGTGAATGGCGTCATCTCGAACGGCTTTGCGCCGCGCGTCTTCTCCAATGTCGGCAGCGTCGTCTCGGTAAATTGCACCTGGCATGACGGGCACCACGACACCACCTGCCCGCTCTTGCTGTGCGACAGCTTGTCGATCGTTGCCTCGCCGAACCGCCCGGAGGTCGCGACGTCGCCCATGCGCATCTGCACGATGCCGCAGCAATGGGTCGGGCCGCCCATGACCTCATAGGTGACGCCGATCGAATCCATGATGTCGAGCGCCAACAGCGCGATGTGCGGCGTCTTGAGCACGTTGCAGCCGGTGTAGAACACGAAATCGGGTTTCTCGCCGGTCACGGGCTTATTGGCGCCCTGGCCCAGGCGCGCCAACAGCGCGTCGTCGAGTTGCATCTGCGAAAGATGCTTCACCTCGACCGCGACCTTGCGGAAGGCTTCGACGCCGTCGCGGCGCTGCGCCACCGTCGCCTTGGCATGCGCCATCTCGATGCGCGCCATATAAAGCAGGAAACGCGGATTGACGCCGTAGTCGCAGGCCTTGATGCATTCGCCGGAAAGCAGGCACCCGCTCGCCCATTTGCGCGCGGCCTCGTTGCCTTCGCCGTGGCGCACGATGTCGATGATGCCGTCGATGACATGTACCGGATTTTGCCGCTGCTCGACCGTCAAGCCGGCGGCTGCCGTGGCCGGGCAAACCTCGACACATTTGCCGCAACTGGTGCAAGCATCCGCCATGGCGTCGGCGCGCGCTTTTAGCGCCGCCTCAAACGTTCCGATCTGTGTCTGCTCGGTCATGGGCATAAGGTAGCGTCGAATCGGGCCCGATTGAAGGCCATGCCAAGTCGATGTAAGCCTTTGTGCCCATGCCCGGCCGTAAGCCGGGCATGCCTATGAATGAGGATGCAATGGGTGAATTCGCCATCGGCCAGCCGGTCCCGCGCTTCGAAGACCCCAGACTGACCCGCGGCGGCGGCCGCTACATCGCTGATATGACGTTTCCCGGCACGGCATTCGGCTTTGTGCTGCGCTCGCCGCACGCCCATGCCCGCATCCGCAAGATCGATACATCCAAGGCCAAAGCCGCGCCCGGCGTGCTCGCGGTGATCACCGGCGCCGACTACAAGGCTGCGGGTTTTGGCGATCTGCCGGTGCCCGGCGGGCTTAAGCGCCGCGGCGATACGCCGGGCTATCGACCGCGCTATCCGGCCCTGGTCGAGGACCGGGTGCGCATGATCGGCGACTATGTCGCCTTCGTCGTCGCCGAGACCTATTACCAGGCGGTCGATGCCGCCGAGCTGATCGAGATCGATTACGAGGCGCTGCCGCCCATCGTCTCCACCGGCGACGCGGTGAAAGACGGCGTGCCGCTGGTCTGGGACGATTGCCCGAACAATATCGGCTTCATCCAGGTCGAAGGAAACAAGGAAGCGACCGACGCCGCCTTCGCCAAGGCCGCGCACGTGGTCAAGCATCACTTCGTGGTCAACCGGGTGACGGCGGCGACCATGGAGCCGCGCGGCTGCATCGGCATTTTCGAGCCGACCGAGCAGCGCTACACCATCTACACCACGCTGCAGCGCACCAACGTGTTCCAGACCGAGCTGTCGCAGTTCGTGCTGAAAGTCCCCGACAACAAGATCCGCGTCGTCTGCGGCGACATCGGCGGCAGTTTCGGCATGAAGTCGGCGGTCTATAACGAAGTGGCGCTGGTGTTGCTCGCCTCGAAGCTGACCGGCCGCCCGGTCAAATGGGTGGCGACGCGCTCGGAGTCCTTTCTGTGCGACGCGCAGGCGCGCGACAATGTCACCGACGCCGAGCTGGCGCTGGACAAGGACGGTAATTTTCTCGGCTTCCGCGCAAAGATCATCGCCGCGATCGGCGCCTATCTGCAGGTCGGCATGCCGGCCTTCACCGGCAACCTCGGCACGCTGGCCGGCGTCTATCGCACGCCCGCCTCGCATGTCGACGTGACCGCGGTGTTCACCCACACCCAGCCGGTGCGGCCCTATCGCGGCAACGGCCGGCCGGAAGCCGCCTATATCATCGAGCGCATGGTCGATCTTGCCGCCGACCAGACCGGCATCGATCCGGCGGAATTGCGCCGGCGCAACACCATTCCGTCGAGCGCCATGCCGTACAAGACCAGCGTGACTTTCACTTACGACTGCGGCGAGTTCGAAAAGAACATGGACATGGCGCTTCACGCCGCCGACAAGCGCGGTTTTGAGGCGCGCCGCGCCGAGTCGAAAAAGCACGGCAAGCTGCGCGGCTTCGGTTTCTCCAACACCATCGAGCGCTCGGCCGCGCCGGGGCTCGAAGGCGCCGAAATCCGCTTCGACCGCACCGGCTCGGTGTCGATCTTTTCCGGCAGCATCAACCAGGGCCAGGGCCACGAGACGGCGTTCAAGCAGGTCGTCTGCGACCGGCTCGGGCTCGATCCCAAGGAGGTGACCTATATCCAGGGCGATACCGACCAGGTGTTCTTCGCCGAAGGCACCGGCGGCTCGCGCTCGGCGGCATATTCGGGCTCGGCGTTCTCGATGGCCGCGGACAAGATCGAGACCAAGGCCAAGGCGATCGCCGCCAATATGTTCAAGGTCGACCTGGCCGACATCAAATTCGCCGATGGCGTGTTGTCCAGCCAGAAGACGAACCAGACACTGACCATCAAGGAGGTCGCCAAGGCCTCGCTCGATCCGAAGAACCTGCCGCAAGGCATGGAATGCGGATTGATCGAGAAGGCGATCTATAGCGGCAAGGTGGCGAGCTATCCGAACGGCGTGCACGTCTGCGAACTGGAAATCGACGAGGAAACCGGGACCGTCGAGATCGTGAACTATAACGTGGTCGACGACGTCGGCACCGTGATCAATCCGCTGTTGCTGCACGGCCAGATCGACGGCGGCATCGCCATGGGCATCGGGCAGATCCTGATGGAAGACATCAAGTTCGACACCGAAGGCCAGATCCTCACCGGCT
>JBEKKM010000265.1:0-3526 GCA_050010715.1 Xanthobacteraceae bacterium | reverse complement strand
CCCCCGGCATGGGCGCCGGAAACGCGGCGTTATGGTTAAAAAAGTCTTAATCCATAAGGCGATTTACTGAAACGCAAGGCAGCTCTGCTTTTATGCGAGCGCTGAGATTGCGGCGACAAGAAGCGCGAGCGTCGGTCCCGGCTGTTTCACCTCTCCGAGGGGGTCCGCCGCAATGCCAGTGCCGTCAGCCGACAAACTATCGCTGTCGCATCGACTGCGCTGGCTGGCCCTCGGCACCGCGCTCGCCATCGCGGCCATTGTCGGCGCCAACGCGCTCATCCTGGTGCAGCTGCATCACAGCACGCTGCGCCAGGTGCAGAGCAATCTGCTGCGGCAAAGCCTCGATTTGTCCGAGCTGGTCGAGCGCACCTTGCAAGCGACCGATCTGATGCTGATCAGCCTGGCCGAACGGGCCAGCGCGTTCGCATCGGCCGAAGACGGCACGCAGCAACTGGAAAGCGAGGATTTTCATATCCTGCTCAAGGAGAAAATGTCCGGCCTGCCGCAAATCCATGCGCTCGGCTTTCTCGACGCCAACGGGATCCGTTCGAACCACTGGCAGTCCTGGCCGGCGCCGAAGATGGATGCTTCGTCTCTGGAATACTTCCGGGTGCTGAAAGCCAATCCGAAGCTGGTGTCGTATCTCGACGCGCCCGCGCGCGGCCCCGTCACCGGAGCATGGGTGGCAATCGAAGCGCGTCCTGTTCTGGCGAAGGATGGAAGATTTTTCGGTGCCGTCTACGCCTCGACCGACATGAAATACTTCCAGGAGCTGTTTCGCTCGACGTCGATGGGCGAGGGATACGCGATAACGCTGCTGCGCAAGGACGGCACGTTGTTGACGCGCTATCCGATGGCCGGCCAGATCGGAATGAAAGTACCGGCTTCGGTCTTGGCCACGTTGTCGGACTCGCGCTCCGGCGTTTCGCGCGCCACCAGTCCGGTCGACGGGCAAGCGCGCATCGCCGCGGCCTACAGTCTTATGAAATATCCCCTCGTCATCATCGTGACGCAGGAGGAGGACGTAGCCTTCGCCGCTTGGCGCCGGACGGCAATCACCATGGGTGTCATCGCCGCCGCGATGATCGGCCTCATCGTCATCGCCGCCTGGCTGATTGCCCGCTCATGGCGGCAGCAGGAGCGCCTCAACGCCGCCCGCGCCGAAATCATCGAATCCGACAAGGTCCGCGCGCTCGCCGAAGCCGAATTGGTCCGCCAGCGGGATCTGACCGAGCAAAGCCGGCGCTTCAATGCCGCCGTCGAGCACATGACGCAGGGCCTGTGCATGTTCGACCGCGACGCCCGGCTCGTCGTGTGCAACGACCTCTATGCCAAAATGTATCGGCTGCCGGCGGAATTGCTCAAACCCGGGGCGCTGCACCGCGACATCATCGCGCACCGCGTCCGCAGCGGCGTTCTCAAGGGCGGTCACGACAACGCCGACGTGCAGCAGCAATTATCCGCCTTGTCGGCGTTGCCGGCCGAGAAAAAATCGAACCGTATCGACGAGCATTCGGACGGCAAGCTGATCCGCGTGACCCGTCAACCCCTTCCGGGTGGCGGCTGGGTCGCGACCCACGACGACATCACCGAGCAACGGCGTGCCGAACAGGAGCTCAACGAGACCAAACAATTCCTGGATTCGATCGTCGACAACATTCCGATTGCGGTAGTGGTGAAGGACGCCGTTACGCGCAAGTTCGTCCTGGTCAATCGTGCGTTCCAGGCGATGCGCGGGCTGCGACGCGACGAGCTGGTCGGCAAATCCGTGTTCGAGTTCTACAGCACAAGGACCGCGGAATTCATCGACCACATGGACAGCGAGGTCCTGCAGGGTCGCTGCGACGGCAAGAACCTCGAATACGACGTCGATACGCCGGATGGGACGCGCATTTATGCGACCAGCCGCATCATCATTCGCGACAATGACGGCGAGGCGAAATATCTGATCGTCGTCATCAACGACGTCACCGAGCGCAAGAAATCCGAGCAGCGCATCGCGTTCATGGCGCATCATGACGCGCTGACGGGTTTGGCCAATCGTGCCGCGGTAACGCAGCAAATCGAGGAAGCGGCGGCGCGCCAGCGCCGGCGCGGCGATTCGTTCACCGTCCTGCTGCTCGATCTCGACCGCTTCAAGCACGTCAACGATACGCTCGGCCATTCCGCGGGCGACGCGCTGCTGCGGCAGGCCGCGGCACGGCTCAAGGCGCTGCTGCGGGAAACCGACGTATTGGCAAGGCTCGGCGGCGACGAATTTGCCATCATTCAGAGCGGCGAGACCAGCCAACGCGAAGCCGCAAGCGTGCTTGCCGACCGCATCATCGAGATTTTCGCAAAGCCGTTCGATATCGACGGCAACGAGGTCAATATCGGCACCAGCATCGGCATTGCGCTAGCGCCCGAACACGGCACCAATCCCGACAGCCTGTTGAAGATGGCCGACATGGCGCTCTACGGCGCCAAATCCGCCGGCCGCAATGGCTATCGCTTCTTCGACCCGGATATGGGTGCGGCCGCCGACGCGCGCCTTGCGCTGGAAAACGAATTGCGCCGCGCCATCGCGCAGAACGAGCTCGAGCTGCACTACCAGCCGATCATCGATACCAAGACGCGGCGGATTTGCAGCGCTGAAGCGCTGATCCGCTGGCGCCATCCGACCAAGGGCCTGATCGCGCCCGACAACTTCATCCCGCTCGCCGAGGACACGGGCATGATCGCGCAGATCGGCATGTGGGTGTTGCGCACCGCGTGCACCGATGCCGCGACATGGCCGGCCGAGGTCAAGGTCGCGGTCAATCTGTCGCCGGTGCAATTTAGAAAGACCAACCTGGCCGACGCCGTGATGTCCGCGCTTGCCGAAGCGGGACTGCCGCCGGAACGGCTGGAGGTGGAAATCACCGAGACGGCGCTGATCGAATCGGCGGCGGAATGTCTGCCGGCGCTGCACCGCTTCAAGAATGCCGGCATCGCCATTGCGCTCGACGATTTCGGCACCGGCTATTCGTCGCTCAGCCAGCTGACGATGTTCCCGTTCGACAAGATCAAAATCGACAAGTCGTTCACGCAAAACCTGACCAAGCGCGCCGAATGCGCCGCCATCATCTCGGCGGCTTTGACGCTGGCGCAAAACCTCGACATCGCCACCACCGCCGAGGGCGTCGAGACCAACGATCAGTACAAGCTCTTACGCCTGGCCGGCGTGACGTCGCTGCAGGGCTACCTGTTCCAGCGGCCGTGCCCGGTATCCGAGATCGATTTCGACGTGATTTTCGGCGCCCCGGCGATGGCCGAGGTCGCGTAGCGTCGTTTAAGCGCCGCGCAGCGGCGCCGGCTGCTCGTCGAGCATGGCCTTAATCGCCAGCCGCGTGGTCTCGACGTCGAGACCGTGCTGTTGCACGAGATCGCGGCAATCGTGGAGGATCGCGTCGGCGTCCTGCATGATCTTGAACCGCTTGAAGTGATCGTCGTGGTGCAGCCCCATGCTGGCGCCGACGATCTCGTACATGTTCATGATGCGGAACGG
>JBEKKM010000264.1:0-3540 GCA_050010715.1 Xanthobacteraceae bacterium | reverse complement strand
TCGCTGTCATCGGCAAGCTGCCGCCGCGGCAGCACCACCTGATAGGGGCATTCCTCATCCAGCTTGCGCAGCCAAGCGCTTTTCTTGTCCGAATCCATGGTCTTCAGCCCTTGTTCGAACCGTTTAATGTTCACTATTTGTTCTAAGTTGTCAAGTGATTTTCCAGGCAGCTTTTCTTCGAAGTTCGGGATTTTCGAAGCGGGGCGGGCGCCGGCGCGAGAATTATTCGACGTCGAGCGGCTCACTGCCGGTCGGCTTGCCTTGCGCGTCGAGGGTGATCTTTTCCACGCGCGCCTCGGCTTGGCGTAGCAAATCCTCGCAGCGGCGTTTGAGCGCCTCGCCGCGCTCGTAGATGGCGATCGATTCCTCAAGCGGCACTTTGCCCTCTTCGAGCCGCTTGACGATCGATTCCAATTCCTCGATCGCGCGCTCGAACGGCAGTTGTGCAATATCGCTGTTGGCTTTCTGCGCCATTCCGGCTCTCCGACTCGTAACCTTGCGATACTAGCGTGTTTGCCGCAACGGCGTCGCTACCCCTGCATCAGCGTGGTGACGTGGGCGGCGACCGAATTGCCGAGCGCCCGCAAGTCGTAACCGCCCTCAAGGAGCGACACGACGCGGCCCTCGGCGCAATGATCGGCGACATCCATGATCTTTTGCGTCACCCAGACGAAGTCGGCCTCGGTGAGATTGATGCTGGCGAGCGGGTCGCGCATGTGGGCGTCGAAGCCGGCGGAGATGATGACCAGCTCCGGCCGGAATTCGCGCAGCCGCGGCAAGATCCTATCTTCGAAGGCTGAGCGGAACGCTTCGCCGCCGTCGCCGGGGCGCAGCGGCGCGTTGACCACGGTGTTGTGCGTGCCGGACTCGATGACGGCGCCGCTGCCCGGAAACAGCGGCATCTGGTGGGTCGAGCAATACATCACCGATTTGTCGGCCCAGAAAATCTCCTGCGAGCCGTTGCCGTGATGCACGTCGAAATCGACGATCGCGGCGCGCGAGATGCCGTGCTGCTTCTGCGCATAGCGCGCGGCGATGGCGGCGTTGTCGAACAGGCAAAAGCCCATCGGTCGCGCTGTCTCGGCGTGGTGGCCGGGCGGGCGCGTGGCGACGAAAGCGTTTGTCGTCTTCTTGGCCAATACCTCGTCGACCGCGAGGACGGCGCCGCCGACCGCGCGCAACGCCGCTTCGAACGTGCCGGGCGACATCGAGGTGTCGGCGTCGAGCCGCACCATGCCTTCCTTGGGCGAGGCTTCGCGCAGCTCGACGATGTAGTCCATCGGATGGCACAGTGCGATGGTCTCGATGGCCGCCATCGGCGCCTGCTCGCGGGCGAGCGGCTGGAACTTTTCCGCTTCCAGCGCCTGCTCGATGGCGCGCAGCCGGTCGGGCCGCTCGGGGTGGCCGGCCGGAGTCAAATGCTCAAGGCAAGCGGGATGGCTGATTAGGAGAGTGGACATCGGACAAATGTAGGATGGGTTGAGCGCCGGCGAAACCCATCATCTGTCGGCGCGATTACGCCAGCGCCGCATCGGCGCCAATCAGGCCGGGCGCGCCTTCGACCACGGTGCGTTCGAGCCCGCCGGCTTGAACGGCAAAATTCTCGGCAAAAAACCGGGCCAGCGCCAGGCGAGGCTGCGCCGCTTCGCCGAGCCGCATCGCGGCGAGCGCCTGCTGCGCCAGGTAACAGCCGCCGGTGGTGATGCCGAACAGCCGCAGATAGGGGCTGGCGCCGGCCAGCGCCGCATCGGCGTCCTTGCTGTTTTGGCCGATCAGCCATTGCGTCGCGCGCGTGAGGCTGTCGAGCGCCTCGCCGAGCCGCAATGCCGTCCAGCCGAATGCCGGATCGTTGCTGGCGCTTACGGCATCGACGATGCCGCGCAGGTCCTTAAGGTGCGCCGCGACGGCGTCACCGCCACTGAGCGGCAATTTGCGCGTCACCAGGTCGATGGCCTGGATGCCGTTGGTACCTTCATAGATCGCGGCGATCCGCGCATCGCGAAACAGCTGCGCCGCGCCGGTTTCCTCGACAAATCCCATGCCGCCATGCACCTGGATGCTCAGCGAGGTGACTTCGTTGGCGATATCGGTCGAGAACGCCTTGGCGACCGGCGTGAGCAGCGACAGGCGGTCGTGCGCGGCTTTTCGCGCGGCCGCGTCGCTCGAGCGCTCGGAACGATCGAGCGCCATGGCGGTCGAATAGCAGATGGCGCGCGCGGCGCCCGTGAGCGCGCGCATGGTGAGCAGCATGCGCTTGACGTCGGGAAAGGCGATCAGCGGCGCCGATTCCGTCGCGTTCATGCCGGGGGTGCGGCCTTGCTTGCGCTCACGGGCATAAGCGAGCGCCTGTTGGGTGGCGGCTTCGGCGATGCCGACGCCTTGCACGCCGATCGCCAGCCGCGCGCGGTTCATCATGGTGAACATGCAGGCCATGCCGGCATTCTCTTCGCCGATCAAAAAGCCAACGGCGCCGCCTTCGTCGCCGAGGATCATGGTGCAGGTCGGCGAGCCGTGAATACCGAGCTTGTGTTCGACCGAATGGGCGCGCACGTCGTTGCGCTTGCCCGGCGAGCCGTCGGCATTGGGCAAAAATTTCGGCACCAGGAACAGCGAAATGCCGCGCGTTCCGGGTGGCGCATCGGGCAGGCGCGCCAGCACGAAATGAATGATGTTGTCGGTGAGGTCGTGCTCGCCATAGGTGATGAAGATTTTCTGGCCTCTGATGCGGTAGGTGCCGTCGCCCGCGCTTTCGGCACGGGTGCGCAGCGCGCCGACGTCGGAGCCGGCCTGCGGCTCGGTGAGCTGCATTGTGCCGGTCCATTCGCCGGTCACCATTTTCTCCAGATAAATGCGCTTGAGCTCTGCGCTGCCGTGGGCGTGGAGCGCGTCGACCGCAGCGATGGTCAATAGCGGGCCGACGGCAAACGCCATGGCCGCGGAGTTCCACATTTCGATGCAGGCGATGTTGATCGACTGCGGCAACGCCTGGCCGCCCCATTCCGCCGGCGCCGCGAGCCCGTTCCAGCCGCCATTGCGCCAAGTGTTGTAGGCTTCTTTCCAGCCCGGCGCGGTGGTGACGACGCCGTCCTTGAATGGCGTGCCGAACGTGTCGCCGACCCGATTGAGCGGCGCGATGACCTCGCCGGCGAGCCGGCCGGCTTCGGCCAACACCGCTTCGACCACATCCATGGTGAGATCGCCGAACAGTCCTTCATCGAGCGCGGCAACCAGCGCGGCGCCGTGTTTGAGCGCGAAGCCGATGTCGGCGAGCGGGGCCCGATAGGTCACCGGCGGTCTCCATAGCTTTCGACGGTTGTTACGCCGGGCGGCGGCGGGATGTCGTCGGGCAAGAAGAAGTCTTGCGCCAGGGGCTGTGCCTGGTCGACGCGATAGCGCTCGAAGTCGACGACGCCGCGCTCGGCGAGAAAATTGTCGTCGATGAGAAAGCGCCCGGTCAGTTCACGCGACGGGCTTTCAAAAATCGCATGAGCCGCGTCCGCCATGATGTCCGGCTTGCGCGCCTGGCGCATCCGGGTCTCG
>JBEKKM010000263.1:0-3595 GCA_050010715.1 Xanthobacteraceae bacterium | reverse complement strand
CGTGCCCCCGTCAAGACC
Source organism: Xanthobacteraceae bacterium (assembly GCA_050010715.1). Lineage (GTDB taxonomy): Bacteria > Pseudomonadota > Alphaproteobacteria > Rhizobiales > Xanthobacteraceae > BOG-931. The sequence goes on along the minus strand of JBEKKM010000263.1, from coordinate 3,577 downwards.
AATTTTAATGTCTTGGCCTGTGGCTTCAAATCGCAGCGGAAACTCGTCTGAGAAATCGCCCGGCCATCTTGCGGTGTCAGGTTTTTTCGGACACAGGTGGGCAGGGTTTGCAATCGCGTAGAGCGAGGAGTGGGAGAACGTCATGGGAGCGAATTTCGGCATCGCCGGGATGGATTGGCAGCAGCGGGTCAATTGGGACCGGTTGCGCAAATACCGCACCGAGCGGGCCCGCGCGATGATGAAAAAGCACGGCCTTGGCGCGCTGTTGTGCATGTACGACGAGAACGTCCGCTATCTCACCGGCACGCTCACCCCCGGCTGGAACCGGCTCAAGCCGGGCTTGCGCTATGCCATGCTGTGCGGCGACGGCGCGCCGATCCTGTTCGAGCAGGGCGATCTCGGCTTCCAGATCGAGCGCCATTCGCCGTGGATTCCGAAGGAAAACGTCCGCCACTCGTTCGCCTGGATCAAGGGCGCGGCGGGGCCGGCCTCGACCCAGCAGGTGACGAAATTCACCAAGGCAGTGCTGCAGGCGATGAAGGAAAACGGCGTCGCCGGCCAAAAGCTCGGCGTCGACTTCGTCGACATCAACATGATCAACATCTTCAAGGAGAACAACATCAACTGGGACGACGGCATGAGCGCGATGATGGACGCGCGCGCCGTCAAGAGCGAAGACGAGCAGGAATGCTTCCGCATCGTCGGCGCCATCGGCGACGCCACGCACTGGGAGTGCATGAAATTCTTGCGCCCCGGCATCACCGAGAACCAGGTGACGGCGCATCTGATGCAATATCTCTACAACATCCCCGGCATGGAGGACGTCGAGGACGTCATCGTCTCTTCCGGCCCGAACACCTGGCCGAACTGGCGCAATTTTTCCGACCGCATCATCCAGCCCGGCGACATCGTGTTCATGGATTTGGCGGCGCTGACCTGGAACGGCTACAAGTCCTGCTATTATCGTACCTATTGCGTCGGCAAGGAGCCGTCCAAGGAGCAGAAAGAGACTTACGAGACCGCGCTGAAGTGGCTGTACGATTCGATGGGCGCGGTGAAGGTCGGCGCCACCACGCGCGACATCGCGCTGAAATGGCCGTCGGCGATGGAGACCTGGGGCTACGAGGACGAGGACCAGGCCGCCGCCAATCTCTGGGGCCATGGGCTCGGGCTCGCGCAATACGATCCGCCGGTGATTTCGCGCATCTGGTCGCTCGATCATCCGGTCGAGATCAAAGAGGGCATGACCTTTGCGCTCGAGACCCAGCACGGCAAGCAGTTCCGCTATGGCGTGCGCATCGAGGAAATGCTGATCGTGCGCAAGAACGACATCGAGATCGTCTCCAATTTCCCGGTCAAGCAGATCACCGTGGTCGATCCGCTGCCGGGCTACGGCGATCATGTGAAATAAAAGGCGAGGCGCTGAAGCAACTTCACCTCTCCCCGGAGGGGAGAGCGTAGGCGTCCTTCGGACGCCGTGCTTGGAGTAAAGTACGCCGATCCGAAGGATCGGCTATGTGAGCGAAGCGAACGAGGGTGAGGGGGCTCGGACATTTGAGAAGAACTGCAGCGTCCGAACCCCCTCACCCCTACCCTCTCCCCTCAGGGGAGAGGGAGTGCGCAGCGATACCGGCGATGCAGAGTATAGAATAATGCGTTTCATCGTCCCGCTCAGCGACCGCAACGCCACCGATCCCGATCGCGTGGGGCCGAAGGCGGCGAACTTGGCCAAGCTGACGCATGCGGGATTGCCGACGCCGGGCGGCTTTTGCATTTCGGCGGATGCCTATCGGCGGCAGATCCAGCACCTCGGACTCACCGAAGCGCTCCGCGAATATCCGAACGCCGATCAACCGACGCAACGCCGCCTGTCGGTCGAGATCAGGCTGAAACTTTATCAAAGCGATCTCGCGCCCGACTTGCTCGCGGACATCCTCGCCGCGTGGCGGGAGGAGCCAAAACCGGCAGTGGTGCGTTCCTCGGCGCTGATCGAGGATCGCGCCGACACCAATTTCGCCGGCCAGTTCGAAAGTTTTTTAGGCGTGAACGACGACACCGAGTTCCTCACCACGTTGCGCGCCTGCTGGGCGGCGCTGTGGACCACCAACGCGCGCCGCTACATGGCGCAGCACGATCTCGATCCGGCCGATACCGCGATGGCGGTGCTGGTGCAGCCGCTGGTCGCCGCGCGCGCTTCCGGCGGCGGTTTGAGCGAAACCGCCGACGGCCACATGCTGCTCAGCGCCACCTGGGGGCTCGGCTCGGCCATCGCTCAAGGCGAAGTGGTGCCGGACCGCGTCGTGCTCAGCCGCCACGGTTTTTTGCGCAGCAACGAAGCCGGCCGCAAACATCATCGCGAGGCTTGCGTGCATGGCGCGGGCACGCTGCCGCAGGCGGTGCCGGAAGAGATGGTCCGCGCACCGTGTCTTGAAGCCGGCCAGGCGACGACGCTCGCTCGCCTGATGCGCAAGGCCGAGGACGCGCTCGGCATCCCGGTCGAGATCGAATGGGCGCTCGACGATGCGGGATTCAAGCTTTTGCAGGCGCGGCCGCTGCGCGTCGTCGAGCCGCATGTGCCCGACGAGATCTGGCTCAAGCATCCCGGCCTCAACGGCCATCCCGCCGGCATCGGCTGGGGCTCCGGCCGCGCCGTGGTCGTCAATTGCGAATGTGAGCTCAGCCGCGTCGCGCCGGGCGACATTCTGGTCACCCGCGTCGCCGGCCCGGCGCTGAGCCATATCCTGCCGCGCGTCGCCGGCGTCGTGGCCGAGCTCGGCGGCTCGACCTCGCATCTGGCGTCGCTGGCGCGCGAGCGCGGCATTCCCATGGTGCTCGGCGTGCTCGACGCGACGCGAAAAATTCCCGACGGCGCCCAGGTCGCGGTCGACGGCGTCGCCGGCGTGGTGCGGTGGCTCGCCTGATGGCCGCGACAGCACCGCGACCGCACGTCTTTGTGACGCAGCCGGTGTCGGAGCATGCGCTCAAGCGTCTGCGCGCGGTGGCGCGGGTCACGATGTTTGCCGATACGAGCCGGATCATCCCCAAGCGCACGCTGATCGCGCAAGTGCGCAAGGCCGACATTCTGTTCTGCCTGCTGCACGACCGAATCGACCGCGACGTGATCATGGCCAATCCGAACCTGCGCCTGATCGCGGCGCAGTCGATCACGCCGTCCAATATCGACGTCGCCACCGCGACCGCCCGGCGTATTCCGGTCACCGTGACCGCGCCACTCACCACCGAGGCGACCGCCGATCTCACCTTCGGCCTGATGCTCGCGGTGGCGCGGCGCATGATCGAGGGCGATCGGCTTGCACGGGCCGGTAAATTTCCCGGCGGCCAGTCGGCGCATCTCATGGGCGCCTCTGTCTGGGGCAAGACCATCGGCCTCGTCGGCGGCGGCGGCCTGATCGGCAAGGCGGTGGCGCGGCGCGCCCACGGCTTTTCCATGCGCGTGCTCTATTGGACGCCGCGGCGCAAGCCGGAGCATGAGGAGCGCGAGGCGGGGCTCAGCTATGTGCCGCTCGACCAGTTGCTGCGCGAGGCCGATTTCGTCTCGATCCATTCGCCGCTCAAC
>JBEKKM010000262.1:0-3605 GCA_050010715.1 Xanthobacteraceae bacterium | reverse complement strand
ATCGAGCGTGCCGCCGTTTTTCAGCTTGTCGAGAATGTCGGCCGCCTTCGCCTTCAGCCGTGTGGCGATTTCGTCGTCACGCCACTGCGCTTCGACCTGGCTTTTCACCTCGTCGAGATTGCGCTCGTGCGCCGGCGTGATGCCGGTGACGTCATACCAGATATAACCGCCGTCGGCCTCGAGCGGATCGTTGTCGACGCCGACGTCGCTTGAGAACGCGGCGTTGACCACTTCGGCGGCGTGGGGGAGGTTCTCGATCGGCTTGCCGTCGGGACCGCGGCCGGAGCGGTCGATGGCGTCGTAGGTGACGACGGGCAGCTGCAGTTTCTGCGCCGCTTCCTCGAGCGTAGCGCCGCCGGCGCGAGCATCCTCGATCTTGTCGTGGATGTCCTGGACGGTTTTCTTCACGCGCGCCAGAGCGATCTCGTTGCGAATCTGCGGCGCCACGTCGGCGAAGGTTTTGGCTTCCTCGGGAATGATCTTCGACACGGTGACGATGACCACGCCGAACTTGCCTTGCACCGGCGCGCTCACTTCGCCTTCCTTGAGCGAAAAGGCGGCATCCGCCACGGCCGGGTCGATGAGGGTCGATTTCGGCACCGTGCCAAGATCGAGGTCTTGTTCTTTCAGCCCGCGCTCGGTAGCCAGTGCTGCAAATGTCAGGCCGCCCTTGATGCGATCGCTGGCAGCCTGCGCCTCGGCCATGGAGGGAAATGGCATCTGTTCGACGTGGCGGCGCTCCGGCGTGATGTAGCGGTTGCGGTAGGTGTCAAAAATCTTTTTGACGTCCTCGTCCGGCACTTCGACGGTCTTGGCGAGATCCGCCGGCGTCGCCACCACGGTCGCGACCTTGCGGAACTCCGGCGCGCGGAACAGGATTTTGCGCGCCTCGAAATATTTGCTGAGCTCTTCCTCGGTCGGCGCCGGAATATCGCCGGCTTGCGCCGGACCGAGCGCGATATAGGCGATGCTGCGCTGCTGGTTCTGAAACTGATTGAGGGCGTCGAGCCAGGCATTCGGCAGCGGGATATTGCCCGAGACGGAATCGATGATCTGCCGGCGCAGGGTCAGGTTGCGCTGCTCGGCGACGAAGCGCTTTTCGTTGAAGCCGGCATTGCGCATCGCGTCCTCGAACCGGGCGCGGTCGAACTTGCCGAACTGATTCTGGAACGCCGGATTGCTGACGATGCGCTGCGAGACTTCGTCATCGGAAACGCCAAGCCGCATTTGCCGCGCCCGCTCGTTCAAGCCGGCTTCGGCGACCATCTCGCTCAAAACCTGCCGCGGCATGCCGCGCGCCATCGCCTCGTCCGGCGTGATCACATGGCCGGACTGCCGGCCGAGCATCTGCAGCGCGTCGTTGTAGCTCTGCCGGAACTGCTCGATCGGGATTTCGCTATTGCCGATCTTGGCGACCGTCGATTGGCCGAAACCGCGGAAGATGTCGTTGATGCCCCAGATCGCGAAACTCCCGGCCAAAAGCGTCATCACCACACCCATGACGATGCGGCCGAGCCAATTCGCGGAGGCTTTACGGATACCTCGAAGCATTACGTCCCACGCTCTGAAGTGGTTTGCCTGAGCCCATGGTTAGGCACTTCGCTAAACCCTAAGGCCCAAAGGCGGCGCATCATAAGGAGCGTCGCGCTGCACCGCAACCGACCGGATTGGCAGATAAAGCGCCCCTTTTCCGCCTGCAACCGGTCTGCTAACGGCTCTTTGTCGCAGGATTTTTAGGCCGAATCGATGGCGCGCCGCCCGCTGGTCGCTGGCAATTGGAAAATGAACGGGCTTGAGGCCTCGGCCGGCGAGCTCAACGCAATCATTGCCGGTGCTCGCGGCCTGCCCAATGCAGATTTCGTTATATGTCCACCAGCCACGCTGGTGGCGCGCTTTGCGGCGCTGGCGCAAGGCTCGCGCGTCGGGATCGGCGGCCAGGATTGCCACGCCGAACCGGCCGGCGCCTATACCGGCGATATTGCGGCCGAAATGCTCAAGGATGCCGGCGCGGTTGCGGTCATCGTCGGCCATTCCGAGCGCCGCCGGTATCACGGCGAGACCGATGCCATGGTGCGAGCCAAGGCGCTTGCGGCGCGGCGCGCCGGCCTCCTGGCCATGATTTGTGTCGGCGAAACACGCGCCGAGCGCGATGCCGGCAAGACGCACACGATCGTGGGTGCGCAACTCGACGGCTCGCTGCCGGACGGATTTGTGGATTTCGTCGTCGCCTATGAGCCGGTCTGGGCGATCGGCACCGGCGTGACGCCGACCAAGGACGATGTCGCCGACGTGCACCGCTTCGTCCGCGAGCGGCTTCGCGCGCGTTATGGCGACGCCGGGCAGGGCGTTCGTATTCTCTACGGCGGCTCGGTCAAGCCGGCCAATGCCAAGGCATTGCTCGGCGTCGACAACGTCGACGGCACGCTGATCGGCGGTGCCAGCCTCAAGGCCGACGAGTTCCTGGCGATAGCAGCCGTTTACCGCTAACCTTCCCCGCCGCTGGCGCTCAAGACCGGCGGGTCGGGAGGACGCCATGAACATCCATCGTGCGATTGCCGTCGTCGCTGTACTGGCGCTGCCTGCGACCGCGGCCCATGCCGCCGACATAAAACTCCTCGAAGGCAACGCGCTGAACGCGGTGATGGAGGATCTCGGCCCGCAATTCGAGAAAGCGACCGAGAATAAGCTGGTCGTCACGCTGGGAACGTCCGCGCAATTGAAGGCCCGTAACGAGAGCGGCGAGGCATTCGACGCCGTGCTGCTGACCAAGGCGGCGCTCGACGAGCTCGCTACCGCCGGCAAAGTCGCGGATGCGCCGCGTTCAGCGATTGCGCGCGCCGGCATCGGCGTCGCCATCCGCAAAGGCGCGGCAAAACCCGATCTGAGCACCACCGACGGCTTCAAGCAGGCGATGTTGAACGCAAAATCGATCGGCTTCGTCGATCAGACACCGACCGCCGCGGCGCTGAAGGCCATATTTGCAAAACTTGGCATTGCCGACGAGATCAAAGCCAAGATCAAGCCGCTGAATATTCAGGCCGCGGTCGCGGTCACCAACGGCGACGTCGAGATCGCGATGACCCAAATCAGCGAAATTCTGCCTTATCCCGGCGTCGAGCTGGCCGGGCCGCTGCCGCCGGACATTCAAACCTATACGACGTTCTCCGGCGGCATCAGCGCGGCTGCGAAAAATGCGCAAGCGGCAACCGCCCTGATAAAATTTCTCACGTCGCCTGATGCCAAGGCGCTGATCAAGGCCAAGGGCATGGAGCCCGGCTGAACGCGGACGCATACAATAATCGCAAAACCGGAGGGAGCCATGGCCGACGACAATATTCCGATACGCCGTCGCAATTTCCTGATGGGGGCGGGCACTGCGGTCGCCGCGTCTTTGGCGCCGCCTGTCACCGCCGAGGCGCAGGCGGCGCAGAGCGCTGCCAGCGCGCCGACCGACGCCGAGCCGCTGCTGACGCTGACGCCGACCGAGCATGCCTTCTTCGTCGCCGCCGCCGACACGCTGATCCCGGCCGACGACTTGTCGCCATCGGGCAGCCAATGCGGCGTCGCCACCTTCATCGACCGGCAACTCGCCGGTGCATATGGCG
>JBEKKM010000261.1:0-3682 GCA_050010715.1 Xanthobacteraceae bacterium | reverse complement strand
GCATCTACACGCAATGCGGTGGTCACTGCTAATGCGCGGAGCCTGCCGCCTTGAATATGCGCGACCAACGACGGCACGGCCTCGAACATTGCCTGCACCTCTCCGCCGAGCAGGTCCGTGAGTGCGGGCGCTGCACCACGATAAGGGACGTGGAGCATGGTGACGCCAGCCATCACCTTGAATAGTTCGCCAGCTACATGGGATCCAGAGCCGATGCCGGGCGAGGCCATGTTGAGCTTGCCCGGGTTGGATTTGGCGTAGGTGATGAATTCGGGAACCGTGCGGGCTGGAACAGTCGGATTGACCACCAACACGTAAGGCGCGCGCATGACAGTCGCGACCGGAGTAATGTCGCGGATTAAATTGAAGTGAAGGTTGTCATAGAGTGTCGCATTGATAGCGGCAGACGTAGAAATCAAAAGAAGAGTGTAGCCGTCAAAAGGCGCTCGCACGACCGCTTCGGTGGCAATATTTGTGTTGGCGCCAGGTCGGTTCTCGATCACGAATTGCTGACCCAGTCGCTCTGATAGCCATTGCCCGATCAGGCGCGCAACGATGTCGGATGGGCCACCTGGCGGAAACCCGACGATTAAGTGTACGGGCCGTGTCGGATAGGCTTGTGCCCACGCGACGCGCAATGTGGCTGGGAGAGCGGCGGCGCCCGCTGCCACATGCAGGAATTTGCGGCGGGGAAGTTTCATAATGGTTCACTTCGTGTAGCTGGCAAGGAAACGCCCGGCCGGCCGAAGCCAAGCCGGGCTTCTTTTTAGGTCTGAGCCTACTGGGTCATGCCTTCAACAATAAACTCGCGCGAGGTCGTCGATTGTTTGCGGATATTCTCCACCTCTTGCTGGGCAGCCGATTTATACCAGGCATTCGCTTTGTCCATGCTGTCAAAACCAATGACGACAAACCGCTTGGGCGGGGTGCCATCAAACCCGACAATGTTCTCGGTGCGCACGATGAATTTGGCACCAAACGCATCCGCCGAGGGCCCCGCTTTGGGCAGCAGTGTCTTGAAAAGGTCCGGGTTGTTGATGCTGGTAATGTCAACAATCACATAAGCGCCCGGCGCCTTGCCCTGCGCATGCAGCCCATTGATGGCGGTAGCTCCGACGGCGAACCCCACGAGCATTGTCAGTCCCGGTACGAGAAGGCGTTTCATCGTGATCTCCCTGTTTTTCGGAATGGCCAAAGCGCGCCTAATGGGTGCGCCATACGCAGCATCGCGAATGCCGATGACATCCGTGAGACTGCAATTTCAGTATTTCAGGTTGGCTTTTGCTTGCCGACAGCACTTGTGCTGCCCGTTGCAATGATCGGGAGTTCGGCACGTCCCGGTGACAGCTTTCGGTGGATGCTACACTGATCTTTGCTGTGCCCGAAAGAGGCCCCCGTGGCAGGAATTGGCCCTTTACGCCGTCACACCCATGTGTCCGGGCGGCAGGTATCGGCTGAAGACCGGTCACGGCGGCCAATGATCGGCGCGGCGGTTCATGACCTGAACGAACTCCCGCCACAGTCAATTGATGCATCGGGAAACGCTTTTTCGATCAGACTTCGTTGGTGCTGGGGAGCAGTGAAAGCGGGGCGGTGCGGCTGAACGCCCAACACTGCGCCTAGAAGTTAGATTCAGCTCAATTCGACGTAGGCTCTACGCGTCCATGTGGAACTCTGGTATGCCGACCCGATTTCTGGCTCGGAGAACGCCCAAGCGCCAGGAATCGGGTGGGCGTAGCAACTGGAGCGACCTAAGTAATTGGGGATGACATTAATGTCGCCCCCAACCTCCGCCGAATACACGCGTGGCGCCCTCTACGGCCTCGCCGCCGCCAGCATCTGGGCCGGATGGATCGTCGTGGCCCGCCTCGGCGTAACCACGAGTCTCACGCCGTGGGACATCGCGGCGCTCCGGTTCGGCGTAGGCGGACTGCTCCTGGTGCCGTATCTGTGGCGGAAGGGGCTTGCGATCGAGCGCCTCGGCTGGATCGGACTCGCCGCCCTCGTGCTCGGCTGCGGCGCGCCCATGGTGTTGGCCGTGAATGCCGGCCTGCTGTTTGCCCCGGCGGCCCATGCGGGCGCGCTCTTTTCCGGTGGCGTGCCGCTGATGGTCGCGCTGCTCGCGGCTCCCATCCTGCATGAGGCGTTCACATTGGCGAAGAAATTTGGCCTCGCGCTGATCCTGGCCGGCATCATCGTCATTCTCTGTAGCGCGGGCGGCACCATCGGAACGCGACAGAACATTGGGGATGCATTGTTTCTGGTCGGCGCCTTGCTCTGGGGCTGCTACACAGTGGCGATGCGTCGCGCACGTCTCGACGGCCTACACGCCGCTGCCATCGCGGCTGTCGGCACGCTGGTTCTTTACCTGCCATTTTATGCCGTCGCCGCCGGTGCGAGCTTGATCAAGGCTCCGCTGACCGACATAGCCCTTCAGGCATTCGTCCAGGGATTTCTAGCGGCGATAGTTGCACTGGTTCTCTACGGTCGCGCCGTCAGCATCCTCGGAGCGTCGGGTGGTGCAGCGTTCCCCGCCCTATGCCCGGCGATGATTGCGGTGCTGGCCATCCCGGTCCTTGGCGAGTGGCCAACGGCGATAGATTGGATCGCCATCATTTTGATTTCTGCCGGCGTTTACGTCGTGAGCGGAGGGCCACTGCCCGGACGACGAACATCAAAGGTATTGCTAACGACGCCACTGCGGATGATTCGCTAGCGTCTTGTCCGGTTCCGGTCGGGTTCATCGGTTGCGTAATGCAGCGATTAGGTCGCTACACTAGAAAAAGTCATAGGTGCATTCATGTCTCCTGAAGCAGTGGTCCAACGGCAACTCGAAGCATATAACTCGCGTAATATAGATGCGCTCTTGGCAACGTATGCCGAGGACGCTCAGATGTTCGAGCATCCAGCGACGCTGCTTGCCAACGGTGCTGTTTCAAAACGCGAACGATTCCTGACCCGCTTCCAGGAATCTAATCTTCACGCGACATTGCTAAATCGCGTGGTTAACCTCACGCAAATGGTCCGTCGCAGCGTTGTTTTGCTTAATCGATGGTGGCGTCGCGTGGAAGACCGAAACCGACTCTCGATCATGAGCGAAAGAGAGCTCCGCGACATTGGCCAATCGCGTCAGGACGCCGATTGTGAAATTCGTAAGCCATTCTGGCGTGAGTGAAAACGATCGCTCGCACTGCGTAGATAGCGACCGCAGTGTTTGCTGGATCCGCATCGCGACATTTCTTTCCCTCACTTTTTGCTGCGCCGAGCGCCGCGGTTGTAGCTACGCATGCTGCCGTCGCTTGCGATGACGCGATGACATGGGATGGATGGGTCGTAATTGGTTCGCATGACAGCGCCGACGGCGCGGGCTGCCTTCGGATTGCCGGCCCTGGCCGCGACTTCTTTGAATGTCATCGTCTTCCCTTTCGGGATCTTCCTCACGATGTCGCGAACTTTGTCGGAGAAGCTTTTCATATATCGAGTATAGCGCTTTTGTTCGATTTCGTCACGGGTTTCTTCGCTCTCGCCTGCAATTCTTTCTCGCCTGCAATTCTTTGCCTGCGGCTTCGCGATACCCGCAGTATTCACAAGTCGGGTTAGCCGCAGGGATCGTCTCGCCCCGGAGACAATCGTTCATCTTGAAAATAAGCGGTTCTATCCAATCCGTATCCCCTTTGTGCGG
>JBEKKM010000260.1:0-3702 GCA_050010715.1 Xanthobacteraceae bacterium | reverse complement strand
GTGGTCGCGCCCGGCAGCGAGCGCGATGAAGCGCTCAAGCTCGCCAAGAAAATCACCGCCAAATCGGCGCTCACGGTCAAGATCGGCAAGGAAGCGTTCTATCGCCAATTGGAAATGCCGCTCGCCGAGGCCTATCGCTACACGTCCGAGGTGATGGTCGAGAACATGCTGGCCCGCGACGCCGAGGAAGGAATTTCAGCCTTCATCGAGAAGCGCGACCCGCATTGGGAAGACCGCTGATATCGTCTCAGACGGCGATGTAAGGCCCTGGCCGCGGCGAGTGCCCGCCCTTGAGCATGGGGAAGAAGTAGCGCGGCGGTTCGTAGTGCTCCTCGGCCGTCGCCGGATCGAGGAAATGGTTGCCGGCGATATCGTCGCGCACGAAAAACGCATTGGCGCCGGAGAAATTGCAGCCGACGATGCGGTAGCCCTTGCTGTGCCCGAGCCGCACCAGCGCTTCGAGGCTGGCGCCGAAATAGTTGCTGCCGTCCCACCGCCGCTCCGGATCGTAGGGGACGACCAGCGACAGCGGCGGCCGCAGCGCGGCGTTATATTCGATCACGACCACGCGCGGCTTGATGACCGTGATCGCTTTCCAGACCCAGTAGTCGTTGTTGTCGATGTCGATGCTGAGAAAATCGATCTCGCCGGTGACGCCGCCCTGCTCGAGTAGCGCATTGATATTCTCGGCGGCAACAAAGGCTTCGCTGACCGCCAGCCGGCGCTCATCGAGGAACGCCTGGAAATTTTTGCGGATCTGCGCGATGCGTGGCGCCGAACCCTCAAGCCAGAGCCCGCGCCAGCCTTCGACCAAAAGCTTGACGGAATTGCATTCGACGCCCGATTCCACGCCGAACTCGACAAAAATCCGGTTGCTTGTTCCGACCCGGTTGAAGATCTCCTGGATGATGCCGTCCTCGTCGGATTGCGAATAGGTTTTGAAGCCGTAGCGCAAGAGGCGCTTGGGATCGGCGTGGCGCGGCGTGGCGAGCTCGTCGGCCCAATAGCGCAATAGCTGCATCTGCCGGACATGGTCCGAGCGGATCGTGTTGTAGCCTTCGAGCTGGGCGAGTTGCTTCAGTGGGTCGGTTTCGGTCATCGGCTCAGGCGCTATGACGGCCGGCAAAAGTGTCTAGCGCCGCGAAACGTAGGTGATCGCCCTGAGTCGGGCAAACGCACAGGCCGCCCTTTCGTAACGGCGGCGGCGCGACTATGTTGTTCGCGCAGACCCACCGGATCGCAATGAATCACGACAGCTACGGCGACAGCTACATCCGCGGCATTCTCAACACCGTGAAGACGATCGCCATGGTCGGCGCCTCGGAGAAGGAGAACCGGCCGAGCTACTTTGCCTTCAAGTACCTGCTCGAACGCGGCTACAAGATGATTCCGGTCAATCCCGGACATGCCGGCGAGGACATGCTCGGCCAGCGCATCTATGCGCGGCTCGCCGACATTCCCGAGCCGGTCGATATGATCGATATTTTCCGCGGGGCCCAATATGCGCTCGCCATTGTGCAGGAAGCGCTGGCGCTCAAGACGCGGCCACAAGTGATCTGGATGCAGCTTGGCGTGCGCAACGACGAAGCCGCAGCGCTGGCCGAAGCCAACGGCATGAAAGTGGTGATGAACCGCTGCCCGAAGATCGAATACGGCCGGCTGTCGTCGGAGATCGCCTGGATGGGCGTCAACACGCGCACGCTATCGTCGAAAAAGGCCACCATGGGCGGCATTCAGCGCATGACGCTCAACCGCACCAGCGCCCAGGGCGGCGCTACCACAGCCGCCGACCGCGTGCAGCGCGAAGAAGGCAAACACTGAGTTTTCACGAAAGCCTGCCCGGCCAAGGCCGGCAACGGCGCAAAAGAAACTCAAAACTTACTATAATTCGACCCAAAGAGAACCTCCCGGGGTTTTGGCGCGTCTCATAGAGGTAGGGCCGCTCGGGCTTGAATATGGGCCTCGATGCCGCCCATTGGGGAGGGGACGATGAAGCTCAGCACGACAATCGCACTGTCATCACTCTGCCTGACGCTGGCGCCGCTCGGCGCCCGGGCCGACGAGCAGTCGGACCAGCAGGCCTGCATGGGTGACGCCATGACCACCTGTGGTCAATTCATTCCGGACCGCGAGAAAGTCGGCGCCTGCCTCTATTCCAACCGCAGCCGCATCTCGCCGGCCTGCCGCACCGCGATGCTGCGCTTCCACCCGAAGACGGCGTCGGCGCGCTGAAAGCTGCCCAAAACCTTTTTCGCAGAATAAGTTTCCGCCGCCGCCGCGCCTGCCAGCGCGGCGGTTGCGTTTTAGGGAACCGAGTGTGCCGCGCCTTGACGGTTTTGCGCGGTTCTATAAACCGAAGCCATCGTTTCGCAACATCATGAGGACCGGTCGATGAGCGAACGCATTCCCGGCTTTGCCACGCTCGCCGTTCACGCCGGCGCGCAGCCCGATCCCACCACTGGCGCACGCGCGACGCCGATCTATCAGACGACGTCCTTCGTATTCGAAAGCGTCGATCACGCCGCCTCGCTGTTCGGGCTGCAAACCTTCGGCAACATCTATTCGCGCATCGGCAATCCGACCAACGCCGTGCTCGAGGAACGCGTGGCTGCGCTCGAAGGCGGCACGGCGGGGCTTGCGGTCGGATCCGGCCACGCGGCGCAGGTTCTGGTTTTTCATTGCCTGATGCAGCCCGGCGACGAATTCGTGGCGTCGAAGAAGCTCTATGGCGGCTCGATCAACCAGTTCAATCACGCGTTCAAGAATTTCGGCTGGAACGTGGTGTGGGCCGACCCCGACGACATTGCCTCTTTCGAGCGCGCGGTCAGCCCGAAGACCAAGGCGATCTTCACTGAGTCGATCGCCAATCCCGGCGGCGTCATCACCGACATGGCGGCGGTGGCGCAAATCGCCCGCCGCGCCGGCGTGCCCTACATCGTCGACAACACGCTGGCCACGCCGTATCTGTGCAAGCCGTTCGAGCACGGCGCCGACATCGTGGTCCATTCGCTGACCAAATTTTTGGGCGGCCACGGCAATTCGATCGGCGGCATGATCGTCGACGGCGGCACGTTCAATTGGTCGCGCGAGCGGCGCTATCCGATGCTGTGCGAACCGCGGCCGGAATATCACGGCATCGTGCTGCACGAGACCTTCGGCAATTTCGCCTTCGCCATCGCCTGCCGCGTGCTGGCGCTGCGCGACATCGGGCCGGCGCTGTCGCCGTTCAACGCTTTCCTCATCCTCACCGGCATCGAGACTTTGCCGCTGCGGATGCGAAAGCATTGCGACAATGCGATCGCGGTCGCGCAATGGGTCGCCGCGCATCCCAAGGTGGCGTGGGTGAGCTATCCCGGACTGCCGGGTGACCGCTATTACAACCTCGCGCGGAAATACTGCCCGGAGGGCGCCGGCGCGGTGTTCACCTTCGGGCTCAAGGGCGGCTATGACGCGGGCGTCAAGCTCGTCTCCAACGTGAAATTGTTTTCGCATCTGGCCAATATCGGCGACACCCGTTCGCTGATCATTCACCCGGCTTCGACCACGCACCGGCAGCTCTCCGACGCGCAGAAGATTGAGGCTGGCGCCGGTCCCGACGTGGTGCGGCTCTCGATCGGCATCGAGGACCAGGAAGACATCATCGCCGATCTCGACCAGGCGCTGGCGGAGTAGCTTTCTCAACCCGCTCGTCCCCGCGAAAGC
>JBEKKM010000259.1:0-3742 GCA_050010715.1 Xanthobacteraceae bacterium | reverse complement strand
GCGTCAGCGCCGCCGCTCCGCCATGGGGCTGGCGCAAAGCCATCGCCTCGGCTGAGTCCAAAAATACCTTCGTCCCTGAACGCGCCCTGCAAAACCTACTTCTGCAACACAATCGGCCAAGAACGGACTCATGCACCGCAGCAAACACGTCCCATTTGATTCACATGGTCAGCGCGCAAGAGCAGCGACGAATGTTACGAATTTCGTCAGCTGATTCGCATAATTCGCCATCGCAGCTTCCTCCACGCGAACCAAGCGAAGAACCTCGACGCGCGCAATGCGAACCTGAACAGCCGGCGTTTCGATAGTGCGTCGTACAAGACCATCATGTCGAGAATAGCCTTCTGCTGTCTCGCCAAAGGCCAAAAGTGAATAATGAAATCGCCATGCCGGAAGCGGGATATCCAGATTGGCTTGGGCATGCTGTCTTGGAGCGTCACCCGCGGCGTCGCGTTCATGACGCGAGGATGAAGGACGGCTAAGTGCGACCATCGCGTTGTGTCCACTCCTAGCCATGCGACCAGCGCGCCCTGCTCAAACCATCTGGGATGCCGATTCGAGCATGCAATATCCCCGATTGCGGACAGTGCAGCAGCACTCCACGCAGTGTTCCGAACTAGCCATTCTCCCGTGTTCACACTCGACTCCCCAACCTCCCAGGTAAGGATCATGTCCTTGTCCTCGTGGCCGACGATGATCGACTCGAGCGTCCGCTTCCCATTCATGACCAGGGAGTCCGCATCCGTCCAAAACACCCAGTCGTAATTCGGCAAATGTCGCTTGATCGCGTCGAGCTTTGACCAGGCCGGATGTCGGCTTCTGTCCAGTCGTTCGCGATAGACAAAGCAATCATATCCGTGCCGCCGGGCGTAGGCCTGCTTGTTTGAAGCGCCGATCTCGCCATAATCGGCAATTTCCTCGGTAAACAGCGTGACGATTGCAATTCTCATCAGAAATCCAGAATTACGGAGCGAGTTTGACCCGGTACGCGCCGACGAGGTGATCGTTAACTGATTAGGCAATCATCCTCAACTTGCCGCGACGCACGCGGTGCGGCCCCCAGGGCATTCCACGTCATCCACAGGCACCGGAGGTCATGACCGGAAGATCACGCGATGGCGCAGGTGCCCCCAATCGTAACGGATCAGGCAATCATTCTCGGCCGCTGCGTTGCACACTCCGCTTCCGCCTCGGTCACGAACTGCTGCGCTGGCCATAAGTTGCCGCGACCGGTCTTCCCCCGATAGCTGCCGCCGGGGCGCTTGGGCGGGGCGGCCGTTCAGGGCCAAGAGCGACATTCTGCACTGCGGAAAACAGCGCAGCCAAAGCTGTCGAAAATCCGGGCCCTCGAGGCGCGCGGCAAAGCCGTCACGATCGTCAATCCGTTGGCGGGCGCGGCCTGAGCGCCTCCATTATCTGGTCTGATTCCAACTGCGCGTCCAAATGAAAAGGGCCTCGTCGATGTCGCCGAGGCCCAATCAAAGTTGCAGTGTGCCGCCGATCAGTGGCCGCCGAATATGTAATTGAGTTTCACGCGAACGATGTTGTCGTTGAAGGAGGAACCAGTAATCGCGAATTGGCATATCCCAGTGCAGCCGGTGCCCGTAGCGGCAGTTACGAAGTTATTACCGCCATTCAGCCGAACGTAAAGGTACTCAGCACCGAGTGTGAATCCATGGCCCACGGCCCACTCAAGTCCCCCACCGCCCGTCCAACCCGATACAGTGCTCGTGGAACTGCCGCCCCAAGTCTCGAGAAGCGACGCATAGCCACCAGTCCAGTTCCGATTAACGGAGGCGTAGGCGTAGCCGTCCGTCACGTAAGCGAGAAGAGAGGGTGTTGCGAGGACGCCGAGACGCCCGCGAACCGTGCCCAAATAATTCTCTCGTGTCGATTCAGTGCCGACAAATGGAGCGAGTATGGTGTTCGCCACGGCAGTAGAGGCTCGTGCGCTGGTACCTTGAAAATCAGTCTCCAGACCGACCACGTAATTTTGAACCTGCCAGTTATACCCGATCTGGCCACCTCCAATAACTCCACTGCCCCGGGTGGTACCATAGTTCTGCAGGCATGAGCCAACTGCAATGCAGGTCGTGGCGGCGGCAGTCGTAGCAGCATCGTTTGGGGTCGATGACATGCTGGCGTCGTTGATGCCTATCCAGCCTACGTTCCCGCCAATGTAGAAGCCGGTCCAACTCCACACCGGAGCAGGCGCCGGCGGAGGTGCCTTGAGCGCCAAGTCTGCCGCAAAAGCGGGAGCCCCAATCATTGCAGCGAATGCTGCGACCGGTTACGCGGATGCCTCGATCTCAATTTGGGCGGCTCCCAAGACCGCGAAGGTAATCGGCAAGGAGCCCACGGCCACGAGGTGATCGAATGACCCTTCGCGGTGCAGCAATCGAAGATAGCGAAGCGACGCTCAGGGTCAAAAGCAGTCACGGCGATAATGCGGCCGGGACGTCCGCTTTACCCCCGAAAGCGGACATTCCTACGAATTTATGAGTACACACCCTAGCGTGCGTGGGCGTCCGCGACGTTCTTGCGCAACAGCGCATATGCCGTGGTGAGGGCCTTGTCGGCGCCCGGATCGGGCGGAATGTAGGACTGCAACGCCGGCTGCTGGTCCTTGGTTTTGGCCGCGGCTTTCACCTTTAAATCGTCGGGCACGTCCTGCGGCGCTTCGACGTCGGGCACAATACCGTTGGACTGGATCAGGCGGCCTGACGGGGTGATGTAGTGCCCGGTCGCCAGCCGCAGCGCGCCTTTGCCCGGGCCGAGCGGAACCACCGTTGAATCCCAGCCTTCGCCGAACGAGCGCGTGCCGACGACGGTGGCGCGGTGATTGTCCTTGAGCGCGCCGGCGACGATCTCGGCTTTTGCCGCCGAGCCGCCGTTGATCAGCACGATGATCGGCTTGCCGTTGGCGAGATCGCCCGCCTTGGCGCGAATACGCTCGACCTTGTCGGAAGCGCGATGTCGGATCGAGACGATTTCACCGTCGTCGAGGAAGCCGTCGGCCGCGGCAATGGCGCCGTCAAGCGTGCCACCCGGATTGTCGCGCAGATCGACAACATAACCTTTGAGTTTTTCGGGCGGAATTTTCGCGGCAAGGTCGTCGATGGCCTTCTTCAGCTCGTCGCCGGTGGCTTCGTTGAACTGGATGATGCGGATATAGCCGATGTCGCCGCCTTCGCCGCGGCCGCGAACCGAGCGGCGGGTGGTGTTGTCGCGGAGAAGCGAAAGCTCGATCGGCTTGTCGCGGCCGGCGCGCGCGATGGTCAGCTTGACCGTCGAGCCGACGTCGCCGACCAATCGGTTGCCGAACTGCTGATAGGTGAGGTCTTGGACCTGCTCATCGTCGACGCGGGCAATGATGTCGCCGGTCATGATGCCGGCCTTGGCCGCCGGCGTGTCGTCGATCGGCGTCACCACCGTGGCGAGGCCGTCCTGCATCGTATAGGCGACGCCGACATCGCCGAATGCGGTGGCGCAGCGTGGGCCGGTGCAGGCGTCGACGCGATTGAGCGCTTGCGGATCGATGAAATAGGAATCTTCCAGGTTGGCGAGCATGCCATTGAGCGCGGTCTGCACCAGCATGGCGTCGTTCGGCCGCTCGACGTAGTGGGAGCGCACCTGCTCGAACGCATCGCCGAATAGATTGAGCAGCCGATAGATGTCCGGCTTGGTGACCGTTTTGGCATCGGCGTCGCTGCCGACCAGAACCGCCTGGGTGGCGACGATC
>JBEKKM010000258.1:0-3756 GCA_050010715.1 Xanthobacteraceae bacterium | reverse complement strand
GCTTTTATGCGCGACTCATGCGCCGTCAGTACCGTGCCGAACAGCGAGCCGAAGCTGGTGCCGGCAACGCCGATCCGCGTCACGTCGAGCTCGGGCCGCGCCGCGATCCAATCGACCACAGCCGGGCCGGTCGCCATCCAGTTCTCCATGGTGAAGTGCAGGCCGATCATCGGCGCTTCGTATTGGCCCGGCCCGTCGATCGCCAGCACCGCCATGCCGCGGTTGAGATATTTGTCGCCATAGAGCGCGACCTGGATTTCCTTGTAGCTGTCCATGCCGGGGATCGAGATCACCACCGGCAGCTTGCCGCCGGTGTGGCCGGGCGGCAGATGCAGCCAGGCCGGGATCGCCTTGTCCTTGAACGGCACCCACACCGCTTCGACGTGATGATCGGCAAGCGCCGCGTATTTGGCGTAGCACTCGCGCTTCTTGTTGTTGTAGGCGATGTTGGTCTCGTCGTTCTCGTCATAGGGCCATTGCGCGGCGCCCCAATGCACCGCGGCCATGAAGAAATTATCGCGCGCGGTGACCTTGCGGTCGGCCTGCGCCGCGGCATTGGCCTTGGCTTCGCGGCGTTTCGCAACGGCGGCAAAGGCCGGGCCGATATCGGCCATTTTCTTCACCCGCTCGCGGATATTGGCGAAATCGGCGTTGGCCTCGATGCCGCACGGCAGGTGGATATAGAGCGAGCGCGGCTGGTCCCAATCGATGCCGTTGGCGCGGATGATGTTGTCGATCAGCCAGCGCTGCTCGTCGAAGCGGCGCACATGCGGCGCGCCGCGCTTGTCGAGGATGGGCGGCAATCCTTGGGTCGGGCGGTTCATGGCTCCCCTCCGGTCGCGGACGGCGAATTCTCGCTCGTCTGGCAATGCATGGCGGCCATTATCGGCGCGGCTTCTGCCGTGTTGTCAACGCCGATTGCTTGTCTGCGCCGCGAGCTGCGCCACGGCCCGGCGGTCCGCTTTGCCGCTCGCCCCAGAGGGCAGCGCGTCGCGGAAGTGGAAAACGTCCGGCACCTTGAAGCGTTCGGTGCGCGCCAGCAGCCAGTCGCGCAACGCGGCGGCATCCAAACAGGCGCCGGCGCGCGGGACGATGACAGCGTGAACGACCTCGCCGAGGCGTTCATCGGCAACGCCGGCGCAAAGCGCGGCCGCAATCTCGGGGTGCTCCGCCAAGAGATTGTCGATCTCGAGCGGCGCAATCTTGTTGCCGCCGCGCGAGATAATGTCCTTGGCGCGCCCGATGAGCGCGACGGCACCGTCCGCCGTCAGCCGCGCCAGGTCGCCGGTCTTGAAATAGCCGCCGTCGAACAAGGCTTCGGTCACTGCCGGATTATCCAGATAGCCGAGCATGCCGAACGGCGTGCGGATTTGCAGTTCGCCGGTTTTGCTGTCGATTCGGAACGTGACGCGCTCGGTCGGATGCCCGATCGTACCGAAACCATGGGGCTGATCGGCTGGACCCACATGGAAATCGCACGAGCCGGTTTCGGTCAGGCCGTAGAGATCGTGGATCGCGGCGCGCGAGAATTTCGCCAAGGCGTGCGCCAGTACCGGTGCCAGCACCTCACCGCCACTGAGTATCGCCCGCAGTTTTGGCGCCGTGACGTCGGAATGCGTCAACAAAGTTCGAAACATCGAGGGAACGCCGGCCAGGACGGTTGCGTCCGCGAGGCCGCGCGCTATCGCCTCGCCGGTGAATTTCGGCACCAAAATGAGCCGCGCGCCCTTCATGAGCGTCAACAGGCTCACCCAGACACCAAAGATGAAAGTAAGCTGCAAGGGGCAAAGCATCACGTCATTCGCCTCGATGTTCAGCAGCCGATCGAGAACGGCGAGCTTATCGGCCAGGCGCCGATGGCCGATGACGACGCCTTTGGGTTCTCCAGTGCTGCCCGAGGTGAAGATGACCAAAGCGGCGTCGCGCAGCAACGCACGATCGGGCGGCGGCGCCTGGCCGATCGCGTCGAGCCGCTCGCCATCAAGCAAAAATCGCGCGCGGGATATGCGTTGCACCCGGGCGACAGTCGACGATGCAGCGAGGGCATGGATCGGCACGGCGACCGCGCCAGCCTGCCAGATGCCAAGCAAGGCGCCGAGATCGGACGCTCTGTTGCCGATGCTGATGTGGACGGGTTCATGCGGCACGACATGCCGCTCGGCGAGAGCGAGTCGCACCCGCTCGGCAAGCGCCAAGAGGCCATCGCCTTGCCGCGACTCGCCACTCGTACTTGCAACGGCATGACCGGCCGGCTTCAGGGCATCGCGGAGAATCTCGGCAAGCGTGCCGCTCATACAGTGCGGTCCGGGAACCGGGCATCGCGCCAGGCCAGCGCGGCTTTGAGGCCGTCGCGCCGCGCGATTTCCATGAACTGGATCTTGTCGGGCGAGCCGGCGCCTTCGATCGCCAAATCGATAGCGAGCCCCTCTTCGAGCGCCTCCAGCATATTGCGCGCTTCGAAGGAGCGGTTGATGGCGCGCTTGGTTTGTTTGACGAGATCGGGATCGATCGCCGCGATGTGGTTCGCCATGGCGAGCCCGACGCGGTCGAGCTCGACCGACGGCACGATGCGATTGACCATGCCGATCGCCTGCGCGCGGGCGGCGGAAATACGGTCTTCGCCAAGGAGGATGATCTCCTTGGCGATCTTGGGGCCGACCACCCACGGCAATATCAGGGCGACGATGCCGGCGCCGAATTTAAGCTCCGGTTCGCCGAAGAACGCATCGTCCGTGGCAATCGTGATGTCGCAAGCCAGCGCGAGCTCGCAAGCGCCGGCGAGACACGGTCCGCGAATCGTCGCAATGGTCGGCAGCGGGAAATGCCAAAAGCGCATGATGGTGTCGAAATCCTTGCGCAGAATCGCGCGCCAGGCTTCGACGCCGGTGGGGCGGCGTTCCATCTGCTCCTTGAGATCGAAGCCCGATGAGAAGGCCGCGCCCGCGCCGGTGACGATCAACGCGCGCAAGCCGGCATCGCGCTCGATCTCGTCCAGCGCGGTGCCGATCTCGCCGAGCATGGCCGCATTGAGCGCGTTGGCGCGCTCGGGCCGGTTAAGGGTGAGGCGCGCGACCGGCCCGATCTTTTCGACCGTAATTGTCGCGAAATGCCCAGTCATGGGATCGGCCTCTCCGCGTCCATTGCATCCCAGCATGGCTGCCGCAGCCGCGTCCAGGCCGCTGAGCATTGACAAGGCCGGCCCGGCGGCCATCCTGGCCGCCGTCCCTGGAGTACCCCATGAAGCCGCACAGCAATATCAAGGCCGCGATCGGCTACGACGATCTGCGGGAATGGCTTTTGGCCGCCGAAGCGCTCGGCGAGGTCAAGAACGTCAAGGGCGCCAGTTGGCAGGAGGATATCGGGCTTGCCGCCGAAGCCATCCTGCGCGCCGAGGACGGGCCATGCGTGGTGTTCGACGACGTCCCCGGCTGCCCGAAGGGCTTTCGCGTGCTGCTCAACATGTTCGCCGGCACCCGCCGCAACATGACGCTCGGCTTTCCCGATCACCTCAACAAGTGGGAATTGAGCGATGCTTATCGCGAGGCGTATTTGGTGGACCCGAAATTGCTTGCGCATGAGATCGTCGACGACGGCCCGGTGCTGGAGAACGTGCTCACCGGCGATGCCATCGACGTGACCAAATTTCCCTCGCCGATCTGGCACGAGAAGGACGGCGGCCGCTACATCGGCACCGGCACCTACAGCATTACCCGCGACCCGGAAGAGAACTGGCTCAATGCCGGCGCCTATCGCGCC
>JBEKKM010000257.1:0-3776 GCA_050010715.1 Xanthobacteraceae bacterium | reverse complement strand
GCGGCTTCGATCGCGCCAAGCAGCGAAACCGTGTCGACCGGGTGGACGACGGCCGTGCGGATCGGTGCCAGCCCGCGTGTCTTTTCTATGAGCTCTTGGTGGTGACGGCCCTTCATCATCCATGATCTCCAGTCAGAAAGAGGCGAATTCAACCCAGAATGTGATAGCCGGCGTTGCTGGTCAGCGCCGCACCTGTTCACCTTCGCCGCGCTTAGGCCTCGATGACAACCTTGAGTGCGTTTGTCTTGGCCGCCGCTCCGAACGTGTCGTAGGCATCCATGATCTTGTCGAGCTTGAAATGATGCGTAATCAGCCGCTTTGGATCGATCCTGTGCGACTGCACAGTCTTGAGCAGCATGGGCGTGGTGACGGTGTCGACGAGCCTGGTCGTAATCGCGATGTTGCGATCCCAAAGTCGCTCCAGATGCAGATCCACCTTGACCCCGTGCACGCCGATATTGGCGATGATGCCACCGGGCGCCACGATATCCTCGCAAGTGATAAAGCTGGCGGGTACGCCGACCGCTTCGATGGCGGTATCGACGCCGCGGCCGCCGGTCATCTTCATGATCTTCTCGACCGCCTTGCCGTCCTTGTTGTTGATGGTCGTTGTTGCGCCGAAGCGGGAGGACAATTGCAGGCGGTTGTCATCCATGTCGATCATGATAACTTCGGCCGGCGAATAGAACTGCGCCGTGAGCAACGCGGCGAGCCCGATGGGGCCGGCACCGACAATGGCGATGGTCGAGCCCGGCTGAACCTTGCCGTTGAGCACGCCGCATTCGAAGCCGGTGGGCAGGATGTCACTCAGCATGACAAGCGCGTCTTCGTCCGCGCCTGCGGGAATGTGATAGAGACTGGTATCGGCGAAGGGAATGCGGACAAATTCCGCCTGGGTGCCGTCGATCTTGTTGCCGAGAATCCAGCCGCCGTTGACGCAATGCGAGTACATGCCGCGGCGGCAATAATCGCATTTTCCGCAGGACGAGATGCACGAGACGATCACACGATTGCCGACATGAAACGCGGTGACTGCCCCGCCGACCTTATCGACTACGCCGATGCCCTCGTGACCCAAGATGCGGCCGGGCGCGCAAGTCGGCACGTCTCCTTTGAGAATATGCAGATCGGTACCGCAGATCGTCGTCTTGACGATTTTGATGATGGCATCCGTCGGCGCAGCGATTTGCGGCATCGGACGATCTTCCAGAGTCTTTTTTCCTGGTCCGAGATAGACGAGAGCCTTCATAGCTGTTCTCCTTGGTTTCGGAATCTTGCTTTCGTCTGATACATTCCCGGCCGGCTACTCAAACCATAATTACTGCTCTCAATGAATCGCCTCCAGCACGAGCGCGATCCCTTGACTTCCTCCGATGCATAGTGTCACGACGCCGCGCTCAATGCCGTCGCGCTTCATCGAATAAAGGAGGCGAGTGGTCAGCACGGCGCCGGTCGCACCGATCGGATGACCGTGCGCGATGGCGCCGCCCTCGACGTTCACGATATCCTCGGCTAGACCCAGCTCTCGCGTCACCGCAATGGCGATCGCGGCGAAGGCTTCATTGATTTCGATACGTTCGATGTCGCCGATCTTCCAGCCTGCGCGCTCGAGCGCTTGGCGAACCGCTGGTATCGGACCAAGCCCGAACATGCCCGGTTCCACGGCGCTGATGCCGTAGGACACGAGCCGCGCCATCGGCTCAAGCTGGTGCTGCTCGGCCCAACCGCGCTCCGCCACAATCATGGCCGCCGCGCCGCTGTTCAGCCCCGGCGCATTGCCGGCCGTTATCGTCCCATCCTTGCGGAAGGCCGGATGAAGCTTGGCGAGGCTCTCCATCGTGGTGTCCGGCCGGTTATGCTCATCCTTATCGAAAACCTTCGGCCCTTTCCGGCTTTTCAGTTCGACCGGTGTGATCTCGTTCTTGAATTTGCCCGCCGCCTGCGCTGCCGAAAAGCGTTTTTGCGATCGCTCGGCCCAGCGGTCCTGCGCCTCGCGTGTAATCTGGCGGGATTTGACAAGATCCTCGGTGTGCCAGCCGGAATGTTCGCCGGAAAAGGCGTCGTTGAGGCCGTCGCGCAACATGCTGTCGTAGAGTTGAGCGTCGCCCATTCGGTAGCCCCATCGCCCGTTGGCGACGAGGTATGGAGCCATGTCCATGTTCTCCATGCCGCCGGCGACTGCACTGTCGAGCATGCCGAGCATGACTTCTTGTGCGGCAGAGGCGATGGCTTGCGCGCCGGAACCGCAGACCCGGTTGACAGTCATTGCCGGGACATCGACGGGAATTCCGCCGTCGACGGCTGATTGCCGGGCGGGATTCATCTTGTTGCCGGCCTGGACGACGTTTCCCATCACCACCGTATCCGAGCCTTTGAGCTTGGAACGCGTCAACACGGCCCGCACGACCGTTGCACCCAGCTCCGTCGCTGGCACAGCTTTGAGGCTGCCGTCGTAGGTTCCGATTGCTGTTCGTACGGAATTGCACAGGACGATCTCACGCTGGTTCATGGTGCTTACTCCGAAAAGGGGTGTCGTGATGGCCGCATCTTGGTCATAGCCGCAATCCGCCATCGATCTCCAGAATCCGACCGTCGTAGTAGTCGTTCTGCAGGATGAAAAGCGCGGCGTGCGCAATCTCCTCGGGCCGCGCGAACCGTCGCAACGGAATGGTCGAGACGATCCTATCTTTGACCTTCGGCGGTATAGTCGCCACCATGCGCGTCTCAGAAAATCCCGGAGCGATGCCGGCGACGCGGATATGGTAACGCGCGAGTTCCTTGGCCCACGTCACCGTCATGGCGGCGACGCCGGCCTTGGCGGCGGCGTAATTGGTCTGCCCTACATTCCCGGCGCGCGAGATACTGGAAATGTTGATGATCACGCCGCCGCGGCCGCTCTCGACCATATGCACGGCGGCCTCGCGCGCGCACAGGAAGACGCCCCTGAGGTCGACGGCGATGACCTTGTCGAATTCCGCCATGGACATTTTCCGCTGAACCTTGCCGTTTGCCGCCTTCACCAAGAGCGCATCGCTGGTTACGCCGGCATTATTGATAAGGCCGTCGATGCCGCCGAAGTCGCCGTGGATGCGTCGAAACAGTGTCTCGACAGCCGGCTCGTCGGTCACGTCAGCTGGGAAGCCTTTGACTTTGCCCCGCGAACAAAGCCGCACAGTTTCCTGGAGTTTTGCGTGATCAAGGTCCACTAGCGCGAGATCCGCGCCTTGGCCGGCCAGAATCTCAGCCATCTTCCGACCGAGCCCTTGTGCCGCACCGGTAATTACGATCACCTTGCCTTGCACATCCATTTCACACTCCGCTGTTGCGTCAATTGTCTGGGGCCGCAATAGGCTAGCGCCGTCACCAGTTGCTCACTTCATGTAGACATAGCGCCCTGGCGCATCTTCGATCGCCGTAAGGCCGGCTGCCGCATTTCCGAGCGGAGGCGGTTTGACGGGCTCGCCGGATCGCGCGGCAAGCCACGCGGTCCATGCCGGCCACCATGAACCTTCATGCGGCTCGTGTTCGGCAAGCCATCTGTCGGGATCGTTATAAGTTTCACCGTGCTCCCGCACGGCCATGCGGAAATGCCGATGCGGGTGTCCCGGTTCGGACAATATCCCCGCGTTGTGTCCACCGTTTGTCAGGACAAACGTGATCGGAGCCTCGGTCAAAAGATGCAGCTTGAAGACCGAGTGCCAAGGGGCGACGTGGTCGCGCTCCGTGGAGACGGCGAAGAGGGGCAGGCGGATGTCGGGCAGCGCCACCGGCCGGCC
>JBEKKM010000256.1:0-5166 GCA_050010715.1 Xanthobacteraceae bacterium | reverse complement strand
TGGAGCGTGGCCCGACCGGAATGGAGGGAGCCGCCCAATTCGTGCCTTCGCAGTACTTCGCGGATGATCGGCCCTGGATCGAGAGCGGACCCTTTCTGGCCTGTGCCGGAGGTCCGAGAAGTGCCAGGAAGAGACGCTCGTACCGCAGCCCCGACGGCTCGGCGAGGGCGCGGCGGGTTCAACCAAGCCTTGCCAGCCTGTTGCACATTGTCCATTCTACTCGAGCGAACCATTGGTTCGGATGCGCGGTTGCACGGCTGCGAGGACATCGGGAATGGTGACAGCCATTGCCCATAGCGTGGTGCTTGCGCTGTTCGGGCGCCTGCGTCGGATCGCCCGCTGTGCCTCGACCACGATGCTCCTTGCCGTCGCGGCCATTGCCGGATTGCTGCTCGTGCCGGGCCTGCGGGCCGACACGCCAACGTGCTCCTCCGACAGCACGACGTTGCACCCGCCCGGCTCGGCGGCGCCGTCCGCGTGCGATGTACCCATCAATGACGCAAAGCAATTGATTCAGGCGCAAATCCATCACCTGCAGCTGCTGTCGGTCAAGGAATTCACCATCTACCGCAAGGCAAACCTCGCTCGAATATTGAGCAGCCGGGGTGTGGGCGACTGGGAACAGGCCGTTCTTCTGGAAGGCGAGTCGGACACCTGGGCCTACGCGGGCTATTTCAATCCGAACGGCGGCGCTGCTCTCGGCTTCGTCACCGATTTCTATCTCAAGAATGTCGGACCGCTCACGAAGTCACTCGACTATCTCAAACGCAAGGATGCGCCCACGAGCGTTCCGCGCGCCGACCTTGAATACATGAAGGAGCGCTTTCAGCAGCTGATCGACTTTGAGCCGACACTGTCGCGTTTGATTGATTCCGCGCTGGAGCTCGACGGCGACTTGGCGGTTCTGGAGCTCGAGCGGCTGAAGAATGCCGAGCAGTGGATGAAGTGGACGCTCACGTTCAATCTGAATTTGCTTGACGCCACCGGCAATCCTTCAGTCGTACCCATGACCGGCGATGTATGGGGATCGCAGCTGACAGCGCTTCTCGGCGTCTCGGCAGGCCCGCCGCCTCAGCTCCGCCCGTCATGGGGCGACGATCAGCGTCAAAATCAGCGCAGCGGCCAGGAGCTTTCCGCCCGCTACAATGCCCTGCAGACGCAGTTCACGGTGGAACTGGGCAAGCGCGCGCCGTCGACCGGCTCGCCGGCTCCGGCACCGATCGAACACTTTCCCGACGATGCGATCGGCGACTGATCATCGTCATGACGATTCACTCCCTCCCGCCCACGCCCCGCTGGATTTGCCTGCTAGCGACGCTGTGCGCGCTGGCGGGCGCAGTCGGCCGCGCCGGCGCGAACGACGACGACGATCTTGTCCCGCCCTCGGAGCTTCTTGACCAGCTCAAGGCCTACCAGATGTATCTTTTGGACGCGAAGGGGACGAAGCCGGTCGACAAGGACCCGTCGCCGGTCGACGGTCTTCGGCAGGTCACGCCTCAACTGCGGCCGGAACTCGTGAAGGAGGCGGTCGCCGCGGGAATGACCCAAGCGCAGGCTCGCTCAGTGCTGGGCGTCATCCCGATCCGCGGGGAACGCGCTGTCGAGGACTTCTACGACGCCAATCTCGCCCCGCTGCAAGCGTCCGTGTTCAACATCGAAACACTTGAGCTTCCGGTCAAGCGCGCGGATTGGAACAAGCTCGTGACCGCCATGGAGGAGTTGAAGAAATTCGAGGACAAGCTTCGGACCATGCGAAAGGTCGAACAGGACCTGCAGAAGGACGAAGCGGAGGTTCTCGAAAAGATCATGGCAGTGCATCGCAAAGCACTGGACATCCGATCGAAATACGAGCCTCTACTGGCGGCGCAGCCGGGCAACTATGCTGCCCTTTCCGCGGAATACGAAAAAACCCTTGCGGCAGAGGTGACTCCGTTGCGCGATCTCTATGACAAGTGGA
The DNA here is from genome assembly GCA_050010715.1 of Xanthobacteraceae bacterium. Classification (GTDB taxonomy): domain Bacteria; phylum Pseudomonadota; class Alphaproteobacteria; order Rhizobiales; family Xanthobacteraceae; genus BOG-931. Next base: position 3,209 of record JBEKKM010000256.1, on the reverse strand, counting down.
AGGACAAGGACAAGCACGACCAGGCTCTGGTGAATCTCTATGAGAGGAAAATCTTCACGTTCGAAATCCCTCCAACATACACGGGCAAGAACAGCGTCAAGCCCCTGATCGACGGACACGCCGTCTACGGACGAATCGACGAGCTGCTCAACGACGTCGCCGCGAATGCCAATGGCAAAGGTTACGTCCATATCAGTCTGTGGTGGTGTCAATTCGATACCCAGTTGACCGGCAGGGAGAGATTCATCGCTGCGATCAAGAACGTGGTCGCGGCCGGTGACGAGGTCGCCGTCAGCTTATGGGAGGGATCGAAAGTGTTTCCCGACGTAACGAAAGACAACCTGAAATGCAAGGCCGAACTCGAGAGAATCGGTGCGCGGGTGCAGCTCCAAGTGCACGGTGATGTTATTGGTTCGTACCACGAAAAATTCTTCGTTTTCTTCAACGGGACTCAGGTTCGCGCCATCGTCGGCGGTCTCAACGTCGACAAGGCATCATACAGCGTCTCGCCGCATCGCGGTTCGAACGGAGACTGGCAAGACGTTCACGACGTCGCGGTGGAACTGACCGGGCCCGCCACGTCGGACGTGGAAGATGATTTCACAACGCGTTGGCTGAGTGAAAGCCGAACGACGGTCCTGGGTCCGACACCGCCGTCTCCGGTGGGCGGCAGCGATGAGGTGAGGATCGCGCTGACCCGCCCTTCCCTCCGCAAGGTTGGGTCCGGCCGCGCAGAAGATATTGAAAGACTCCAACCGCTGCTTTCCTCAAAGCGACAAACAATTCTGGCCGAGCTGCTCCAGCGAATCAATGCCGCCGAGACGTTCATCTATCTGGAGAACTACGCCGTCTTCGAAGAGAAAATCATCAGAGCAATCGGGCAGCGGATCACAGCGGAGAAAAACCGCGGCCGCTCGATCGAAGTGCTCATCTTGGTGCACAAGGCCAATATCGAGACGCACAAGGACCAGTCGGTGTACGGATGGTTGCACTGGATCACCTATCTGCATCTGTCTTTCATGCGTTGCGATTCATTCAGCTACACGGACGAGGACGGACGACCTCACTTTGTGACTCGCAAGACCAGCGGAAACATTAAATGGGAAGTCGGACCTTACGAGGGAGATTATTACCAAGACACCAAGGTGTCCTGGGATGATGGCAGCACCAAGTTGACGAGCATTGCGCATTTTGGCGGCGAAGGTTTCGGAGGCGACGTTCCGCTCTACACGCTGGTCTACCATTCGGGCGGCGGACGGCCCGACGTTCCGATCTGGGTCCACTCCAAGGTGTCGATCTTCGACGACGCCTATGCCGGAATCGGCTCTGCGAATTTCAATGCTCGCAGCTTGCACTATGACGGCGAACTGACGGCGTTCTTCCATGGCGCGTCGGTTGCTCAATTCCGAACCGACTTATGGAAGGAGTATTGGCGCGCCCATGTGCCGACCATCGCCAGCTGGGACGACGACGCTGAGAACAACAAGAAGACGCTGGCGACACTCCCGGGGGGCTCGAGCTACGTGCTGCCGCTTCATTGGGAAGATTTCAACCACAGGAAGCCTGTGAGGGAGTCGCGGCTAGAGGACATATTGGTCGGGGCGGAGTGGTACTGAGGTCGATGCAGAGCCAAGAACGAATTCGTGCGATCGTCCATCGACACCGGGAGCCGATATGTGAAGCGGGATCACGGCGCTCGTCGCCATGGCGGCCATGACCTTGGCCATCGGCGTCATCGCTGACAAAACCGAAAAATGGGGCAACGTAATCCGGTCGGCCGGCATCAAGCCGAAGTGAAACGCACCCGGTATTCCATAGTTTCCAATCCGCGAATTGAGCCTTTCGGGGTCACGTGTGGACGGCGCCCTGGCAAGAACTTTCTGACGCTGCTGCAGCATTGGTCGGGTGCGGTCACGTGTCCGGCCTGTTGATGCGGCGCGGGTGGCCGCTGGCCCTAATGCTGTTCGCGGATCTGGTCCCAATCGTTTTCATGCACTTGGACGTGCGATGACCCAAGCGGGTTGTCCCGATCCCCGGAGCGACCGTATCTGCATTACGTCGTCATGCCCTCGCCAATTCTTCAAACCCTGTCGTCTAGGCCGCTGCTGGCAGCAGCTTCGACTCCTCAAATCGTTCTCCGCGCACCATGATGGCCCAAGCCATCCGGGCGATCTTGTTCGCCAGCGCCACGGCGGCAACCTTGGGCGGACGGCGCTCCATCAGGCGAACTAACCAAAGCCGCTTTGTGCCATGCTGACGCGCATAGCGGATGACGGCCATAGCGCCGGCGATGAGAAGCCATCGCAAGTACCGATTGCCCTGCTTTGAAATCCCGCCGAGACGATCCTTGCCGCCCGTCGAATGCTGTCGCGGCACCAGCCCAATCCAGGCCGCCAGGTTGCGTCCGGACGAGAAGGCTGTCCAATCGCCCACCTCAGCGACCAGAGCAGTGGCGACAATCGGGCCAATGCCGGGTATTCCCTCGAGCCGGCGGCTTTCTTCGCACGAGCGATGCCAGGCGTGGATGTGCTTCTCGATGGCTCCAATCTCTGCCGCGATGGCTTCATATTGACGCGCAAGAACACTGAGACTGAACCGTGCGGCTGCTGGAATCCGATCGTCGTTGCCAATGATCTTGATCAGCTCGGCAGTGCCCTTACGGCCCTTGGCCGAGATGATGCCCAGCTCCGCCATGTGGCCACGGATCGCGTTCGACAGCATCGTACGCTGGCGAACCAGAAGCTGCCGGCTGCGATGTAACATCAAGCCCGACTGCTGCTGTTCTGACTTTATCGGCACAAACCGCATCGACGGTCGCGTTACCGCCTCGCAGATCGCAGCCGCATCATTGGCGTCGTTCTTGCCGCGCTTGAGATAGCCTTCACATAACTCGGCGGCATCAGCCGCACGGTATGGCCAAGCCCCTGAAGCCGGCGGCTCCAATAATGAGCGCTCGGGCACGCTTCAATGCCGATCAAACAGGGCGGCAGAGCTCCGAAAAACTGCAACACCTTCGAACGGCCAATGCGCTTGCGGATCACTACCCCGCCATCAACATCCTCGCCGTGAACCTGGAACACCGACTTCGCAATATCCAGACCAATTGTGCTAACCTCGCCCATGGACGGCTCCCCTCATAGTGGTTGGCTTCTAGCGCAACCACCCTTTGGCACATCGATGCCGTAGAGTGGGCGCCGTCCACAGCATCA
>JBEKKM010000255.1:0-5857 GCA_050010715.1 Xanthobacteraceae bacterium | reverse complement strand
CCAGCGCTGCTCGAGCTCGGCTACATGATTCATGATGACAGTCCGGACCTCCGCAGTTGCCGGCATGCCTTGAAATTCGATTTTAAGCGGCGATTCCATATTTTACTCCTAGAGCGCCATTTCCGGCGCGGTGATTTGTTCCTTCTTGTCCTCGGGAATCTCTGTCATGGTCGCCTCGGTGAGCAGCAGGATGCTGGCAACCGATACGGCGTTTTCGAGGGCGACTCGGACAACCTTGGTCGGATCGATGATGCCCGCCTCCATCAGATCGACATATTCTTTGCGCCCGGCATCAAATCCCTCTGCTCCCTTTCCGCTCAGCATCCGCGCGACAACGACGCCGCCGTCGACCGACGAGTTTTCCGCGATTTGCCGTGTCGGCGCTTCGAGAGCGCGCTTGAGGATTTGCGCCCCAGTTTTTTCGTCACCTTCGCATTTGGCTTCTTCCTGCGCCACGGCGTCGATACACCGCAGCAACGCCAATCCGCCGCCGGGGACAATTCCTTCAGCAACGGCAGCCTTGGTCGCGCTGATCGCGTCGTCGAACGCCTCCTTCTTCGATTTCATCTCCGACTCCGAAGGGGCGCCGACGCGGACGACCGCAACACCGCCCGCAAGCTTTGCCAGCCGCTCCTGCAGCTTCTCTTTGTCGTAGTCGCTTGTCGTCTTTTCGATTTCGCGGCGAATCTGTTCAATACGTGCGTCGATCTGCCGACGTTCGCCGGCGCCGCCGATAATCGTGGTGTTCTCCTTGTCGACAACCAGGCGCTTGGCCCGCCCAAGTTGCGCAAGCGCGACATGTTCGAGCTTGATCCCGACTTCTTCGGAGATGACCTGTCCTGCGGTCAGCGCGGCGATATCTTCCAACATGGCCTTGCGGCGATCGCCAAAGCCCGGTGCCTTGACCGCGCAACTCTTGAGAGCGCCGCGAATGTGATTGACAATTAACGTCGCGAGCGCTTCGCCCTCGACATCTTCGGCGATCACCAACAGTGGCCGTGCGGATTTTGCAACCTCATCGAGAAGTGGCAGCAAATCCTTGAGGGCGCTGATTTTTCGGTCCGAGATCAATATCAGCGCATCCTCCAGCACAGCCTCCATCTTTTCCGGATTTGTGATGAAGTACGGAGAAAGGAAACCACGGTCAAACCGCATACCCTCGACGACGTCGAGCACTGTTTCGGTCGTCTTGGATTCTTCGACCGTAATCACGCCTTCGCTGCCAACCTTATCGAGAGCGTTGGCCACAAGTTCGCCGATGGCGGAGTCGTTGTGCGCCGAAATGGCGGCGACCTGTGCCGTTTCGCGGCGGGTCTTGACCGGCCGCGATAAGCTCTTCAGGGTTTCGACCGCACGTTTTGTCGCTCGATCGAGACCGCGTTTGATATCGATCGCACTCGCGCCCGCCACGACGTTGCGCACGCCGTCGGCAAAAATGGCATGCGCCAGAATTGTCGACGTGCTGGTGCCGTCGCCGACCATGTCGCCGGTTTTTTCTGCCGCCTGGCGCAGCATACGAGCACCGAGATTTTCCTCCGGATCCTTGAGATCGAATTCCTTGGCGATGGTGACGCCGTCGTTGCAAACGATCGGCGCACCCCACTTCCTCTCTATCAAGACCGCCTTTGACCGTGGCCCGAGCGTTACCCGGATCGCATCGGCCAATTGCGTGGCGCCCCGTAGAATTTTCTCGCGGGCGGCGGACCGAAAGAGGACCTGCTTGTGTGCCATCTTGGCCTGACCTTAAGGAAACCCATTCACGGGCGAATTGACTCATATAACGTGCAACGGCCCTTCTATGCTTGCATTTGCAATTATTGCTTGGACGATATAGCCACGAGTTGTAATGCACCCCTCCTTTAATGTGACATCAAAGTTGGCACTGTCATCGAGGCAAGGACGCCACGCGTTGCCCCTCCAAGAATGAACTCCCGCAGCCGTGAGTGACCATAGCCTCCCATCACCAAGAAGTCGGCGGACAAGTCGGCGGCGAGCGATAGGAGATTATCCGCCACGTCAGTCTCTCCGAAAGAGACGCGCCTCAGCTCGACTTTGAGTCCATGGCGGGCGAGGTGTTGGGCGATATCTGCGCCGGGCAGCTCATCACTTTTGCCTTTCTCGCCAAGTATAGTCACCACGTCGACCTGTTTGACCCGCCCCAATATTGGCAACGCATCGGACACGGCGCGGGCTGCGTTGCGACTACCGTCCCAACACACCATGGCTCGATTGAGCGCAATCGGCGCCTTTTGAATATAAGGAACAACAAACAATGGACGCCCCGATTCAAATAGCGCGCCTTCGACGATCAGTGCGTCAGGCGCACTCTTTTCGGGTTCAGCTTGACCGACAATTGACATATCGTATCGGCGCGCTATGCGCGCGAAGGTATTGGGCGCGTCAGCAATCTCGGCCTCGATAATGCAGGACTCCGACGAAATCCCGGCGCGTCGAACGGCCTCATCAAATCTAGATTTTGCATTCTTCGCAGCCCGCTCGTTGACCTCGCGCTGGGCCTCGATATAACCGATTGGAATTCCACCCATGTCTGATGCCGGCAAGATGATGGGTTCGTAGAAGAAAGATACGCCCGCAAGGTGCGCCTGAAACATATTTGCTACCGAAACCGCAAAATTGATTGTTCCATCACTCGCCGAAAGGCTCACGACGATATCTTTTATCATGATGTTGATGTTTCCGATGTCGCTAAGAATTGTTAGATCAAATACCGTATCTTTCACCTTGATCTGGATCAAGGACCTGGCCGTGCTACCGGCAGAACGTTTCGCCTTGACGCTATCCTGTCGAGGGCGATCAAAATTCAAACTGAGACGGCACCGCGACCTTGGCGGCGTCCTTTCAGCTGTTAAAAAAATCGGGTTATTGCCTGATCGACGCGCTGAAGGTGGTGGAGGCAACGGAGCGCCAGCCCTACGCTACGAAACAGAAGCCGCCCTCACACTGCTCGAAAGGTGCCTGATCGGCGCGGATTAGCCGAGGCGAACCTGAAGGCGATGGGTGGCGCCGTCGTCTTCGAGCGGGATCGACAACGGCCTTGCGGTGACCGTCGCGCCATCGAACTCGGCGGCGGCCACACCGCGCTGCACGCTCTGCGGGTTCTCGACGACGATCGCGTAGCGTGATGCGCCGTGCCGGAGCGTGATCTCAAATCGGGGCCAGGACGCCGGAATGCAGGGATCGAGGCGCAGCTTGTCGCCCTCGATGCGAAGCCCAAGAATGCTCTCCACGCCTGCGCGCTGCATCCATCCTGCCGAGCCAGTGTACCAAGTCCAGCCGCCGCGCCCGACGTGGCCAGAAGCGGCATAGACATCGGCCGCAACCACATAGGGCTCGACCCTGTAGCGGTGAATGTCGCTGCGTGTGCGGGCGTGGTTGATCGGGTTGAGCATCCAGAACAACGCGGCCGCCTTGTCACCCTCGCCGAGGCTGGCGAAGGCCATTACCGACCACAAAGCGGCGTGAGTGTACTGCCCGCCATTCTCGCGCACTCCCGGCGGGTAGCCCTTGATGTAGCCGGGGTCGAGCAGCGAACGATCGAATGGCGGCGTGAACAGCAAAGCCAACCCATCGTGGGGAAGGATCAACTCGCGGTCGACGGCGGCCATGGCCTGGGCTGCACGATCCGGCCGCGCCACGCCGGAGATCACGGCCCAGGATTGTGCGATGGAGTCGATACGGCACTCTTCGTTCGTCGCAGAGCCGAGCGGAGTGCCGTCGTCGAACCAGCCGCGCCGATACCAATCGCCGTCCCAGGCTTGGCTTTCGAAGGCAGTCGCCAGCGCCCGCATGTGCGCCCGCCATTTCGCCGCCCGCGTTCGGTCGCTGCGCGCATCGGCCAGATTTGCGAAGGCGTCGAGCGCAGCGTGTAACATCCAGCCAAGCCAGACGCTCTCGCCGTTGCCGCCTTTGCCGACACGGTTCATGCCGTCGTTCCAATCGCCGCCACCGATCAGCGGCAGACCATGGCCGCCGACCGCCAAGCTGGCGTCCAGAGCGCGGGCGCAATGTTCGTAAAGGCTGGCGGTCTCGTCCGAGATGGTCGGCAAGAAGAAGTTTTCGCTCTCGCCCGGATCGAGTACCGGGCCGGCTAGGAAGGGCGCGACCTCCTCAAGCACGGCGGCATCGCCGGTGACCTTGACATAGTGCGCGGCCGCAAAGGCGAGCCAGACGCGGTCGTCCGATATGCGCGTGCGAACCCCCTGGCCGGAATGCGGCAGCCACCAGTGCTGGACGTCACCCTCTACGAACTGGCGGCCCGCCGCTTTCAGCAGATGGTCTCGTGTAATCGATGGCCGAACCGTCGCCAGGGCCATGCAGTCCTGCAGCTGGTCCCGGAAGCCGTAGGCGCCGCTGGCCTGGTAGAATCCCGAGCGAGCCCAGACGCGGCAGGCAAGCGTCTGATAGGTCAGCCAGCCATTGAGCATGATGTCCATCGACCGGTCGGGGGTCTTCACCTGAACCGTGCCGACAGTCTCATCCCAGAAGCGCCGGACATCCGACAACACAGTGTCCAGATCGGTCTCGCGGTAGCGGGCAATCAGCGACTGCGCCTCGGTTTCATCCGGAGCATCACCGAGAAAAAAGACAATCCCTACGACGCCGTTCGGCGCGATCTCGATGGTGGTCTGGAGAGCGGCGCACGGATCGAGTCCCGATCCCACCCGTCCCGAGAGCGAGCTCCCGTTGACCAGGGCCGCCGGCCAGGCCAGCGCCCCGTTGCGGCCAATGAACTCTCGGCGGTCGCCGGTCCAGCTCGTCTGGCGCCCCGCGAGGTCGGCGAAGGCGACCCGATCGCCGAGCGCCGGATTCCACGGGTTCTTCGCGAGCATCGCCCCACTACGGACGTCGATGCGCGTGGTCACGGTCGGCGCACCCGCCGCCCGCGCGGCGCCGAGAACCCATTCGACGTATGCGGTCACCGACAGGCGTCTGGCGCGGCCTGAAAGGTTGCGCAGTTTCAGCCGCGAGATTTTAAGCGGATCGGCAAGCGGTACATACTCGAGCAGCTCGGCGGCGATCCCGTGCGAAGCGTGTTCGAAACGGCTGTAGCCCCATCCATGCCGCGCCACATAGGTCGCCGCTTCATCGCGGATTGGAAGCGCAGTGGGGCTCCAAAGATCTGCGGTTTCTTCGTCCCTGAGATAGAAGGCTTGGCCAGGCCGGTCGGTAACAGGGTCGTTGGACCATGGAGTCAACTGACGCTCGCGGCTGTCCACCGACCATGCATAGCCGCCGCCCTCAGCGGATACCTGGAAGCCGAAGCCGGGATTTGCCACCACGTTGATCCACGGGGCAGGGGTCGATTGGCCAGGCCCGAGGATGGTCACATATTCTCGGCCCTCCGCGACGAAGCCCCCCAAGCCGTTGAAGTACTCAACGCCCGGTGCCGGACGCGACACCTGAAGCCCGGAAGCGGGCGCTGCTCGCATTGCCACAGGCCGAGGCGAGGGCCTAGCGTCGGGTGCGCGTTCAAACTGGTCGGCGAGCCGTCCGCGCGTCCCTAACAGGACGACGCGGGCGACGGACTCAAGGAGGGCCCGCGCTTCAGGTGAGATCAGGTCGGCTCGCAGTATGAAAGTGTGCCCGGGCGGCCGCTCGTCGCCAATTTGAGGGCGCGACTGGCTAGCCCTCACCATAGTCTCGAGCGCGATCTGAAGTTCCTGCATATAGGATGAGTTGCGCTCGTTGAGGATGACCAAGTCCACCGCCAGCCGCTTCATCCGCCAGTATTCCACCGCCTGGAGCGCTTCGCCGGCGACGTCCAGCTGGTCGACGCCGGAGATGCGCACCAGGATGATCGGCAGATCGCCGGATATCCCTAAGGGCCACAGACCTG
>JBEKKM010000254.1:0-4159 GCA_050010715.1 Xanthobacteraceae bacterium | reverse complement strand
GGCCGCGGGCGACAGCGATGTCACGAGCAGCAGTGCCGCAGGGCGCAAAAATTGCGCCGCTTTGTGCCACGGCTGCCAAAATTGCCGCTGTTCGCGTTTCATGCCGAAGAGTTTACACGATAATGACCGATGCAATGACTCGCTTGATGTTCGCCCATGGCTGCGAAGTGGACTTGCGGTCGATGGCTGCAACTAACTCGTCGCGATCGCAGGCACGATCATGGGATCCTGCCGCCGTGTTGGACCGCCTGCCACGATCTGGACGACACCGGCGGCGAACCCGATCACCGTGCCGATCTGCCACGCGGGGTCATAGGAGCCGGAAAGATCGAAGATCAACCCGCCGCCCCAGGCGCCAAGCGATGACCCTGCCTGGTGCACGACGAAGGACAGGCCGAGCAGCGTCGCCATATATCGGGTGCCAAAAATCTCGGCGACCAGACCGCCGATGAGCGGCGCCAGGCCGGGCCACCACAGCATGCCCATCGCTGCGGCGAACAGGAGCGTGCTTGTCGGCGTGGGCGGCATCACGAAATAGACGGCAAACATGAGCGAACGCAGGATGTAGAGCAGCCCAAGCAGAACGTGCTTCGGATATTTTCCGCCGAGCGAGCCGGTCAGCAATGAGCCGATGGAGCTCACGCCGCCGATCATAGCAAGCGCTTCCGCGCTCAGCATCGGGTCCTGACCGCAGAACGCCAAATAGGCCGGCAAATGCGTGGTCAGAAATACGAGATTGAGACCGCAGACGAAATAAGCGCCCGACATCACCAGAAACGGGCGGTTCCGCATGGCCTGGCCGAGCACCTCGCGCATGGAGGTCGTTGCGGTAGAGTGCCCCGGAAACTTGTCGGCGCCACCAGCCCAGTAGGCGGCGGGCAGCATCGCGATCGCCATCAGCACGAAAAGCAGTACGCCGATCTGCCACGGCTCGCGCGCGAGCACGGCCTGGGTAGCGAGCGGCACTACGAGGGTACCGAGCGATCCGGCGGCGGAGACGACACCGAGCATCTGGCTCCGCCGCGCCGGCGAAACCGCACGCACACATGCGGTCATGGCCAATGACGTGGCCGTGCATGACAACGCCACGCCCATGAGGCCGCCGGAGACGATCAGCGCGAGCGCGCCTTGGGCCGCAGCCATGACGCACAAGCCAACGACGTAGATCGCTGCGCCCGCCATCATGGTGATGCGCAGGCCGAAGCGGTCGGCGATCGCGCCGACCAGCGCCTGCGAAAGACCCCAGACAATGTTCTGGACCGCCAGAGCCAGCGTAAAATCGGCCGCCGTCACCGCGAGATCGTGCGTGACCGGCGCCAGAAACAGCCCGAAACTCTGGCGTATCCCCATGCCCAGCGTGAGCAACAGGGCGGTTCCAATTAAAATTAGCCGGGCTTGGCTACGGCTCGGGGCAATCGTTCGCGACATTTCGGAAGCGATCCTCGGAGGGATGACACAGAGCTACAGTCTTACCTGCCGATCGATAGCAGCCAAGCTATCATAGCTGTTGGTTCCGACGTATTCAAAGCACAGTCGAAGTAACGCCGGACGGCATAGGCCAAATGAGAGAGCCGACTCAGGGCGCGGAATACGGGACACAAGTCGCGGCAAACACAAGTCGGAACTCGCTTGCGCGTAAGAACGCTGCTAACTACGCGGCATGACGATTTTTCTGGTGCGTCATGGCGAGACTGACGGCAACGCAGCGCGCGTCCTGCAGCGCCCTGACGTGCCGCTCAACGATCGAGGGTTACGCCAGGCGGAACAGCTCGCGCGGCGCTTGTCCGCTCTCGGTTTCGCCCGCATCCTGTGCAGTGATTTATTGCGCGCCCGGATGACAGCGGCTCCGCTCGCGGCCCGATCTGGAATCGCGATCGAAGAAAGCCCACTGTTACAGGAGCGCAACTTTGGCGATTTGCGCGGTATGCCATATGCCGAGCTAACCGAGAATCCGTTTGGACCCGACGTCCTGCCACCTAATGGTGAGGACTGGCCGACATTTCATGCGCGTGTCGCAGATGCATTCGCCTTCATCGTGAGCAGGCACCGAAGCGTGAATGGCACGTTAGTGGTGGTCACGCATGGTCTAGTCTGTCGTGCCCTCGTCGAGCGACATGCGCTATTGCCCGAAGGCGTGACTGTTCCAGAGCGCTTCGACAACACGAGCATAACCGTCATTCATGATGATGCGCCGCACGGGGTAAGCTTGCTCAATTGCACCCGGCATCTCATGACTTCGCTCGAAGCGGACGGCAATGGTGGTACGGCTTAGACTTCGGCTGCGTATGCCCGTTGGCCCAATGCGTCACCTAGTGCGACGCAGTGGTTTGGGCGCTCTCGGAGGCATAGCGGACACGGCGCCGACATCGCAATTCGGTTGCTAATGACCCATCGCGACATTTCGCGACCTTCAATTGACGCAGTGCGAAAGGCTACTCAATCACTTCGTCAGCGTACGCCAAGAACGACTTCGGGATCGTCAAATTACCGTCACTCGGACTTTAGGCCCGTCTCTCTGATGATCGATTGGTACTTCTCGATCTCACCCTGAACGAACTCCGAAAATTGATCGATCGACAGCGCCGATATCTCGACGCCGTTGTCCTGTAGCCGCGCCTTGATGTCGGATTCGAAAATGATCTTGTTCACCGCCGTATGGAGCCGCGCCGTGATCTCCGCGGGCAGCGCGCGCGGGCCGAAAAATCCCGCCCACAGGGTGAAATCGAAATTGCTGATCCCGGTCGCTTCGGCGACGGTGGGAATGTCGGGCGCCGCCGGTGAGCGCTTTGTCGTTGCGATCGCAAGAATCTTGAGCTTTCCGGCCCGCATCATCGGCATCGCGGCGATTAGGCCGGGAAAATAGAAATCGACCTGACCGCCCACGAGATCGGTCAGCGCCTGGCCAGCACCTTTGTACGGCACATGCGTCAGCTTGTTGTTGAGCTTCAGCTTCAACAATTCGCCGGCTAAATGTCCGGACGAGCCCACGCCCCCGGAAGCAAAAGTCAGCGGTTTGTCGGTGCTGCGTAGAAAAGCAATGAACTCCCCAATCGTCGAATATGGCGCATTGGCAGGAACCGCGAGCGCCAGTGGCACTACGCCGCTAAGCGCGATCGGCTGCAGGTCCTTCTGCGGGTCGTAGCCGACGGCTTTCATGAAATAGGGGTTTATGGCGATCTCCGGGGTCTGCGCCACGGTCAGCATGTAGCCGTCGGGATCGGCATTAACGACAACGCGGGCGCCTAGCGTGCCGCCGGCACCGGGCCGGTTTTCGACCACGACCGATTGGCCGAGCTCCTCGGTTAGCCTTGCGCCGATCAAGCGAGCGATAATGTCGCCGGTCCCGCCCGGTACATAGTTGACGATCAGATGGATGGGTCGGCTGGGATAGCTGTCCGGCAAGGCCGGTTGAGCAGCAACTGTAATGGCTATCGCGAATGCCGCCGCGACACTGAACTGCCGTTTTCCGATGTCGATTGCCATTCGCCCGGCGCCCTCACGCTGTAAGTTGGTGAAGAATATCACGCTCCAACCGGCAGGTCTGGCGCTAGCGTCGTTTGCCGTAGTGGCCCAGTTAGCCATGGGGCGGGTTCTGCCCCACAGCTTGCCGGGTTAGCCGGCGCCGGTCGGGCATTTTTGCGCGCGTGCGCGCGCTTGGGATATGCGTGGTGCTGTGGATTATGTGAATTACGTCACAGAACCATCACGCCTGCGTCGAATCATTTTTGCCGGGATTTGATTCGACGGGGCCCTACTATGCGCAAGACATTTGAGAAATCGTTTGCCTCCAAAACAGTTGTCGCAAAGCTCACCGAGCTTGGATACCTGAACGACAGGCAAATATTGACCAATAAGACGGTTCGAATTGCGTTAGAGAAATTACAAACGGACCTTTGCCGCAATGCGACAATCCAAACTCGCATTCAACGAAACGACGATGACCTTCGAATTGAGTGAGCCATAGGACAGGCCGCTCTCACGGTCGCTTTTGAGTTAATCGGAAGTTGCGCGACCTGTGGGCGGCCTATTCCTGTCGTGAATGATGCTGTGGACGGCGCCCACTCTACGGCATCGATGTGCCAAAGGGTGGTTGCGCTAGAAGCCAACCACTATGAGGGGAGCCGTCCATGGGCGAGGTTAGCACAATTGGTCTGGATAT
>JBEKKM010000253.1:0-4208 GCA_050010715.1 Xanthobacteraceae bacterium | reverse complement strand
GACTTCTATGTCGCGGTGATGGAAAAACCCGGCCGCGCCGCGATTGCGGTGATCGGCGAGATATTGCCCGAGGTCATCAAGGGCTTTCCGTGGCCAAAATCGATGCGCTGGGGCGAGCAGTCGAAGGCGCCAGGCGCGCTCAATTGGGTGCGGCCGCTGCATTCGATCGTCGCCACGTTCGGGCCGGAGACCGAGGAGCCGGAGATCGTGCCGTTCGCGGTCGGCGGCATCGCGGCGGGCAACGAAACGCGTGGCCATCGCTTCCTGGCGCCGGCGCCGTTCACGGTGCGCCGCTTCGCCGATTACGCGCAAAAGCTCGGTAACGCCAAGGTCGTGCTCGATGCCGAGCGTCGCCGCGACATCATCCTCACCGAAGCCAAGCAGCTTGCCTTCGCGCAGGGGCTTGAGCTTGTGCAGGACGACGGGCTGTTGGCCGAAGTTGCCGGCCTGGTCGAATGGCCGGTGGTGCTTTTGGGCTCATTCGACGAAAAATTCCTGCGCATCCCGGAAGAAGTGATCCGCGCCACCATCCGCAACAACCAGAAATGTTTCGTGCTGCGCGACGCCGCGCACGCCAAGCTGGTCGACAAATTCATCCTGGTCTCCAACCTGGAGGCAGACGACGGCGGCAAAGCCATCGTCGCCGGCAACGAGCGCGTTATCCGGGCGCGGCTAAGCGATGCGAAGTTTTTCTACGAGACCGATTTAAAGACGCGGCTTGAAGATCGCCTGCCGAAATTCAAGGACATCATCTTTCACGAGAAGTTGGGCACGCAATGGCATGGTATTGAACGCATTGAGATTCTTGCGGCGGAACTCGCGCCGTTCGTTGGTGCCGATCTGGAGAAAGCCAAGCGCGCCGCCCGGCTATGTAAAGCTGATTTGCTCACCGAGGTGGTCGGCGAATTTCCCGAACTGCAAGGCTTAATGGGCAAATACTACGCCGAGGCACAAGGCGAAGATGAAGCCGTCGCTCACGCTTGCGAGGATCATTACAAGCCGAAAGGTCCGGATGACCTCGTACCATCCGATCCTGTGTCCATCGCTGTCGCGCTCGCGGACAAGATCGACAGGCTCGTAGGCTTTTGGGCGGTCGACGAAAAGCCAACGGGGAGTAAGGATTTCTATGGTTTGCGAAGGGCGGCTCTGGGCGTAATTAGATTAGTGGTCGAAAATAAAATTCGACTCCCGTTGATGTCGGTTCTTATACCCGCACGGGTGATGATTGGGGACGATCTGAAGCACCAACAGCTAGACCAACTAGTTGAACCCATTCGAAGGTTGCGAGAGGCCGGGCTCTCTGATCGACGCATAAATCCAATTTGGAGCGATCTAGAAAGACGTCGGTTCCCGGAAAAGTTATCAGATCAAGAAAAAAATGCAGCGCTGGGTCAGATTGCAAATCTTCTCTCCTTCTTGGCCGAGCGACTGAAAGCGCAACTTCGCGAGCAAGGTGCGCGGCACGATCTGGTTGATGCGGTGTTCGCGCTCGAAGGTCAGGACGATCTTTTGCTGATCGTCCGTCGCGTCGAGGCACTGGGGGAATTCCTGGACACTGAGGACGGCAAAAACTTGCTCGCCGGCTACAAGCGCGCGACCAACATCATCCGCATCGAGGAGAAGAAGGACAGCCGCGAATATACCGGTGCACCTGATCCGGCGCACTACAAGCAACCCGAGGAAAAGGTGTTGGCGCAGGCGATCGATGCCGCCAAGGCCGAGGCGACACGCGCGGTCGAGAAGGAAGATTTCGAGGCCGCCATGCGCGCCATGGCGAGTTTGCGGCCCCATGTCGACGCCTTCTTCGACAAGGTGACGGTCAATGTCGACGACAAGCCGTTGCGCGAGAACCGGCTAAAACTGCTCAACGAAATCCGCGCCGCGACGCGGGCGGTGGCGGATTTTTCCAAGATCGAGGGCTGAAGCGGCAGCTATTCACCGCCCGTTCAACGGGCTGGCATCGGCTGCGTTTGTCGCATAGAACCGAACGGCGGCTTGGGCGTTGAAGTTCTGTCGTTTCCGGCCGCGCACTCAGGTCCTTTCCAAATTGCATCCAGCCCAGAGGAAAACCCATGGTCATCAGCGCCGAACATATCACGCCGCTTGTCGCCCTTATTGCCGGCATCCTTATTCTGATCATGCCGCGGCTGTTGAACTTCATCGTCGCGATCTATCTCATCATTGTCGGATTGACGGGGCTCAACGGCATCTACCACTGGGTGCATTAGCGTCGAACAGCCGGGCTCACTCAAACGCATGATCCCATGCCCATCGTCACATGGCCAAATCGCGCTCAAAAACGTCCCGACAGTCCGTAAAGAAATCTTCGGCCCGCGCCGCGGGCAAATCCGCGGCAGCTAAGGCTCCTGCAAAGGGCAAATGGGTCTACGCCTTCGGCGGCGGCAAGGCGGCCGGCCGCGCGTCGATGCGCAACCTGCTCGGCGGCAAGGGCTCAGGGCTTGCCGAAATGGCTCATCTGGGCCTGCCGGTGCCCCCCGGCTTCACCATCACCACCGAGGTCTGCACCCATTTTTACGACAACGGCAAAGCCTATCCGAAGGATCTGAAGGCGCAGGTCGACGCCGCGCTGGCTGAGGTCGGCCGCATCACCGGCAAGAAATTCGGCGACGGCGAAAATCCGCTCTTGGTCTCGGTGCGCTCCGGCGGGCGCGCTTCGATGCCAGGCATGATGGACACCGTGCTCAATCTCGGGCTCAACGACGTCACCGCCGTGGCGCTTGCGGAAAGATCCCGCGACCGGCGCTTTGCCTTGGACAGCTACCGGCGCTTCATCACCATGTATGCCAATGTGGTGCTCGGCATCGAGCATCATCATTTCGAGGAAATCCTCGACGATCACAAGGACCGCAACGGCTATACGCTCGACACCGATCTCAGCGCCGACGATTGGGACACCATCATCGACCGCTACAAGGAGCGCGTCGAGGAGGAGAGCGGCAAGCCGTTCCCGCAGGACCCGCACGCGCAATTGTGGGGCGCCATCGGCGCGGTGTTCGGCTCGTGGATGAACCAGCGCGCCATCACCTACCGCCGCCTGCACGCTATTCCGGAGAGCTGGGGCACCGCGGTCAATGTGCAGGCCATGGTGTTCGGCAATATGGGCGAGACCTCGGCGACCGGCGTCGCTTTCACGCGCAATCCGTCGACCGGCGAGAAAAAGCTCTACGGCGAATTTTTGATCAACGCACAGGGCGAGGACGTCGTCGCCGGCATCCGCACGCCGCAGGAGATCACCGAACAGGCGCGCAAGGAAGCCGGCTCGCAAAAGCCGTCGATGGAATCGGCGATGCCGGACGCCTTCGCCGAGCTCGCTCGCATCCATGGCGCGCTGGAGCGGCACTACCGCGACATGCAGGATCTCGAATTCACCGTTGAGCAGGGCAAGCTGTGGATGCTGCAGACGCGCAACGGCAAGCGCACGGCGCTTGCGGCGCTGCGCATCGCGGTCGAGCTCGCCAACGAGAAATTGATCACCAAGGACGAGGCGGTAGCGCGGATCGACCCTTCCGCCCTCGATCAGCTTTTACATCCGACCATCGATCCCATCGCCGAGCGCAAGGTGCTGGCCACCGGCTTGCCAGCGTCGCCGGGCGCCGCCTGCGGCGAGATCGTGTTCTCCTCGGAAGATGCCGAGACGCTGAAGAACCAGGGACGTAAGGTCATTTTAGTGCGCGTCGAAACCTCGCCGGAAGACATTCACGGCATGCATGCCGCCGAAGGCATTTTGACCACGCGCGGCGGCATGACGTCCCATGCGGCTGTGGTTGCTCGCGGCATGGGCAAGCCCTGCGTCTCCGGCGCCGGCTCCTTGCGCGTCGATTATCGCGCGCAGAGCATGACCGCGGGCGGCGTGACGCTCAAGAAGGGCGATATCCTCACCATCGACGGTTCGAGCGGGCAGGTGCTGGCCGGCCGCGTGCCGATGCAGGAGCCGGCGCTGGCCGGCGAATTCGCCACCTTGATGAAATGGGCCGACAGCGCCCGCAAGCTCAAAGTGCGCGCCAATGCCGATACGCCGGCCGATGCCCGCGCCGCGATCAAATTTGGCGCCGAGGGCATTGGGCTTTGCCGCACCGAGCACATGTTCTTCGACGAGGACCGCATCCGCGCCGTGCGCGAGATGATCTTGGCCGAGGACGAAAAATCGCGCCGCGTAGCGTTGGCGAAACTCCTGCCGATGCAGCGCG
>JBEKKM010000252.1:0-4241 GCA_050010715.1 Xanthobacteraceae bacterium | reverse complement strand
TGCATCTTGCCGTCGCGGTCGGTGAAGAAGGTGAACATGTGGAACGACAGCCAGTCCGGCGTCGCCTCGTTGAAGGCGCCGAGCATGCGCGGCTTATCGGCGTCGCCGGAGCGGCGCTTTAACAGCTCGGCGGCTTCCTCGCGGCCGTCGCGGCCGAAATATTTCTGCAAGATATAGACCATCGCCCAAAGGTGGCGGCCTTCCTCGACATTGACCTGGAAGACATTGCGCATGTCGTAGAGCGACGGCGCTGTCTTTCCCAAGTGGCGCTGCTGCTCGACGGAAGCCGGCTCGGTGTCGCCCTGGATGACGACGAGACGCCGCAGCATGGCGCGATATTCGCCGGGAATGTCCTGCCAGACCGGCTCGCCGTAATGGCGCCCGAACGGAATCTTGCGGTTCTCCTCCTTCGGCGCCAGCAGGATGCCCCAGCGATAGTCGGGCATCTTCACGTAATCGAATTTGGCCCAGCCCTTCGGATCGACGGAGACGGCGGTGCGCAGATAAACCTCCGCGTTCTGGAAACCTTCCGGCCCCATGTCCATCCACCAGTCGATATAGCCGGGGTGCCAGCTCTCCAGCGCGCGCAGCACCTGGCGGTCTTCGGCGAGATTGACGTTGTTCGGGATCTTTGTGGTGTAGTCGACGTTCTCGATGTTCATGGCTTCACCTTAAACTCTGCGTGTGTCGAACACCGGCTTCTGGCCGGTGCCGTAGCGCTTGAGCGCGCCTTCCTCGCCGATCGCGTTGGGGCGCTGGAAGATCCAGTTCTGCCACGCGGTCAGCCGGGCGAAGATTTTCGATTCCATGGTCTCCGGTCCGGCGAAGCGCAGATTGGCTTCGAGGCCGGTAAGACTGTCGGGCGAGAAGCTGGCGCGCTCTTCCAGGAACACGCGCACTTCATCGTCCCAGTCGATGTCGTCGAGCGCGAAGGTGACGAGGCCGAGCCGCTCCGCGGCCTCGGCGTCGAGCATCTTTTCGCGCTCGGCTTTGGCGGCGTCGACGTCGGAGGGGTTACCGAGGAAGCGGCAGCCGAGCCGCGTCAGCCCGTTCGACATCGGATAGGCGCCGAAATTTATGTCGGTCAGCGCCAGCGTCGCCGGCGGCTTGTTGTCACCCTCGCGGCCACCGATCAGCATGTACGAACGATCGCTTGCAAAAGCGAGCTCAGCGAGCGTGCCGGCAAAGCATGAGCCCGGCTCGATCAAAGTGACCAGCGAGCGCGACGTGAGATCGATCCTCTTGAGCACGCGCTTCCACAGATGGCGGATTTCTCGCGCCAGCCAGTGCTGCTTGCTGGCATCGAGGAAATGATCGTAGGCGAGGACTTGCGCCGGCTCACCGGAGGATTTGAAGACGATTGCGGCGACCTCGAGCTCGTTGAGCCGGATGTTGAGGATCGCATCGTCAAGCTCGCGGGCGAGCTGGAGCGGCCAAAAATTTGGGCCCAGCGCCACCATGGCGTCGGCGGAGGCCGGCGGCGGCGCCGAAGGTCCGCGCAGCGTAATGGTGGCGATGCGCTCCGCGCGGTTGAACTCGACCGCGAGCGAGCCGTATTCGACGCTGTCGGCGGCGAACGTGCGCGTCAGCGGCGCAAGCGTGATGCCCTTGCCGGTGCCGTTGCGCGGCGACTTTGCGGCGAATTCCTTGGCGCGCGCCATGACCGCGTCGTCGAATTTCGAGCCCGGCACTACGTCGTCGACCAGCCGCCATTCGACCGCGCGCTTGCCTTTGACGCCTTCTTCGGTGGTGCAGAACACGTCGGCATGGTCGCGGCGCACTTTGCGCTTGTCGGAGACGCGGGTCAGCCCGCCGGTGCCGGGCAGCACCGCGAGCAGCGGCAATTCCGGCAGCGATACCGAGGCCGAGCCGTCGTCCACCAGCATGATGTGGTCGGTGGCGAGCGCCAGCTCATAGCCGCCGCCGGCCGCGGTGCCGTTGATGGCGCAGATGGATTTGAGCCCGGAATGCTCGCTCAGATCCTCGATGCCGTTGCGGGTCTCGTTGGTGAACTTGCAGAAGTTGACCTTGTGGGCGTGCGTGGCGCCGGCCAGCATGCGGATATTGGCGCCGGCGCAAAAAACCCGCGGCTTGGCCGAGCGCAGCACCACGACGCGCACTTGCGGATGCTCGAAGCGCAGCCGCTCGATGGCGTCGGCCAGTTCGATATCGACGCCGAGATCGTATGAGTTGAGCTTCAGCTCGTAGCCTTCGAACAACGCGCCCTTCTCGTCGACGTCCATCAGCAGCGTTGCGACATCGCCGTCGATCTTGAGCCGCCAATGGCGGTAGCGCGCCGGCTCGGTCTGGAAATCGATCCGCGTCTTGCCGTTCGACAGCGGACGCGCAGTTGCAGATTCAGCCATCTCTGCCTCACTCGGCAACGGCAATATGTACTATAGTGCAGCTATCCAGTTAATATGCACTATAATTCATATCGCGGCAACCCCTGAATCGGCCCGCTTTTCGCCCTCGTGGTGGTCGCGAAACAGCCGGTTGATGAAGTCAACGACGATCTTGAGCGTAAGTTCGGGCGCTTCGCGGAACGGCGCGTGGCGCACCTTCGGCAGCACCGCGGCCTCGACCGGGCAGAAGCATTCCTGCTGCGCCGCCTCGACCTGTTTGAGCGTGCCGTATTGATCGTCCTCGCCCTGCACCACCAGGATCGGCACGCGGATGTAGCCGAGCGCCTCGGTGATGTCCCACTTGCGGAAATCCGGATCCAGCCACGGCTCGCTCCAGGAGCGGAACGCGCAATCGACGTCGGCGTGCCAGCGCTTGAGCTTTTCGCGCAGCGGGCCGGCAATGAACGCGTCGCGGGCGCGCTCGATCTCGGCGATGCCCATGTCCTCGATGAAAAAATGCGGCGCCATGAGTACCAAGCCGCGCACGCGATGATCCTGCACGGAACCGGCATAGATGGTCGCGATCGAAGCGCCGTCGCTGTGGCCGAGCAGGAGGCCGCGCTGAAAGCCGATTGCGTCGAGCACGCGCGGCAGCACCGTGCAGGCTTCCTCGTGCATGAACGAGATCGAACGCGGCATCGGTCCCGGGCGCGATTTGCCGTAGCCGGCGCGCGAATAGACGAACACGCCGGCGCCAGTCGCCTCAGCGACGGCGTCGGGAAAACTTCCCCACAGGCCGACCGAGCCGAGGCCCTCGTGCAGCATGACGATGGTCGGCGCGGCTGCGTCGGGGGCGTCGGGCCACGGGCCGATCATGCGGTATTCGAGCCGCAGCGGCTCAAGCTCGAGAAAGCCTTCGTCGGCGAGCGTCACGACTTGCCTTCCAGCAACACCGTCACGGTCTGCAACAGCTTGGCGAAACTTTGCTCTATCGCCTCGCCCGAGGTGTCGATCTCGGCTTCGGCGCGGGAATAGTCGGTGCGTCGCGCCTCAAGGATGGCGACGAGGTCGGCCATGGCGGCGCGGTTTTGCGCCATGGGGCGGAAATCGCCCTGGGCCATGACGCGGCTCATGTGATCTTCCGGTCGCGCCTTGATCCAGATCGTGTGGGTGCGCCGAAGCAGCAGCGCGTAGGTTTCCGGGTTCGACACGATGCCGCCGGCGGTGGTGATGATTGCCGCGTCGTGCGTGGTGATGATGCGGTCGAGCGCGCTGCGCTCATGGCGGCGGAACGTCGCCGTGCCGGCCATCTCGATGAGATCGGGAATGCTGGCGCCGTAATCCTCCTCGACCAGCCGGTCGAGCTCGATGAACGGCCAGCCCAGATGCTGCGCCAGCATGCGGCCAAGCGTCGACTTGCCGGCGCCGCGCAGTCCGACCAGCGCGATGCGCCGCGCGCGGTCGGCGCTGCCCGGTCGCGCCAAGCGAGTCTCGATGTCACTAGCGAGCGCCGGCAATTCGCCCTCCGGCACTTGCGCCAACAGATCGAGAATGGCGCCGAGCGCCGCGGTGCGCGCGCCGGCTTCCGGCAGCAGCGCGGAACACGGCAGATCGAGCGCCTGCGCGATGGCGCGCAGCACGCTGACAGAAGGATTGCCGACGCCGCTTTCGATCTGCGCCAGGTAACGCTCGGACGTCTGCGACGCTTGCGCCAATTGTCGCCGCGTCATGCCGCGCTTGGCGCGGTTGCGCCGCACCTCGCTCCCGATCGCGGCGAGGAATGCGGCTTCGGAGGCGGTAGGGATTGATAATGCGGGCTTTTCAGCCGGATTTGGTGTCGAATTGACCACGAGCCGTCCGCATAAGTTCATTATACTTCATGCAATATAGTGCACT
>JBEKKM010000251.1:0-4274 GCA_050010715.1 Xanthobacteraceae bacterium | reverse complement strand
CCATGATGGAACGGCCCTAGTGCCGATTCCGAAGAGAAGCACGAGCCCGCGAGCGACATCGACACTGTGGTGGTAGATGGTCTGAAAGCGCTTGACCCCAACCGGCCGATTAGAGAAGCGACTGAAATAAGGCGATCTTGTCGTCCGCAGCGTTAACCGCTCGTTAGGGTTAACGTTCTATTGCTGGCCGACGCTTGGCAATGGCGCGTTCCCGCCTTTGCAGCTGTCCAAACGGCTCTCATCGCAGCGAACACGATGCGTCCGACCCGGTTTCACCACCTTCTGGCTTCCACCTCGCTGCTTGCGGTCATCGCGGCCGCAGCCGCGGGATGCCAAACGATCTCGCCTTCGCCGACGGCCGAAACGACCGGCGCGCTACCGCTCGCGACGGCCGCGGCCAATCCGTCCGATGCGGCCTGGCGGCGCGATCTCGATACCTATGGCGCGCAGTACCACGCCGATCCGAGTAAGGTCGACGTCGCGCTGCACTATGCCCAGGCGCTACGCGCCACCGGCCAGCGCGCGCAGGCCGTTGCCGTGCTCGAACGCCTGTCGATGCAAAATCCCAACAACAAAAACGTGCTCGGCGAATACGGCCGCGCACTGGCTGAAGCCGGCGATTACGAACAGGCGCTCGACGTGCTCGGCCGCGCCCACTCGCCCGATCAGCCCGATTGGCGCATTCTCTCCGCGCAGGGCGCGGTACTCGATCAGCTCGGCCGCCACACCGAGGCCCAAAGCTACTACCAGACGGCGCTGAAGATCGTCCCCGACGAGCCGACCGTGCTCTCCAATCTCGGCCTGTCCTACGCGCTGTCCAAGGATCTGCCGAACGCCGAAGCGACATTGCGCCGCGCCGCCGAGCGCCGTTCGGTCGATCCGCGCGTGCGGCAAAATCTCGCGCTGGTCGTCGGCCTGCAAGGCCGCTTCGCCGAAGCCGAGCAGATCGCCAGCGCCGATCTGCCGCCCGACCAAGCCGCCGCCAATGTCGCCTACTTGCGCAAAATGCTGGCGCGCAAAGGCGAAGGGCCGAAGCCCGCGCCGGTGGCGCGCGCCGCGGGCGGCACGAGCTGATTATCCGTCATTGCGGCCTATTGCAGCGCCATCACCCGGATCGCCGCCGGGCCGAGAATCACGACGAACAGCACCGGCAGGAAGAACACGATCATCGGCACCGTGAGCTTCGGCGGCAGGCCGGCGGCTTTCTTCTCGGCTTCCGACATGCGCATGTCGCGGTTTTCCTGGGCCAGCACCCGCAGCGTGGTGCCTAGCGGCGTGCCGTAGCGCTCCGACTGCTGCAACGCCAGACACACCGCTTTGATGCCCTCGAGGCCGGTGCGCTGCGCCAAATTCTCATAGGCTTGGCGGCGATCCGGCAGATAGGACAATTCCGCCGTGGTCAGCGTGAATTCCTCGGCCAGCGCCACCGATTGGCTGCCGATCTCCTCGCTGACCTTGCGGAAGGCCGCTTCGATCGACATGCCGGACTCCACGCAGATCAGCAACAGGTCGAGCGCATCGGGAAACGCACGCTTGAGCGACAGCTGCCGGCGCTGGATCTTGTTTCTCAAGAACAGGTTCGGGCTCTGCATGCCCATATAAGCGCAGCCGATCGACATCGCGAACTTGATCATCGGCGGATAATCGAGGTCAAGCACGATGAAAATATAGAACAGCGACGCGAGCAGCATGACGATCGGCATCGCCATGCGAAAGAACAGATAGGTGATGTAAGGCGCCTGCCCGCGAAACCCGGCTTGCACGAGCTTGGCGCGCGCCTCTTCCTGGCCGACCCACTTCGACAGATTGAAGTTGTCGACCGCCTTCTTCATGTACTGCTTCGGCGATTGGCGCAGCACCGCCTTGCTGCCTTGCGCCAGACGCTCACGCTCGCGCTGGCGGATTTTTTCGCGCTCCAGCGCCACCGCCCGCATCCGCTTGTCGAGCGTGTCGGTGACCAGATACGGCATGGCGAGCGTCAGCACCGTCGCGATCGCGGCGACGCCGGCGAAGAACATCGTCATGACGGCCGGATCGAGCGCCTGTGAGATCAAAGAACCCATGACGCGCCCTTAAAAATCGAAATTGATCATCTTGCGCATCACCATGATGCCGATGAACATCCATGTCCCGCAGCAAGCCATCATAATGCGCCCGAGCGGCTCGGTCCAAAGCAGCTCGATGTAGGAAGGGCTGGTGAAATACACGAGCCCCATCACCACGATCGGCAGCGAACCGATAATCGCCGCGGAAGCTTTCGCCTCCATCGACATGGCCTGGATCTTCGCCTTCATCTTCTTGCGATCGCGCAGCACCCGCGACAGGTTGCCCAGAGTTTCCGAGAGATTTCCGCCGGCGCGCTGCTGGATGGAAACGACGATGCCGAAGAAGTTCGCTTCGGCGACCGGCATGCGCTCATAGAGCTTGAGGCAGGCTTCGCCGAGCGGGATGCCGACGGTCTGGGTCTCGATGATGCCGCGGAATTCGCTGCGGATCGGTTCCTCGGATTCGGCGGCGATCAGCTTGAGGCTGTCGAGCAGCGGCAGGCCGGCCTTGATGCCGCGGACGATGACGTCGACGGCGTCGGGAAAATTATTGAGGAATTTCGACTCGCGCCGCTTTTTGAGGAATTTCAGCAGCCACAGTGGAACCCCGAATCCCGCTGCGAAACCGAAGCCAAGCGCGGGCAGCAAACCTGCGCCCAACAGCATCGCGACCAGGAAAGCGACGACGCCGAACGTGCCTGCGGTGACCATGAAGCGGCGCTTCGACCAGTCGAGGCCGGCTTGCGTGAGCTTGATCGACAACGGTACGCGCTTGGCCTTTTTTTGCCGCTCCTCGAGCTCCTTGAGCGTGCCCTCGACCTGATCGCGCCGCGATTTCTGGGCAACGCGGGTCGGCCGTGCCGCGACCGGTTCCGATCGCGCCACGCTCGCCATGCGCCGTTCGGTCTTCCGCTCGCCGGACAGAACGGGATAGATGAAGACCCACGCGACTCCACCGATCGCGATCGCCACCAAAAAGAAAAGGCCGTAAGTCTCCATGACCTAGCCTCGCACCGCCTCCTGCGTGGCGTCGGCGGCGTCGAGCGCAGCCGCAAGCCGCGCCTCCTCGCCGTAATAGCGCGCGCGTTCCCAGAATTTCGGCCGGCCGATGCCGGTCGATTTGTGCTTTCCCAACAGATTGCCGTTGGCGTCTTCGCCGAGGATTTCGTAGGTGAAAATGTCCTGGGTGATGATGACGTCGCCTTCCATTCCCATCACCTCGGTGATGTGGGTGATGCGGCGCGATCCGTCGCGCAGGCGCGCCGCCTGGACGACGACGTCGACCGAGGCGCAGATCATCTCGCGGATGGTCCGCGACGGCAGCGCATAGCCGCCCATGGTGATCATGGATTCCAGGCGCGAGAGCGCCTCGCGCGGCATGTTGGCGTGCAGCGTGCCCATCGAGCCGTCATGGCCGGTGTTCATGGCCTGCAACAGGTCGAAGGCTTCCTGGCCGCGCACTTCGCCGACGATGATGCGTTCCGGCCGCATGCGCAGGCAGTTGCGCACCAGATCGCGCATGGTGATTTGCCCCTCGCCTTCGAGGTTCGGCGGCCGCGTTTCGAGCCGCACCACGTGCGGCTGCTGCAATTGCAGTTCGGCGGCGTCCTCGCAGGTGACGATGCGCTCGTCGTGATCGATGTAGCGGGTGAGGCAGTTGAGCAGCGTCGTCTTGCCGGAGCCGGTGCCGCCGGAGATCAAGGTGTTGACCCGGCAGCGACCGATGACTTTGAGGATTTCCGCGCCTTCGGGCGAGATCGAGCCGTATTTGACGAGCTGCTCGAGGGTAAGCTTGTCCCTCTTGAATTTGCGGATGGTGAGCGCCGGCCCATCGATCGCCAGCGGCGGCACGATGGCGTTGACGCGCGAGCCGTCCGGCAGGCGCGCGTCGCAGATCGGCGACGATTCATCGACGCGGCGGCCGACCTGGCTGACGATGCGCTGGCAGATGTTGAGGAGCTGCTGGTTGTCGCGGAAGCGGATGCCGGTTTTCTGGATCTTGCCGGCGACTTCGATGTAGACCGTGCCCGAGCCGTTGACCATGATGTCGGCGATCTCGTCGCGCGCCAACAGCGGCTCGAGCGGCCCATAGCCGAGCACGTCGTTGCAGATGTCGTCGAGCAGATCCTCCTGCTCGGAGATCGACATCACGATGTTCTTGATCGCGATGATCTCGTTGACGATGTCGCGGATTTCTTCGCGCGCGGAATCGGCGTCGAGCTTGGCCAG
>JBEKKM010000250.1:0-4335 GCA_050010715.1 Xanthobacteraceae bacterium | reverse complement strand
TTGGCAGGCATGGAAATCGCTTTCTTGCCAAAATGCTTGTTCAAATAAAGACGACGCATCGGATTTGAGCACAATCCTCGGTAAAGTTTAGCCAAATCTCGTTGCCGCTCTATGAATGCGGCCGCCGGCAACCGGGGCGAGGCGGCGTTAATGTTTCGGTAACTTAGCGAGGGCCCATTGCCGCGGCCCGCAATCGAGAATTTTCGCCATGGTCGTTTTCAAGCCCGTCCGGCGCCTCGCAGCTTCTGTGCTGGTCATTGTCGGGTTCGCCAATTTGGCCCATTTGGCCTATGCGCAGGACAAGCCGGACAACTTCCTGATGCGCCTGTTTCAACCGCCGGCGAGCGGCTCGGTTCCAACGCCCGGCGGCGGCGGAACGGCCGATTGGAGCGGGCAATCGGGCGCCTCGGGCGATCCACGCATGACCGCCGACGCCATCCGCGCCGCGGCCGCCGATTTCGGCAATTGCCTTGCCGACCTGTGGCCCGATGCCGCGCGCCGCGGCGTCAGCCGGGAAAATTATCAGCGCTTCACCGCGGGGCTGACGCCCGACCTGCACATTATGGATCTGCTCGACGCCCAGCCGGAATTCACCAAGTCGACCTGGGACTATCTCGATTTGCTGGTCAGCGACGAACGCATCGCGCGCGGCCGCGAGCTTCTGACGCAATATGCCTCGACCTTCACGGCGGAAGAGCGCGCCTATGGCGTCGACCGTACCATCATCGCGGCGATCTGGGGCGTCGAGTCGAACTACGGCACCTTGGGCGGCGACCGCCCGGTGCTGCGCTCGACGGCGACCTTGGCCTGCGTCGGCCGCCGCCGCGATTATTTCCGTGAGGAGTTCTTGTCGGCGCTGGAAATTCTGCAGCGCGGCGATATCGCGCCCGACCGCCTGGTCGGCTCCTGGGCCGGCGCTTTCGGCCCGACGCAATTCATGCCGACCACGTTCAAGCGCTACGCCGTCGATTTCGACGGCGACGGCCGGCGCGACGTGATCGACTCGGTGCCGGACGTGATCGCGTCCACGGCCAACAATCTGAAAACCGACGGTTGGGTCAGCGGCCAGACCTGGGGCTACGAAGTCGTGCTGCCGCAGAATTTCGATTATCTGCTCGCCGACCGCGCAAAGCAGATGACGGTGCGCGAATGGCAGAAACTCGGCGTGCGGCGCGCCGGCAACAAGCCGTTTCCGCATGGCGACGAGCGCGCCTTCCTGCTGATTCCCGCAGGCGCCCGCGGGCCGGCATTCCTGATGCTGCCGAATTTCCGCGTCATCATGAAATACAATCCCGCCGAAGCCTACGCGCTCGCCATCGGCTATCTCGCCGACCGGCTGCGCGGCGGCGCGCCCTTCGTGCAGGATTGGCCGCGCGACGAGCGCGTGCTGACGCTCGACGAGCGCTTTGAGCTGCAGCAGCAGCTCGCCCGCCACGGTTTTGACATTGGCGCCCCCGACGGGCTACTCGGCCCGCGCACCCGCATCGCCATCCGCAATTTTCAAGTCTCGGTCGGCCTCGTTCCGGACGGTTTTGCCTCCTCCAGCGTGCTCGACCGGCTGCGTCAACCCTGAGGTCGGGAAGCATCTTCAAACCGACATTTTTCCGCTAGAATGAGATTGGTGGGCCCCCGGCCGCTCGGTTAACGGCTGCCCGGTCGCGACCGGCTGAACGGACATTATTATTATGATTATTATGGCAAAGCGGAATCGGCGGATTCTTGGGCGGCTTGCGATCGCGCTCGCGATCGCCGTTGCCGCGTTGCCGATTCCAGCGGGCGCGCAGTTCTTCGGCTCGAACAATTATTACGGTCAGCGCCCGAGCCGCCCGCCGCCATCGCGCGGCTTCTTCTCGTTCCCGCTTTTCGGCAATCCCGGCGGCGGTGGCGACCAATATAATCCATTCTACCGGCCGGCGCCGCCGCCCGTCGAATCGTTCAAGCCGCCGCCGCCGCGCAAGCTCGATACGCCGCCCACCACCACCGTCATGGTGATCGGCGACACCATGGCCGATTGGCTCGCTTACGGGCTCGAGGAAGTGCTGTCCGATACGCCGGACGTCGGCGTGGTGCGCAACATCCGGCCGACCTCGGGCTTGGTCCGCTACGACGCCAAGAACGATTCGCTGGAATGGTCGGGCGTCGTCAAGGACGCGCTCGTCAGCGAGAAGCCGAGCGCCATCGTGGTCATGCTCGGCCTCAACGACCGGCTGCCGTTCCGCGACAAGGTACCGCCGAAACCGGCGCCGCAGTCCGCGCAAGCGGCGCCGCAACCGCAAGGCCAACCGCAGACCCAAGACAAGGCCGCGCAACCCGACGCCGCCAAGCCCGACGGCGAGCAGCCGTCGATCGCCGCCAGCGAGCCGCAGCACCAAGGGCCGCCCGGCATTTACGATTTTCACACCGACAAATGGGAGGAGCTTTACGGCAAGCGCGTCGACGACATGATCGCGGCGCTTAAGAGCAAAGGCGTGCCGGTGCTCTGGGTTGGCCTGCCTGCGGTCTACGGCACGAAGTCGACCAGTGACATGAGCTATTTCGACGAGATTTTCCGCGCCCGCGCCGAGCGGGCCGGCATCGTCTATGTCGATATCTGGGACGGTTTTGTCGACGAAAGCGGCCGCTATGTCACCCAGGGCCCGGATTTCGAAGGCCAGATCCGGCGGCTGCGCACCGGCGACGGCGTTCATTTCACCAAATTCGGCGCGGTGAAGCTCGCCCAATACGTCGCGCAGGATTTGCGCCGAGTGATGTCGAACCACGTCGTGCCGGTGGCGCTGCCGGCTCAGGAAGGTGCGCCGGCCAAGCCGGGCGCTGGGCCACGGCCCGCGGTCGGTCCGGTGCTGCCGTTGACCGCCGACACCAGCGTCGACAGCAACAACCTTCTTGGCGACGGCGGCCGCACGACGCCGGCGAATGCCGATCCGATGGCGGTGCGCGTGCTCACCCACGGCGATCCGATTCCCGCGCCGTCCGGCCGCGCCGACGATTTCTCCTGGCCGCGCCCGGGCGGCAACGCGAACGCCGAGGCGGAGCCGGAGCCCGCCGCCGTCACGCCGTCCGCGCCCCCGCCAAAAGGCGCGCCGGCAAATCCGAAAAAGACCGACGACACCAAGCCCGATACCAAGACCAAGGTTGCGCCCGCTGTGCCGGCTGCGCCTGTGCGCCGGCCGAGCGCGTCACTCGACGGCGGCCCGCCGCGCCCACCGGCGCCGGTCCGCGGCGGGTTCTAAAGACGATCACGCGTTGACAATTATTCCGTCACCCTGAGGTGGCCGCGAAGCGGCCCTCGAAGGGCGACGGCAACCAGGTCGGCCGTTGCCGACCTGGGCACTTAAACAATTCTGATTTCGGGCGAAAGAGCCCGAAATCAGCTGGCCGTGCATCCTTCGAGGCTCGCTTCGCTCGCACCTCAGGATGACGGATCAGGATCGCGACTCTCCGCCTGTCACCGCGGCAGCAGCGTCGAGCCCATCAAAAACTTATCGACGGCGTGCGCGGCCTGGCGGCCTTCGCGGATGGCCCAGACGACGAGCGACTGGCCGCGGCGCATGTCGCCGGCGGTAAAGACCTTGTCGAGCGAGGTCCGGTAATCGTCGGTCGAGGCGGCGACGTTGCCGCGCTGATCGAGCTTCAGCCCAAGGTTTTTGACCAGGCCCTCGTGCACCGGATGCACGAAGCCCATCGCCAGCAAAACCAGATCGGCGGGAATCTCGAACTCGGAGCCGGCAATCGGCTTGATCTTGTCGTCGACCCGCATGCAGTGCAGTTTTTGCACGGCGCCGCCACTGCCGGAAAAGTGCGTGGTGGTCACGGCGAAATCGCGCTCGGCGCCTTCTTCGTGGCTTGACGAGGTGCGCAATTTCAGCGGCCAGTTCGGCCAGGTCAGCGCCTTGTTTTCGTGCAGCGGCGGTTCCGGCATGATTTCGAAATTGGTCACCGACAGCGCGCCCTGGCGGAACGAAGTGCCGATGCAGTCGGAGCCGGTGTCGCCGCCGCCGATGACAACGACATGCTTGCCGGTGGCCAGGATCGGCTCGCCGTCACTGGCTTTCTCGCCGCTCACCCGGCGGTTCTGCTGCGGCAAGAAATCCATGGCGAAATGGATGCCCTTGAGCTCGCGGCCGGAAACCGGCAGGTCGCGTGGCGCTTCGGCACCGCCCGTCAGCACCACGGCATCGTAGTCCTTGAGCAGCTTATCGGCCGGCACGTCGACGCCGACATGGGCGCCGTAGTGGAACACGACGCCTTCCGCCTCCATCTGCACGACGCGGCGGTCGACGTGGATTTTTTCCATCTTGAAGTCGGGAATGCCGTAGCGCAAAAGCCCGCCGGCCT
>JBEKKM010000249.1:0-4373 GCA_050010715.1 Xanthobacteraceae bacterium | reverse complement strand
CACTGACACTCGAGCATGATCCCGAAAAGTGGAAACCGGTTTTCGGATAAGATCATGCTCAAAGGAAAAATCTACCGCTCTGCATCGTCGGCCGGTCCGCGTGCTGTCGCGCGCGGACCGCGAAGACTTACGAGCCTTGGCCTTTGATGGTCCTGAACAAGTAGGTGACGATGTTGTTCTCGGCGCCGCTGGTCGGCGTCGTGCGGCTGATGAAATCGAAAATCTTGCCGTCTTTCATGCCGTATTCGGCGAGCCGCTGCACTTTTCGGCTTTTGTCGAAATAGACCACGATCACGCGCTGGTCGGTGATTGAGGTGTCGACGAAGGAGATCGGGCGCTGGGCCTTTTGCGAGATGTAATAGAACGCCTCGCCGCTGACGGTCGCCACCGTTGATGGGGTGCCGAGAACGAGCAGGACCTGCTCCTGGGAGGCGCCCAGCGGGATTTGCTCGAGCGCGCCGTCGGGCAGCACGTAACCGCGCTGGAACGTTTCGCCGAAGCAGCCGCCCGGCAGAAGCGCCAGCGTGAACAGCACGGCCAAGGCTCTAACGGAACTCGCGTTCGTACTTTGCCGCAGGCTGCCCCACATCCTCAAACCCATCTTGCACCCGACCGTCGCGTGCCGTACCCCGAAAACGCAAAACTGGCAATCCGCCGCTGCAAGGCGGCTTTCGATATTCAGGCTATCCCTATGATCCTAGCGCGGTTTCGGCGTAGTTCCCAAGCCCGCACAATCCATGCCCTCTATGGCGCCATCGTGGCGCAAGCCCGTTCGGTGGCGTTTTACGCCGATTATCGGGTCCCCGATACCGTCGAAGGTCGGTTTGACCTGATTGTGCTGCATTTGGTGCTGCTGTTGCACCGGCTGGGCCGCCGGGAGGAGTGCGCACGTGGCCTCGGCCAAGCACTTCTCGGCCAAGAGCTTTTCGACAGGTTTTGCCACGATCTCGATGCCAATTTGCGGGAAATGGGGGTCGGCGACCTTGCCGTGCCGAAACGGATGCAAGCTTTTGCCGAGGCCTTCTACGGCCGGCAAGCCGCCTATCTGGCCGCCCTTGAGGCGGCGGACGAACGGGTCTTTGAGAAGGCGCTGGCACGCAATATCTTTCCGCCAGGGGACGATGCCGGAGCCGCTCAACTGGCGCGTTATGGGCGCGCGGCGGTGACCGGGCTCGATGCCCAGGACGACGGCGCGCTCATTCACGGCGAAGTCGTCTTTCCCAGCCCCGGGGCCTTTGTCCAAGAACGAACCTAAACATTTGCGAACCTAAACATCAGCGAACGTCAACATGAGCGAACGTAAAGCAGACAAACAAGCACCGGCGCCCTGGCAGGTTCCGGTCGCGATCGAGAACGTGGCCGAGACCGGCCAGCATTTCGATCTCGTGGCCGACAACGACGTCCGCGCCGCCGTGGCGCAGGTGGTGGGGTTGCGCGACTTGCCAAGGTTCGAAGCCAATTTCGACGTGACGCGGCACGGCGCGGACGGATTGCATGTCTGCGGGCGAATGTCGGCGACGGTGGGCCAGGACTGCGTGGTCACGCTGGAGCCGCTCGTTAACGAAGTCGAAGAGGATATCGACCTGTTGTTCGCTCCGCCGCCGCCGCCCGTCGAGCGCAAGGCAAGCGAAGACGAGGCCGTCGAAGACGGTTCCGAACGGCCGCAACGGAGCTGGAACGGGCCGGAACCGCTCATCGGGGGTATCGTCGATCTGGGCGCGCTGGCGACCGAATTCCTCATCCTCGGGCTCGATCCCTATCCTCGCAAACCGGGCGCGGTTTTCGAGGCGCCACAAGACGTTAAGCCGGATCCGGGGCCGTTCGCGGCGCTCGCCGGGCTGAAGGAAAAGCATGGCCGCTGAACGCAGTTGTGTCCGGGCGCCGAACCGTTATTCTCCCGGCCGGTGTCGCCCTTCCGTCGCCAGGACCTAGGACCGCAAGGTCATTGAATGTCAGACAAGGTCCGCATTGCTCTCGACGCGATGGGCGGAGATCAGGGTCCCGCGGTGGTCGTCGCCGGCGCCGATCTGACGCTGCGGCGGCACCCGGAAACCGAATTCCTTTTCTTCGGCAACACAGCCTTGATCGCGCCGCTCATCGACGCGCGGCCTTCGCTCAAAGCGGCTTCCAAGCTCATCCACACCGACATCGCAGTGCGGATGGAGGATAAGCCGAGCCAGGCCTTGCGCTATGGCCGGTGGAAATCCTCGATGTGGCTCGCCATCGACGCGGTCAAGAAAGGCGACGCCGACGTCGCCGTATCGGGCGGCAATACCGGCGCGCTGATGGCGATGTCGAAGTTCAATCTCAAGACTCTGCCGGGCATCGACCGGCCGGCGATCGCGGCGCTGTGGCCGACCCTGCGCGGCGAATCCATCGTGCTCGACGTCGGCGCCTCGATCGGCGCCGATGCCGACCATCTCGTCGATCTGGCGGTGATGGGCGCCGCCACCGCGCGCATCCTGTTCGGCCATGATCGTCCGACTGTCGGGCTGCTCAACATCGGCGTCGAGGAAGCCAAAGGCCTCGAACCGGTGCGCGAAGCCGCCGCTATCCTGCGCGAGCAGAAATTGCCCGACCTCGATTATCACGGCTTTGTCGAAGGCAACGACATCGGCAAAGGCACCGTAGACGTCGTCGTCACCGAAGGCTTTGCCGGCAACATTGCGCTCAAGACCGCCGAGGGCACCGCGCGCCAGATCGGCGAATATTTGAAAGGCGCCATGAGCCGCACGCTCAGCGCCCGCATCGGCTACCTGTTTGCGCGTTCGGCGTTCCGGCAGTTGCGCGAAGTCATGGACCCGCGCAAGTCGAACGGCGGCGTGTTTCTCGGCCTCAACGGCATCGTCATCAAGAGCCACGGCAGCACCGACGCCGAGGGTTTTGCCGCGGCCATCGAGCTCGGTCACGGTGTCGTCCGCGACGAGCTCTTGGCCAAGATCACGGCGGCACTCGGAAGCCTCGGCAGGCAGCCGCGCCAGGCCGTCGGCGGAGCGGCCTCGTGACAGTGCAGCGTTCGGTCATCCTCGGCTGCGGCAGTTATCTGCCGGCGCAGATCCTCACCAACAGCGATCTGGCGCGCAAGGTCGACACCTCGGACGACTGGATCGTGCAGCGTACCGGAATCCACGAACGCCACATCGCCGCGCCCGGCGAATGGACCTCGCACATGGCGACGCATGCGGCGCGCGCCGCGCTCGCCCATGCCAAGGTCGATGCCCAGTCGATCGATCTGATCGTGCTCGCAACCTCGACGCCGGACAACACCTTCCCGGCGAGCGCCGTCTCGGTCCAGGCCGATCTCGGCATCACCCATGGCGCCGCCTTCGACTTGCAGGCGGTGTGCTCCGGTTTCGTCTTCGCGCTGGCGACGGCCGATAGCCTGCTCAAATCCGGCGCGTTCTCCCGCGCGCTGGTGATCGGCTCGGAGACGTTTTCGCGCCTTCTCGACTGGACCGACCGCGGCACTTGCGTGCTGTTTGGCGACGGCGCCGGTGCCGTCGTGCTCGACAGCCAAGCGCAGCCGGACAAAAGCGAGGAGCGCGGCATCCTGACCGTGCGTCTGCGGTCCGACGGTCGCTACAAGTCGAAGCTCTATGTCGACGGCGGGCCGTCATCGACCGGCACGGTCGGCCACCTGCGCATGGAGGGGCGCGAGGTGTTTCGCCATGCCGTGGCGATGATCACCGACGTGGTCGAAGACGCCTTCAAGGCCACGGGCTATACCGCCGCCGACATCGATTGGTTCATTCCGCACCAGGCCAATAAGCGCATTATCGACGGTTCGGCCCATAAGCTCGGCATTCCGCCGGGCAAGATCGTCGTTACGGTGGACCGCCACGGCAACACCTCGGCCGCCTCAATTCCGCTGGCGCTTGCCGACGCGGTTGCCGACCGCCGCATCAAGCGCGGCGACCTCCTGCTGCTCGAGGCCATGGGCGGCGGCTTCACCTGGGGGGCGGCACTGGTGCGCTGGTAAGCCGTGGTGACCCTTGTCGACCCCCTGGCGACCCTTCAGAAGCCCGGTTGACACCTGCAACGCCAAGCTAATATCGTAGATAATTCAGCACGATATGTTGATCGACGTTGGATCGATCGCCGTGCTCGGGGCTGGCGATGGCGGGAAAGACAGTCACGCGTGCGGATTTGTGTGAGGCGGTCTACCAAAAGGTCGGCCTGTCGCGCACCGAATCCGCGACACTCGTAGAACTTGTGTTGAAGGAAATCACCGACTGCCTTGAACGTGGCGAAACGGTGAAACTGTCGTCGTTCGGCTCGTTCGTGGTGCGCAAGAAAGGCCAGCGTATCGGCCGCAATCCCAAGACCGGCAAGGAAGTGCCGATCTCGCCGCGCCGGGTCATGGTGTTCAAGCC
>JBEKKM010000248.1:0-4386 GCA_050010715.1 Xanthobacteraceae bacterium | reverse complement strand
CAACGAAGAAGAGCGTTTTTCCGGCGAACGCCACACCACCAACTTTCCCGACCAGTCGATCGACGAGTTGGCGGCGATGCTGCGGCGCATGGGGCTTGGGCCCGAGCGCATCGACGCCTGGTTCTCTGCCTGGGACAACGTCGCCTTCATCGCCATGATCGCGCGCACGGTGGTGGAAGAAGCGCCGGCGAGCTTTCGCCTTTTCCGCACCACCGAATTGCCGGCGCTGACCATGCGCAACATCGATGGCGGCCTGCGCATGGCGCGCCGCCTCGGCCGCCGTCTCGGTTGCCCGGCGCCCGTCATCGCCACGGCGCATCACGACAATCACGCCTGGTTCTCGTTTGCCGTGTCGCCGTTTGCCAAGAGCGAGCGCCCGGTGATGGTCGCGGCCATCGACGGTTTTGGCGATCGCGGCGCGATCACGCTTTACGTCTGCGCAGGCGGCGTGATGCGCGAACTGTATTGCAACGACAGTTTGTTCGACTCGCTCGGCATCTTCTATGCCGTCATCTCGTCGACCCAAGGCGGCTGGACGCTGCTCTCCAGGAGGGCCGTTATATGGGCGCCGCGGCTTGGGGCAATTGCGACCGCAACATCAATCCATTTTATGCGCCGCTGCGCGCGATCCTGCAGCTGGCACCGAACGGCCAAGTGCACGTCAATCGCGACCTGGCGAATTGGCCGCGCGATTTCTCAAAACCTTACACCAAAGATTTGATCCGCATCCTGGGTGAGCCGATCGCGCTCAAGGACATGTGGAATCCCGATGCGATGCTTCGGGTCGAGGATATCCGGCACAAAGAAGACACCCAGGAACGGCTCGACAAGGCCGCGGCGACCCAGATGGTGTTCGAGGATGCGCTCATTCACATCGTCGATCACCTGATCCGCACGACCGGCAGCGACCAGCTGGTGCTGACCGGCGGCACCGCGCTCAACGCCGTCGGCAGCATGCGGCTTCTCGAGCATTTCGACGAAAGCTATTACCAGCGCCAGTTCGGCCGCCGCGCGCGCTTGCATCTGTGGGTGCCGCCGACGCCGAACGACGCCGGCGTGGCGATGGGCGCGGCCTTTATGGGGGCCTATCTCGCCGGCGCAGGCGTAGGCGAACCGCTCGAGCACGCGTTCTATTGCGGTTCTGCGCCGAGCGATGCCGCGGTCCGCGATGCGTTTGCCGCCGCGCCCGACGTGGCCTGGACCCCGATCGGCAACGCGACCAGCGCCGCGGGCCGCGAGGCGATCGCCGATCTGATGGCGTACATGACTTCGCAGGACGGCATCATCGCGCTGTTCCAGGGCGCCGGCGAGACCGGGCCGCGCGCGCTCGGGCATCGTTCCATCCTCGCCAATCCGCGCAATCCGCGCACGCGGGAGTTTTTGAACGCGCGGGTAAAATACCGCGAAGCGATCCGGCCGCTGGCGCCGATGATGACGCGCGAAGCGGCGTTGAAGTGGTTCGAGTTGTCGGACGGCGCCGCCGACGCGGACTACAATGGCTACAACTACATGGTGCTGACGGCGCAGGCGAAGCCCGACGCAGCGGCGCGCATTCCCGCCGTGATCCACGCCGACGGCACCGGTCGCCTGCAGATCGTGCGCGAACGGACCGATCCCCTGACCTACGCTTATCTGAAAGCGCTCGGCCGCCGGAACGGCGAAGAGGTCGCGGTCAACACCTCGTTCAACGTCGCCGGCCCGATCGCGCAAACCCCGGCCCAGGCCGTCGAGACGCTGCGGCGCTCGAAGGGCATGGACGCGGTGGTGATGATCGCGGAGGAGGGCGCAGCCTACGCGATGTGGCAGAGGAGGCAGGGCGAGGACGAAGGGAAGCGCTTCACGCGATGGTTTGGAGAGTGGCGGGCGGACGACAGAGGACAGAGGACGGATCGCAGAGTTGAGGCTTGAGCCCTAATCCGTCATCCGTGCTCCGTTTTCCGTCCTCCGTCGTCTGTCCTCCGTCGTCCTCAACTCAGCGCCCCAACAATCGCCCCCAGCAAGCACGTCGTCAGCGTCCCCGACACGATCGACTTCAAGCCGAGCGACACCACCTCGTCGCGCTTTTCCGGGCACATGGTGGAGAGCCCCGCGATCATGATGCCGAGCGAGCCGAAATTGGCGAAGCCGCACATGGCGTAGAGCATGATCAGCCGCGAGCGGGGATCCAGCGCATCGGCGGGCAGCGCGGCAAGCTGCAGATAGGCGACGAGCTCGTTCAAGATCGTCTTGATCCCCATCAGCCCGCCCGCGGTCACCGCTTGCGCCCACGGAATGCCCATCAGCCAGCAGACCGGCGCCATCACCCAGCCGAGCAGGCGCTGCAAGGTGACCGGCGCGCCGAGCAAATCCGGGAACAGCCCGAGGATGGCGTTGGCGAGATAAACCAGCGCAATGAACACGACCAGCATGGCGACGATGTTGAGCAACAACTCCAGCCCCGCGCCGGTGCCTTTGACGATGGCGTCCATGGTGCTCGACGCCACCTGCTCGACGTGGTCCAGCACGCCGCCGGTCTTCGGCCCCTTCGGATCGGGCACCATGATGAAACTGATCAAGATCGCCGCCGGCGCGCCGAGCACCGAGCAGACCACGATATGGCCGGCGGCATCGGGGATGGCGTTGGCCAGGATCGTTGCATAAAGCACGAACACGGTGCCCGCGATGCCGGCCATGCCGCCGGTCATCACCACGAACATTTCCGCGCGCGACAGTTTTGCCAGATAGGGCCGGATGAACAGCGGCGCCTCGACCTGGCCGACGAAAATATTGGCCGCCGTCGACAGCCCCACCGCGCCGCCGACATCGAGCGTCTTTTCCAGCGCCCGCGAAAAGCCGCGCACGATCGGCGGCATGATGCCCCAATAGAACAACAGCGACGACAGCACGCTCATCACCAGCACGACGGGCAGCGCCTGAAAGCCGAGAATGAACTCCGCCCCTGGCGTCTTGACCTCGAACGGCAGCGGCCCGCCGCCGACATAGCCGAACACGAACGAGGTGCCGGCCCGCGTCGCGGTGGCGATGGCATCGACGGCTTTAGTGATCAGCGCGAACACCACCTCGACCTTCGGCACCTTGAGCATGACGAGCGCGAGGACGATGGTGACGCCAAGCCCGATGCCCGCCTGCCGCCAATTCACCGCGCGGCGGTTCTCGCTGATGAGCCAGGCCAGCGCGAGGATGGCGAGGATGCCGAGGGTGGATTGGAGGTGTTGCATTTGTGGGTGAGGCCGATTTCCCTTGAGCGGGTTTATCATCCGCCCTTGCGAAGTGAAACGGTGTCGGGAAGAGCGTCACGCGGCCGGGGTTGAGTGGCGGCGTTCGTTCGCTGCCACAAGCGCCGCGGCGGAGCGCCGGTAGGCGTGCGCGCCCGTAGCGCGCCCACGCCCCGAGCGCAAAGCGCGTGGTAAGTCGCTCAACGAGATCAACGAAGTGCTCATGCTACAATTCGGCCTTCATCTCGGTATGGAAATTCCTGGCTGGCCGCCGGAAAACATCGAGGAATTGGCTAAGCGGTTTGAGGATGCCCGTGAAGCCCTCCGCGATTCAATGGCCGCAGTTGGCATTACGGGAGTCGATTTGAAAAAGATCATTCAAAAGCAGTAAAAGTCCACGCCGTTACAGTGACACGATTATCGTCACGGCTTTCCTTTTCATCAGGATTGGCCTTCGCCTCCTGCATTTGCTTGAGGCGGGGACATCGTTAGCCTATTTGGTCGAGGAGGTATTTCGGGAAATGGCTCGGGTTGCGGCGGCATCGGAGTCTGGCGTTCTGCCCATTTCCGCCAGCGATTGACTTTGAACATATCGAGCATGAAATTCAGCGTCGTTCCCATTTCTTCAGCGATATTTCGCAATTCGGATAAAGGTAATTGCATTTTGACTTCACGAAGCGGATCGTTTCTCGCTCTCTTGGAAAGTTTCATTATTGCTGTTGCAACATCGGTTCCTTCATAGAGTGCGTGGACAAGTGTATTTCGATTATCCATACAAATATCGAAAGCTAAAACAGCGCTACCTAAGCGCTCAAGGATTTCGCGATCAGTTTCTTGAGCATCGACAAGTCCCTTGTACCAATCCGATCGTTCTCGATTGTTTAGTTTATGTACCAATGGGCCACTAATATTTTCCGGCATCGGCAATCTTTGGATGAGCAGCAATATCAATGTTTCTTCAAGCATTGCTGCAGTCAATGCAATCTGTCCGAAGGCATGGACATGTGCTACTGATCCGACTGAATGACCATCTGGCGGCCACCCAACAACGCGGTCTAAATCGATTGGAGTTGGGGGATCGTCTGCCATTGTAAACCTTTCGGAAGCGGAGAGCGGTAAACGCCTAATAGGTTCTCTCTAGCGAACGCCGCCAAAGCCGCATTCGGTAATG
>JBEKKM010000247.1:0-4412 GCA_050010715.1 Xanthobacteraceae bacterium | reverse complement strand
GTCGCCGGCGCCGACCGTATCCACCACGTTTTTGGCGAAAGCGGGGATGGTATGGGTGATGCCGCCGGCCTCGAACGTGACGCAACCGTGCTTGCCTTGGGTGACGATGATCTTCGAACAGTCGATGTGGTTTTCCGCAAGCCGGCGCGCGATGTCGCCGACATTGGCGATCCTGTCGCTGACCGCAAGCCGCGCCTCGGGCGCATCGATGCAGACGTAGTCGGCGCGGCCATATTTGGTGATCAGGTTATAGCCGAGATTGGCGCTGTTGCTTTGCGTGTTCACGGCCAGGAAGCGCGCTTTCGACGTCAGGGCTTCGATCGACGACGGCGCGATCAGGCCGTGGCCGAAATCGGCGGCGATGACGACGTCGTAGTCGGCCGCCCGGTCCGCGATCGCGCGATCGACCTCGCTCTGCACGTCCGGCGTCAGCGGCTCGTCGTTCATGAAATAGACCTCGAACAGCTTGCGCATATACGAGGGATCGACGAAACGGCGCTTCAGAGTGGTTGGCGCACCGGTTCGCGTAAAAGCCCGCAAGCCAACATTCGGCTTCAGACTCTGGCGGATCAGGTCGTCATGGGTTTCGGAATCGCCGACGCAGGTGATGATGTCGACTTGCTTGCAGAACGACGCCACATGGTTGGCGGCGGCGAACACGCCGCCGGCGAACAATTCGCGATCCTGATAACGGGTCGCGATCATGTTCTCCTTAGGCGTCTTGTGCATCGGCAAGACGTATTGGTACTCGTCGATAATGGCATCACCAACGATGAGAACCCGGTAGTCGGCAACCCGCTCGATCAGGTCGATCAGCTGGTCGAGGCCGCCGTCCTGGCGCAGCGTGTCGAGATGCTCGCGGATATGCGGCTCGAAGACGTTGAGGTGGCGGTTGATCAATTCGCTCGATGAGAAGGACACCTCGTCGGTGAAATGGATGCGCCCGCCATAGGTCTCGACCGCATCGCGCTCGAGCGAAATCTTGCCGGTAATGTCGCCCTGCGGGTTCTGGTAGTCCTGGCCCTTGATGTAGATCGACGGCCGGATGCGTTCGATGGCGCTCACCGCGTCGGCGGCGTCGTTGATGGCGACCCAATCGACATATTCGAGCGTGGCCAGCATCTCGGCGCGCAATTCGGCGTTGAACACCGGGCGGCCAGGGCCCTTGTTGACGAAACGGTCGGCGGTGACGGTGACGATCAGCACGTCGCCGAGCTTACGGGCGGCTTCGAGATGGCGGACGTGGCCGAGATGCAGGAGATCGAACGTGCCGTGGGCCTGGACCACGGTCTGGCCGGCGCGCCGGGCCTGCTCGCAGGCCGCCGCGACCTCGGCCAAGGTCCGCACCTTGTCGCGTGGGCTTGGCGAGCGGCCGACCGGCGGCTGGGGGATCAGTTTTGCGACGCTTGAGTCCATTCTCGTCCTCTTACGCCATTGCGCTCGGAATCGAGAAAACGAAACCAGTCGCTGGTCGCTTCCGCAATGCGCGACGCCGTCCACACCGGCGCGTCGCGCCAATAGTCAATGTTATCCCGCATCACCTTCACGCCATCGGCAAAACTGACCTTGGGCTGCCACCCGAGATCGCGTTGAATCTTCGAAATGTCGGCCCAAGTGCAATCCGGCTCTCCGGGACGCTTCGGTATGCGCACTGTGGGCGGCGATCCCAAAAGCCGCACCAGCTCGTTGACGCTGACAGGCCGCCCGCTCCCGACATTGTAGATTTCGCCGATTTTGTCACTGTTGGCGGCCGTGATCAACGCATCGACGACATCGGAGACGAAGGTGAAGTCGCGAGTCTGCTCGCCATCGCCGACAATGGTCAATGGCTCACCAGCCAGGAGCTGCGCCAAGAAAACCCCAAATACCGCGCCATAAGTCCCACTGGTGCGCGCGCGCGGCCCGTAGACATTGAAGAACCGCACGGACACCGCCGGAAGACGGTAGACCTGGGCCCAATGCATGACCAGCTGCTCGCCCAGATATTTCGTTAGCGCGTAGGGATAGCGCGGGTCGGCCGCAGCAGTTTCGGCGGTCGGATAATGTTCGGGGATTCCGTAGCAGGACGAGGACGCGACATAGACAAGTCGTTTGACACCGTTTCGGCGGGCGGCCTCGAGCACACAAAACGTGCCGTCGACGTTGGATCGGAAATAGGCTTCCGGCTCTTGAATCGATGGAACAATGTCGGCGCGGGCCGCGAGATGAAAGACTCGTTCGACCCCCGCCATCGCCGCAGCCACGGCGGCAGGGTCGGCGACGTCGCCTTCAACGACCGTAAGGCGTGAATTCCCGTTATGCTGCTTAAGGTTAGCGCGCCTGCCGACGACAAAGCTGTCGAACGCCCGCACCGTCCGGCCTTGCGCCAACAATCGGTCAACGAGGTGGCTTCCGATAAAACCGGCCCCGCCCGTTACCAGGTCAATTGCTAACGGCGGTTCCACCTAACGTACCCCTCCTCGGCCGGCATAGGCGCGACCTTATGCGGTCAAAAGCCACCAATATCAAGCTAAAGGGCTTGGCAGCTAAATCCTCGGATTCGCTCAATTTTTGTCAAAGAGCCCCGCCTTAAGAATAGATTGCAATCATCCTCTAGAATCTCCCAGGCAAAGAGCAGCACAATCGGCTCTTCTGGCTCGTCCGGACTGTGCTTTCGCAATCTCAGGAAAAACAATACGCGATTTAGCTTTGTCGCGCCGGCCTGGAGGTCTTAAATCGCTGATTGAACTAGTGAAATCTTAGAAGCGCCAACTGTGTTATGACGCCACGACGTCGCCTTAAGCGGCAGCCGCCAGAGCCCGAGTCCCAATCAGCCCAGCAACGGTCGAAAATAGCCACGCCATGCCGCCTACGCTTTCCGTGGTCTTGCCAAATTACAACCACGCTAAATTCATTGGCCGCGCCTTGGCGGCGCTTTTTGGCCAGGAGCGCGCCGCGGACGAGATCATCGTCATCGACGACGGCTCGACCGACGACAGTGTTGCCGTCATCGAGAGGATAGCTGCCGGCAAGCCAGCGACTCGCCTCTTGCGCAATCCTAAAAACGTGGGCGTGATCCCGACCCTGCAGCGCGGCCTTGAAGAGGCGCGCGGCGATTACGTTTATTTTGCAGCATCGGACGATTGGGTTTTCCCTGAATTCTTCGCGCTGGCGCTGCGCCGGCTTGAGGCCAATCCGGGCGTCGGGCTGTTCTGCGGTGAGGCAATGCTGGTCGATGGGACAAGCAATCGACCATTCGCCGTGCGACCGGCAGTGCGGCCGCAGATGAGCGCCGGACCCATCGATGCCGCCGGCGTGAAGAAATTGCTGCGCACGACGGACAACTGGATTTTGACCGGCAGCACAGTGTTCCGCCGCGAATACGTGGCCTGGGCCGGTGGTTTCGATCCGCGACTTGGCTCGTTCGCCGACGGCTTTGTCGCGCGCAAGATTGCGCTACGATACGGATTTTATTTCGAACCCAAAATCGTCGCCAGCTGGGTCGTGTTTCCGAACAGCGTCTCGCGCCGGACCGCACGCGAGCTCCAGCGTACAAAGTACATTCTCGATACGGTTCCCAGCCTGATTGCGGCGGATTCCGGTTTCCCGGCATGGTACGGCTCTGCGTTCCGCGACCGCTGGCGCTTTGCGGCGTGCCGATTGGCGCTCCAAGAAAATCCGATCGATCGGACGATAGTACTCGAACTGGGCGCGCGCTCCGCCGCAGAGAAAGCCAAATTTGACTCGATTTTGGCCCTGCTGCCCCGTCAGGCGGCGCGCTTGGTGATCCTAGCCTGGCTATGGTATCGGCTCCGACCAACGTCGCTACTGGCTCTGTTCCAGACGATGCTGGCGATGCGAAGCCTGCGCCTCGCTTTCGGCTTTCGGTTTGGGCGAATACCCGGTATGACGGCGGCCACCGCCGCTCCGGGCAAAACTTGACTAGGGACCGACCTAAGGCCACCGCGCTGAAATGCTAACCAAAGTTCAGAACGCGCCGAACATGACGACAGCAGGCAATTCTCCTGTCGACTTTGTGGCGTTATCGAATTCGAGCCTGAAAAGCAGGATCGCGTATACGATCTCTCAGGAAATCGTAGCCGGATTCCGCGCCTGGCCGGTCTGGACCCTCATGGGCTGGGATGACATTCGCCAGCGCTATCGCCGCTCGGTGATTGGACCGTTCTGGATCACGCTGAGCATGAGTGTTTTCATCTTGGTCCTGGGTGTGATCTACAGCCGCATTTTCCACGTGGAACTCCACAGCTACCTCCCGTATCTGACGGTCGGCTTTATCGTTTGGGGTTTCATGTCGGCAGCGATCAACGACAGCTGCATCGCGTTCATCGATGCCGGCCGCATCATCAAGCAAATCAAGCTGCCGTATTCCGTTTACGTACTGCGCGTCGTGTGGCGGAACTTCATCATCTTTT
>JBEKKM010000246.1:0-4426 GCA_050010715.1 Xanthobacteraceae bacterium | reverse complement strand
GATCTCGCCTACTTCACCACCTGGTGTCCGGCAGGGACTTCGATCAAAACCCTGGTCAGCGTCGAGGGCCATCGCTGGGCGATCGAGGATAGCTTCGAGACAGCCAAAAACGAGTTCGGGCTTGACCACAACGAATCCAGATCCTGGCATGGCTGGCATCGTTACGTCTCGCTTGTCATGCTCGCCTTCGCCATGATGGCTGCCATCCAACATCAGGCCAACAAGCCGGCGCCCAAAAAAACCAAGTCGAGCGCAACGCCAAAACATCCGATCTCATCCGTTGGTCGATCCAGGAAATCCGCCGCATAGCCCAACGTCTCGCGCGAAAGCGCATCCAACCCGCCGATGTAATCGCATGGTCGCTCTGGCGCCGCGCTCATCAGGCCGCAGCACAGAAATCTCATCTCAAACAAAAATCACAACTGTAATGCTAGCTAAAACTCTCCGCCAAAAAGATCGCCTGCGGTTGAGCCGCAGGCGATCTCAGTTTTTGCTCGAGATGTGTGCTCGGTGCTTTGACCGGCATCTTCAGTTTTTCTGCGGAGCCTGCGAGGCCGGCGGGTTGGCGGCTTGCGGGTTCGCCGCCAGATAGTCGTCATAGGTGCGGCCGGCGTAGTTCGGTGTCGTCGGCACCACCGTCATCGGCACAGCCGTTGCCGCGACCGGGGTCGTCGGCGCTTGCGACGCGTCGGAGCTGCTATAGACCGAAGCGCTGGCCGATTCCTTGGTGCAGACGTCGGCGAACACCACGAGACCGCTCGGCGTGTAGTTCTTGGTCAGGCAGGTGCACGGACCGGGCGTGGGCGCGGTCACGACGGCCGGCGCTTCATCGACGACGTCGTCGACGACGATCCAGCGGCCGAAACGGAACACCCAATGGCCGTGATTGTGATGATTGAACACCCAATGGCCGGGGAAACCGGGACGGCCGGGGCGGCCTGGGTTGAGAATCGGGATCAAGGTGCGGCCGCCGTGGCCGGTGAAGCGGGCCATTCCCATACCGCCGCCACCGCCGAAGGAGCGGCCGGCGAATCCGCCGCCACCGAAGCCGCGGCCGCCGAAGCCGCCGCCGCCGAAACCGCCGCCACCGCCAAAGCCGCGGGCGTCGGCCGATTGAGAGGCAAGCATCGCCACCGCAAGCGTAGCTGCAGAAGCGAGAGTGAGGATCGTTTTGCGTGACATGGTCGTTCTCCGAGGTTTGGGTTCCAATACCGGTGGGACAGGCGCGTCGGAGAAAGGTTCAAGCGGTTTTTTCAGCCGGTGAAATCGGCGCGGTTCCATGCCATGTGGAACCGGCTCGGCGCGGACCGG
This sequence comes from Xanthobacteraceae bacterium, assembly GCA_050010715.1. Classification (GTDB taxonomy): domain Bacteria; phylum Pseudomonadota; class Alphaproteobacteria; order Rhizobiales; family Xanthobacteraceae; genus BOG-931. The sequence continues at coordinate 3,115 of JBEKKM010000246.1, read as the reverse complement.
CCGGAAACCCCTCGAAATGCCCGGCAAAATGCCCTGTACCGGCCGTTAAGCTTGCCCAACTGCGCTTGAACGGCGAAACTTGCGGTATGCGTCCCGCGCCCGGACGAGCCGCGCGAAGTTTTTTCCATTTCGCTTGAACCTGTGCGACCCCCGGCTGCCTAATCGATGAGTCGATAGCCCTGCCGATGCCGACGACTTCGGACGAAGTTCTGATCGCCAGGATCGCCAAGGGCGACCGGCTCGCCATGGAGGAGCTGTACGGGCGCTATCGTGTCCCAGTCTATCGGTTCGTGCTGCGCATGGTGCGCAACGCGACCACCGCGGAGGACTTGGACAGCGATGTATTCCTCGACATCTGGCGGCAAGCCGGAACTTTCGAGGGCCGCTCCGCGGTCTCGACATGGATCTTCAGTATCGCCCGCTTCAAGGCGCTGAACGCGCTGCAGCGGCGGCCGATGGAGGAACTGGATGACGAGAAGGCTGGCGCCATCGAGGATCAGGCCGACGATCCGGAAACGGCGCTGGCAAAGAAAGACAAGGCCGCGGTGTTGCGGGCGTGCCTGCTCAAACTCACCGCGGAGCACCGCGAGATCGTCAACCTTGTCTACTATCAGCACAAGTCCGTGGAGGAAGTTGCGGAAATTGTCGGTATCCCGGAGGCGACCGTGAAGACGCGAATGTTCTATGCGCGCAAGAAATTATCCGAGCTTCTCACCGAGCAAGGCATTGAGCGAGGCTGGCCATGAGCGCGGCGAAACAAAGCGAACCGAGCGAGATCGAGCTCCTGCTGCCCTGGTATGCGGCGGGAACGCTGGACCCTCGTGAGTCGCAACAGGTGGAAGCGGCGCTCGCCAATGATCCCGAGCTGGCCTCCCGCTACGAGTGGGTGCGCGCGGAGCTGGCGCAGGAGACCCATGTCAGCGAGGCAGCGGGCGAGCCGTCAGGCCGCGATGTAAAAACCCTGTTCGCCAAGATCGACGCCTTGCCGGCGCAAAAATCTCGCTCGTCGATCGATCTCGGCGCCCGCATCGCGGAGTTTCTGGCGTCACTTTCGCCGCGCACCTTGGCCTGGTCGGCGATGGCGGCGGCGCTCGCCATCGTGCTGCAGGCGGGATTTTTGGCCGGCTTTGTGCTCAAGGAGAAAAATCCGGGCGGCTATGAAACCGCCTCGGCGCCGGCGAACGTTTCCGGCGAAGGCGCCTATGTGCTGCTTCGTTTCCAGCCGCAGGCCAGCGCCGCCGACGTCGCCAACTTTTTGGAAACCAACAAGCTGAGCATTGTCGGCGGGCCGTCGACGGGCGGGCTATATAGAGTGCGGGTCGCGCCGACTAAACTTGCCAAGGCGGACCTGACGCGGATTGTCAGCACGCTGCAGAACAATAAGGTCATAGGCTTTATCGCCGCGACCGAGTGATGGCGCGGCGCCACATCGGGAGTTTGCCATGCGGAACAGCGCAATGCGTTCGCGGCCAATTCTGGCGCTATTGCTCGGCGTCCTACTCCTGACGGCCTGCTGTATCGCCGGATCGCATTCGGCGGCGGCGTTTGGCATGGGTGGTTTTGGGCACATGGGTAGTTTCGGCGGCAGACCCATGCCGGGCGACCGACCAATGATGGGGCCGCGTCCCGGCGGTGGAATGATGGCGCCGCGTCCTGGCGGCGGCATATATGTTGGCCGGCCGCCCGGCCGGAGTGGCTGGCCAGCGAGACATCCTCCGATTGTCGGCGGCGGTGGTGGATATGTCGGCAGCGGCGGTCCGGTTGGCCCCGGCAACAGCGGGGGTAACCGCAACAACGGTGGCGGCGGGGTGTCGCAACAAGGCAATCAAAATTTCATTCCCAATGAAATCATTACCGCGTTTGCGCCAAACGCAACGCCGCAAGCGATCGGTCAGATCGCGCGGCAGTACGAATTGACGCAACTCGATTCGCAAAGTTTTCCGTTGCTCGGGACGAGCCTGTATCGGTGGCGCCTCGGCGGCGGCCGTACGGTGGCCAACACGGTCCGCGCGCTCGGCGGCGAACGCATCGTCGCCAGCGTGCAGCCGAATTACGTTTTTACGCTGCAGGAAGAAGCCGCCAAGATTGCCGCCGGCCCGCAGGGCGATGCGGCGCAATACGCTCTGGCGAAACTGCAAAGCGCGCAAGCGCAGCAAGTGGCGACGGGAAAGGATGTCCTGGTCGCCGTGATCGATTCGGAAATCGATGCCAAACATCCCGATCTCGACGGCACTATCGTGAAAAGTTTTGACGCGCTGGGCGGCGACACAAAGCCGCATGCGCACGGAACGTCGATGGCCGGCGCCATCGCCGCGCACGGCAAGCTGTTGGGCATCGCGCCGGGCGCGCAAGTTTTGGCGATACATGCGTTCGACGACACGCCCGGCGCGGCGCACGGCAGCTCGTTCGTCATTTACAAGGGCCTGCAATGGGCGGCGGACAATGGCGCGCGCATCGTGAATATGAGCTTCGCCGGCCCCGCCGATCCGACATTGCAGCGCATGCTGGCGGCGGCCTACGAGAAAGGCATCGTGCTGATCGCGGCCGCCGGCAATGCCGGTCCCAAGTCGGACCCGCTCTACCCGGCGGCCGATCCCAATGTCATTGCGGTGACCGCGACCGGCAGCGACGACCACTTGTTCCCGATGGCCAATCGCGGCCGCCATATCGCGGTTGCCGCGCCGGGGGTCGATATTTTCGCGCTCGCGCCGGGGGACGAATATGTCTTCACCACCGGCACCTCGATTGCCGCCGCGCATGTCAGCGGCGTTGTCGCGCTGTTGCTCGAGCACAAGCCGTCGCTCAAGCCCGGCGATATTCGCGCCGTGCTGACCGCCACGGCCCAGCCGCTCGGTCCGCCGCGCCCGGATTCGGATTTTGGCGCCGGCCTGGTCAACGCCTATCGCGCCGTGATGTGGCTCGACCGCAGTCCGCCGGCGCCAACCGACGGCGCCTCGCAGGCGAAGCAGTGATTGCTGTTATGCCGAGCCGGCTTTGAACCATCGCCCTGCTCTCAGGACTAACGTGCGATCAGTGCATTTGCTGGAGCATCTTCATGAGCGACCTGGAGAAAGACCCGAATAAAGTGCCGCAACGGACCTGGATGGGAATGCCG
>JBEKKM010000245.1:0-4427 GCA_050010715.1 Xanthobacteraceae bacterium | reverse complement strand
GGACGGCCCCGAAGGGGCCGCCGCCTACGGCGGCTGCCGAAGGCAGTCCTTGACTTCAAATTCTCTCTGCGCTCACGGTTGACCGTGCGATTTAAGGGAGACTCTGCCTCCACGGCCTATGTACTGAGCTTGGTCATAGGCTTGACCCCGCGGGGCGCGCGACGCTAAACCGCTGTGGCTGACCGGGCGGTTAGCTCAGCGGAAGAGCACCTCCTTGACATGGAGGGGGTCGCAGGTTCGATCCCTGCACCGCCCACCAGCCTTTCGCTCGCGAAGCGAGTGAAGGCTGCCGCGCCGAAGCGTAGCGAAGGCGGGCTGTGCTAGCCGCCGCGAGCTACGGCTTGGCGAGCCAACTTAATAAACCGCGCAGCGAGTGAAGGCTGCCGCGCCGAAGCGTAGCGAAGGCGGACTGTGCTAGCTGGCCCGGCGACGGGCTTCGGATAAGTGGTGAACCCACGATGGAGGACGAAAAGTGGCAAGCACCGCAAGCCTATTTTCGAGTGGCAATTTGATGCAGCGAAAAATCCTGCTTGGGATCGTGGTCGCGGTTTCTCTATCGCTGCCCGCCGTTGTATTCGCCGCGTCCGTGCACCGAAAGCCCTTGGTCATCCACCCCTGGCATGGCTACGGCTTCCTGCCCGGCTATCATCAGCCGCTGAACAACAACGTTCCCGTTTATGGTCCGAAGGGAGCAATCGGCGACACAGAGTATGCTCCAAGATATTGGTATGACGGTGGGCAGTACTATTTTGGCCGTCCTGGATTTTCCCGTGGACGCTTCAACGGCGGCAGCTTCGGTCCGTGCTGGACCCATACACCTATCGGACTGATCTGGAATTGCGGATGAGCACGGCGATGCCATGATACAGAAAGTGTTCGAGGCGCGGCCCCCAAGCGTTGCCCGAAGGCGATCGAGCTTTCGTCTCTGTGCTCAATAAACCGCCCGCCCGCCCGAAATATCGAACACGGCGCCGGTCGAGAACGAGCAATCCTCGGACGACAGCCAGGCGATCATGGCCGCGAGCTCTTCGACGCTGACGAAGCGGTTCATCGGGATTTTGGACAACATGTAGTCGATATGCGCTTGCGTCATCTGGCCGAACATTTCGGTCTTGGCCGCCGCCGGCGTGATGGCGTTGACCAGCACGCCCGTCGTCGCCAATTCCTTGGCCAGCGATTTCGTCAATCCGATCAGGCCGGCTTTCGACGCCGAATAATGCGAGGCGTTCGGATTGCCTTCCTTGCCGGCGATCGAGGCGATGTTGACGATGCGCCCATAACCCGCGGCCATCATATGCGGCACCACCGCGCGGCAGACGAGGTAGGGCGCGACGAGATTGACTTCGATGACGCGGCGCCAGACGTCGGGCTTGAGCTCCCACAGCGGCGCATTGCCGCCGGTGATGCCGGCATTGTTGACCAGAATGTCGATCTTGCCGGCGTCACGGATGAGCGCGTCAACGGCTTTGCCGATCTCCGCCTCGGCGGTGAGGTCGAGGATCGCGGTGTAAACGTGTCCGCTCTTCGCCAGCGACGCGGCGGCCTTGCCGAGCGCGGCCGCATCGATATCCCACAGCGCAACCGCGGCGCCCGAGGCGAGCATCTTTTGCGCGGCGGCAAAACCGATGCCCCTGGCGCCGCCGGTGACGATGGCGGTGCGGCCTTTGAGATCGATGGCGTTCATATGCGGTGACCGTCGCGGCGCCGCTGGTCTAGAAATTCACCCGGTCGGCGCCCTTGAGCCCGAGCATCTGCCGCGCCTCGGCGGGCGTCGCGATCTGGTGGCCGAGATCCTCGACGATGCGGCGGATCTTCGTCACCTGCTCGGCATTGCTCGAAGCGAGCTTGCCGGGCCCGATATAGAGCGAATCTTCCAGGCCGACGCGCACATTGCCGCCGATCATGGAAGCGGCGGTGCAGAAATTCATCTGATGGCGGCCGCCGGCCAGCACCGACCACAGATAATCCTTGCCGAACAGCCGGTCGGCGGTGCGCTTCATGAAGAACAGATTGTCGAGATCGGCACCGATGCCGCCGAGGATGCCGAAGATCAATTGCAAAAATACCGGCGGCTTGAACAAGCCGCGGTCGATCAGGTGCGCAAGATTGTAGAGGTGGCCGGTGTCGTAGCACTCGTGCTCGAATTTCACGCCATGGCCTTCGCCCAGCGTCTTGTAGACCTTCTCGATGTCGCGGAACGTATTGGGAAAGATGTAGGCGTCGGAATTGGTGAGATAGCTCTCCTCCCAATCGTACTTCCAGGTCTTGTAGCGCTTGGCCATGGGATAGAGCGCGAAATTCATCGACCCCATATTCATCGAGCACATTTCCGGCGACAGCGTGTTGGCCGCCGAAATGCGCTGATCGACCGTCATGGTCACGGCGCCGCCGGTGGTGATGTTCACCACCGCGTCGGTGGCCTGCTTAATGCGCGGCAGAAACTGCATGAAGACCGACGCCTCGGACGACGGCCTGCCGTCCTTGGGATCGCGCGCGTGCAGGTGCAGGATGGCGGCGCCGGCCGCGGCGGCATCGATGGCCTGGGTAGCGATCTGGTCCGGCGTGATTGGCAGCGCGTCCGACATGGTCGGCGTGTGGATCGAGCCGGTGATCGCGCAACTGATGACGATTTTCGCCATGGTGTCTTCCTCCCCTGTCGCCTAAGGACTTTGCCTGGCGCCGCGCGAAACTCTTATATCGGCGTCGCCGCCTCGGCAATGCTGAGCTTGGCGACGATGGCATCGACGATCTCGCGGGGGTGCGGCGCGATCGACACCACGATCGGACGCTCGTCCGCGGTCGGCTCTTCCAGTGCCGCGAACTGGCTGTCGAGCAGCGACGCCGGCATGAAGTGATCGTCACGGGCGGCGATGCGTCGCGCGATCAATTCGCGGTCGCCCTTGAGGAAAACCAGCCGCACGTCACGCCGCTCGCCTATGAGAATATCGCGATAGGCGCGCTTGAGCGCCGAGCAGGCGACGATGCCGTGCTGGCCCGCCTTGCGGGTGTCGTCGATCCAGGCGGCGATGGCGCGCAGCCACGGCCAGCGATCCTGATCGGTCAGCGGCTCGCCGTGGTGCATCTTCTCGACGTTGGATTTGGGATGAAACCAGTCGCCGTCCTCGTAGATCCATTGCAGGCGATGGGCGAGCATCGCGGCGATCGTGCTCTTGCCCGAGCCGGAAACGCCCATCATGACGATGACGGAAGGAATATCCGCCTTCACGATACCGTCTCCGGCGCCGCGGCGCGGTCGAGCATCCACACCAGATCGCCGTTGCAATAGACGCGCGCTCCCGGCAAGTCCTCCCCGGAAAATACGCGATGCAAAATATCGCGTTTGTCGGCGCCGTCGACCAGGAACAGCATTTCGCGGGTCGAGGCCAACGTCGGAAAGGTCAAAGTGACACGCGGCACGAACGGCTCCCATCCGGCCTTGGCGACGCCGAGCACCCAACGTTGCTTTTCGTCGAGCGCGCGCGATTGCGGATAGAGCGACGCGACATGGCCGTCGGGGCCGAGCCCCATGAGCACGAGATCAAACAGCGGCCGCGCCGGATCGAGCTTGTCGGCGCCGTAAAAAGTCTGCAGCGCCTCGGCGTACAGATTGGCGGCGCCTTCGGGGTAGTTGGCGTCGGTCGGGATCGGATGCACGTTGCCGCGCGGCGCCGGACTGCGATCGAGAAACAACCGCTTCGCTATGCCCATGTTGCTCCGCGGATCGGTGAGCGGAACGAAGCGGTCGTCGCCCATGAACCAATGCACGCGATCCCACGGCACCTTGCCGCGCCAGGGCTGTTCGGCGAGCAGGCGATAAAGCCCTTCGGGGCTCGAGCCGCCGGTGAGGCAAACCGAGCAGCGGCCGTCATGAGCGATGCGGCTCAACAGCCGCTGCGCCGCGGTTTCGGCGAGCGCGGCAGGATCGTCGACCACGATAATTTGACGATGTTTTGAATCCATTTCGTCAATCCTCATGCAATGGCGCGCCAGCGGCGGCCGTCTTGCGCTAAGAGTCGCTCGGCCTCGGCCGGACCTTCGCTGCCGGCGCGATAAGTCGCCAAGCCTCGGCCGCCCGCATCGCGCCACGCCTCCATGAACGGCTGCACCACGTGCCAGCCAGCCTCAATGCCGTCGGCGCGCGGATAGAGAATGGCGTCGCCGATCATGCAGTCGTAGATCAGCGTCTCGTAGCCGGTCGACGGCGCGACGTCGAAATAATCCTCATATTTGAACGTCATGCCGACGCCGCCGATCGCGATCGACGGCCCCGGCACCTTGGCGTTGAACTCGAGCCCGATGCATTCGTCGGGCTGGATGCCCAGCACCAAAAAGTTCTGCGCCAGATTCTCGATCGGCGTGTCGCGAAACATCGCCACCGGCGCCTGCTTGAACTTGATCGCCACCTCGGTGCGTTTGGCGCACAGCGC
>JBEKKM010000244.1:0-4479 GCA_050010715.1 Xanthobacteraceae bacterium | reverse complement strand
GACGCTTGGGGCTGGATGCGTCATCCTCGATATCGCCGCGGCGAGGGTCGATTGTTGGTGTCACCGGCCTGCTCCAGGCCAGGTGTTGTGCCTAGAACGATCCAAATGCCGTGCCGAGCAGGATGACTGCGACCAAAGCGAATATGGCACCGACAATCCCCACTATGACGATGTCGAAATAACTCTCGCGGTGTGTCGATCCGCAGACGGCAAGCAGCGTCACTACCGCGCCGTTGTGCGGCAGGATGTCAAGCGTTCCCGAGCCGATGACGGCGACGCGGTGCATCAGCGCAGGACTGATGCCGGTTTGCGCCGCGATCGTCATATAGGTTTGTCCAAGCGCATCAAGCGCAATCGTCAATCCGCCGGATGCCGAGCCGGTGAGGGCGGCAAGCACATTGGTTGCCACGGCTAGTGAAACGAGCGGGCCGCCTTCGATCGCCAGCACCCAATCGCGCACCACCGCGAAAGCCGGCAGCGCCGCGATGACGGCCCCAAACCCGACCAGACTCGCAACGCTGAGCGCCGGCAACACGGACGCATTGGCGCCGGCATCCATGCTCTTGCGCAGCGCCGGCAGGCGGCCTCGGTTGAAAACGATGACTGTTGCGATCGCGGCTGCGAGTGCGACCACGACGGACCAAACGCCGGCCACAGCGGAAATCGACGTGCCACCCCAGCGCTCTTCCGCCAGGAATGAAAAGTCCAGCCGCCGCAGAATAAAAAGTGACATCGTCAGGTTGACCAGGACGACCACGACGAGCGGCAATGCGGCGACGAGGATGGACGGAACGGAGTCGCTTCGGTGCCCGTGACGGATCTCGGCCGGATCGAACTCGCGCGCCGTAGTGGCCCGCTCGCGCACCATCTCGTCGTCCGCCGCGGCATCGACGTCGCCCGATGCCTCCGCTCCATAGCCCTCGCCGGCGAGGCGGGCGGAGCTCTCGGCCCGTCTCAGCCACCACATTCCGAGGCCAAGCATGATGAGCGAGGCAATGATGCCGAGGCCAGGCGCCGCAAAGGGCGTGGTGCCGAAGAACGGCATCGGGATTGCATTTTGGATCGACGGCGTGCCCGGCAAAGCCGACATGGTGAAGGTTGAGGTGCCAAGTATGATGGCCGCCGGCATCAGGCGGCGGGGGATAGCCGCCGCGCGGAACAGCGCTTGGGCCATAGGCGCGATCACAAAGAAGGCGACGAACAGACTAACGCCACCATAGGTAACCAGCGCGCCCGCGAGCACGACCGCGAGCATCACGTGGCGCTCGCCCAGACTTTCACTCATGAATTTAGCGACGGCGGACACCGAGCCGCTGTCGTCCATGAGCTTGCCAAATATGGCGCCGAGCAGGAACAGCGGGAAGAACTGAGCCAAGAAGCGGGCCGCGCTGCCCATGAAAATCTGAGTCCAATTGGCGAGCAGCGGTTCGCCGCCAAAGAGAGCGGCGACGAGCGCAGCAGCCGGCGCGAGCAGCAGCACGCTCCAGCCCCGGAACGCCAGCCAGATGAGGAGACCGAGGCCGACAAGGATGCCGAGGAGGCCCATGGTTCAGCACTCCGCCAACAGCACATCCAGATCGGCTGTCGAGCGCTTGCCAAGGTCGTCGCCGCTCGCAATCAGGAATTCGTTTGCGGCCTTGCGCCCTTCCGTCCGCAGCATGACCATGAAGTCCCATTCGGCGTTGAGCTTCGAGGAGGCGCCGAATTGGGCCAATATATCGGTCCTGATACGATGCATCCGCATCTGCGCCCAGCGTGCGCCCTCTCCCGTTCCAGGATCGGCCACCTGGCGTAGCAGAGCGATCATGCGGAGTTCCTTCATCAGCGGCGAATTGAATGAAATCTCATTGAGCCGATTGAGGATATCCGCGGCCGAGCGCGGCGTGTCCGGCCGTTCGCGCGGATTGATCTGCACCAGGATGGTATCGTGGGCGTCGCTCTCGCGGATCAGCGGCGTGATGGTGGGATTCCCGACGAAGCCGCCATCCCAGTAGGCTTCGCCGTCGATTTCGATGGCTCGGAACATCGTCGGGAGACACGCTGAGGCGAGCAGGACATCGGCCGTGATCTCCGGGTTGCGAAATATGTGTCCGCGGCCGGTTCGCACATTCGTCGCGGTGACGAACAGCTTGATCGGCGAGCGCGCCAAGCGGTCGAAGTCAATGCTCTCGACAAGAATGTTGCGCAGCGGATTGAAGCCGAGTGGATTGAGGTCGTAGGGCGAAAGCACCCGCGACATCAGGTCCATGGCGATATAGGCCGGAGATGTATCGAGCGTCCACTGGCCCATGAGACGATCCAAGGGCGATCGTTGCAGCGGGCTGAACGCGGCGGCGCGCGCCACGCGTTGCCAATATTTATCAAGCGCCGCGCGCGCGCCTTCGGCGCCGCCATCAGTCCATCCGTCGGCCAACACCGCGGCATTCATCGCGCCCGCCGAGGTGCCTGATATTGCTACGATGCGAAGTTGCGGCTCTTCGAGAAGGCGGTCCAATACGCCCCACGTGAACGCGCCGTGGGAACCACCACCTTGCAGAGCAAGATCGATCAGCACCGGATCTCGGTCCATTACATGAATCCGTCGCAGCTACGGTGCCGCGGACCGCATCGACCTGGTCGCTTGGACCGATCTACGCAGCAACGCGAACAGGCTGCCGCCCGTCATTGCACCTAAAATGTAGACGATAACGGCTAGGACTGCGAGCGGCGTGCGGATGCTGAATTCCAGGAAGGATATCGTGACCAGTTCGCGATTCTGAATGGCGAACAACACGATCGCTGCCACGAACGCAATGATGACGATCAGATAGACCCAGCGCATGGCGACCTCGTCTTGCTCTTGAGGGAGGTGGACAGTAAAATTCCATTTTGAGAGACGACGAGACCGTTCGAGCTACATAGTGCCGATCCGGATGGTGAATCGGCGATCACAACTCCGCGATCCATCGGGTAGGATGCGGCAGTAGTGCTGACCAAGTTAACTGGAGCTAACCCTGAAGTAACGGCATTTTATCCAATGCGGTCATCCTCATGGCCGTCATATGATATTCATATTTATTGGTTGGTTCTGATTGCTCATTACCGCAATGGAGATCGGCCCAATGATGATGCGGATATTGAAACTCGCGCTGGGTGCACCGCTCATTCTCGCTGCGGCACTCGTAGTCGGGCCGGGCCGGTCGAGTTTCGCGCAAGGCGACGCCGATTTGGAAGCGCCAGGTTTGGAGCCTTTCGCCGCGCCGGTCAGCGGCGGTGCAACGCTTTTTCAGAACGTCCGCATCTTTGATGGCAGGAGCAGCACGCTGTCGGCTCCTTCCAATGTGCTGGTCAAAGGCGGCACTATTGAGCGCATATCGGTAAGTCCCATCGCCGTAGATGCCAACGTCCGCAATATAGCGGCTGCCGGGCGCGTGCTGATGCCGGGGCTAATTGACGCTCATTGGCACGCATTCATGGCGGCAACGCCCCAGATGGTTCTTATGACCGCCGATCCGAACTATCTCCAGCTCTTGGCCGCCCGACAGGCAGAAGCGACGCTGATGAGGGGTTTCACGACGGTGCGCGACCTTGGCGGTCCGGTCTTTGGTCTCAAGCGCGCCATCGACGAGGGAGTGACGATTGGCCCGCACATCTATCCCTCGGGCGCTTTTATCTCGCAAACCTCAGGTCATGGAGACTTCAGATTCTCGTTCGAGGTTCCGCGGCTGCCTGGCGGTCCGCTGAGCCATTCCGAAGTCGAGGGCATCGCAGCCATTGCCGACAGCCCCGATGAAGTCCGGTTGCGAACCAGAGAGCAGCTGCGGCAAGGCGCCAGCCAGATCAAACTCATGGCCGGCGGCGGCGTTGCCTCTCCCTACAATCCGATCGAGTCGACGCAATACACCGAACCGGAGATTCGCGCCGCCGTTGAAGCGGCCGACAATTGGGGCACGTATGTCACGGTCCATGCTTATACACCGCGCGCAATTCGGCAGGCGGTTGCCGCCGGCGTCAAGTGTATCGAACACGGTCAGTTAATCGACGAACCGACCGCCAGGCTGCTTGCGGACAATGGAATCTGGTGGAGCTTGCAGCCGCTTCTGGATGATGAAGATGCGCCACCGCTCGTGAATCCGGTGTCGCAGAAAAAGGCCCTGGAAGTCTTCGCCGGAACCGACAACGCATACAAGCTCGCGAAGAAATACAATGCCAAAACGGCTTTTGGCACGGACATTTTGTTCGACGCGAGGCTTACCACGCGGCAGGGGGCGATATTAGCCAAGATGGTCCGCTGGTATACGCCCGCCGAAACGCTCAAAATGGCCACCGCCAACAACGGCGAGCTAATGGCGCTTTCCGGATTTATCAATCCCTATCCCGGCAAACTTGGTGTGGTCGAAGAGGGCGCCATCGCTGATTTGCTGCTGGTCGACGGCAATCCGCTGGAAAATATCAAGCTTGTTGCAGATCCGGACAGAAATTTTCTCGTCATCATGAAGG
>JBEKKM010000243.1:0-4481 GCA_050010715.1 Xanthobacteraceae bacterium | reverse complement strand
GTGGCGGAACTTCATCATCTTTTTGCACACCATCGTCATCTTCATACCCATGGCGATCATTTTCAAGATCGAGCCTCGCCTCACAATGCTCTACGAAATACCTGGTCTTTTTCTAGTCGGCGTCAACCTCATTTGGCTGACGACTGTCATCGCGATCCTCAGCACGCGATTTCGCGACATACAGCCGATCGTCGGCACCACCATCCAGCTCGGCATGTTCGCGACCCCCATCATGTGGAATGTAAGCGCACTCGGCGACAGCAGAATCGTAGCCGAGGTCAATCCAATCTACCACCTGATCGAGATTACCCGCGCGCCGTTGCTCGGCATGGCTCCAGAACCCCGATCATGGCTAGTCGCCTGCGGCCTTGCAGTCGTCGGTTCGATGCTTGCTATCGCGCTCATGGTGCGCGCGTCACGCCGAATCGTCTTTTGGCTCTGACGGAGCGAGAACACCGTGGCCGCCATATTTCTCAACAACGTCAGCGTCGATATTCCGATTTACGACGTCAGAATGGCCTCACTGAAGACGGCGCTACTCGGGCGAACCATCGGCGGACGCTTTGCAGAATCGGGCGCATACATGACGGTGAATGCGCTCAAGAACCTGGACTTCGAAGCGCATGACGGCGACCGCATCGCTCTGGTCGGAGATAACGGCGCCGGCAAGAGCACGTTGTTGCGGGTTGTCTCGCACGTCTACCCGCCGACCAGCGGCTCGGTACACGTCGTCGGCAAAGTCTCGCCGATGTTCGATACGACCATTGGTATTAACATGGATGCAACAGGACTGGAAAACATTCAGATTGCTGGCACGATTTGGGGCATGACACGCGCACAGATCAAAAACAGCATCGAGGACATTATCGATTTTACCGAGCTTGGCGATTACCTAAAAATTCCGATCCGCACGTATTCTAATGGCATGCTGCTTCGCCTGGCGTTCGCCATTGCCACGGTCAGAGATCCCGAAATCCTGCTGATCGACGAAATCATTGGCGTCGGAGACACGGGATTCTTCAAGAAGGCATTTGCCCGCATTCTTAAACTCATAGAGCGTTCGCGCATCCTCATTGTCGCCGCGCATCAGGACGACACGTTGCGCCACCTGTGCAACAAGGCGGCCTGGCTTAGTCACGGCAACCTCATGGCTTTTGGCGAATTCGAGAGCGTTATAAGCGCATATCGCAATCCGAATACGCCGGCGCAGCAACCGGCCACCGCTTGAACGACAAGTTGCGCTCACACCGACGCGCGGTTTTGTGCTAGGAACCGCCGGTAGCAAAAGCCGAAAAGCGGGCGATGGGCAGCCGTCTCTTGATACCGGTGATCATGTGCGGCGGAGCGGGCACGCGGCTGTGGCCGGTGTCGCGCGAAAGCATGCCAAAACAGTTCGTGCCGCTGGTCGGGGAGCATTCGACGTTTCAACAAGTGCTCGACCGCATCGGTGACGCAACGCTGTTCGAACGGCCAATCGTCATCACCAATTCGGATTTCCGCTTCATCGTCGCCGAGCAGATGCGCGAATGCGCCATCGAGGGCGACATCGTGCTCGAGCCGATACGCCGCGACTCGGCGATGGCAGTCGGCGTCGCCGCAGCGCTCGCCGCAGCGCGCGATCCAGCGTCGATCGTGATCGTGCTTGCCGCCGATCACGTGATGCGCGACCCGGATGCCTTTGCTCGCGCGTGCCGTGAAGCACTGGTCGCCGCGGCTGACGGCCGGATCGTCACCTTTGGCACCCCACCGGCGTTCCCGGCGACCAATTACGGCTATATCCGGCCCGGCGCCAAGCTCGACGGCGGGTCAGCGTTTGCAGTGGACGCCTTCGTCGAAAAGCCTGATGCCGCGACCGCGCGCCGTTACATCGCCGACCGTTATCTGTGGAACAGCGGCAACTTCGTGTTCCGCGCCGACGTGATGCTAAGCGAGATCGCGCGCTTCGAGCCGGACATCGCCGAAGCCGCCAAGATGGCCGTCGGCGGCATGACCAAGGACCTCGATTTCCTGCGGCTGCCGGCCGAAGCGTTCGCGCAGGCGCCGAAAAAATCCATCGACTATGCGGTCATGGAACGCACTGAGCGCGCCGCCGTGGTGCCACTCAATTGCGGCTGGTCGGATGTCGGCAGCTGGAGCGCGGTGTGGGACGTGCTCGGCCACGACGCCGACGGCAATTCGACGACCGGTCCCGCCGTTTTTGTCGATAGCCACAATAGCCTCGTCCACGCGGACGAGGCCATCCTCACCGCGGTGGTCGGACTGGATAACGTCGTCGTGATCACGACGCCCGACGCAGTGCTGGTGACGTCGCGCGATAAGGCCGAACAGGTCAAAGGGCTGGTCGAGCAGCTCAAGGCGCAGAACCGCGAGCAGGTGGTACAGCACTTACGGGTCTACCGGCCGTGGGGTTATTACCAAGCCATCGACAACGGCTCGCGCTATCAGGTCAAACGCATTGTCGTGAAGCCGAATGCCATGCTGTCGCTGCAAAAACATTCCCATCGTTCAGAGCACTGGGTCGTGGTTCGCGGCACTGCGGAAGTCACGATGGGATCGGAAATACTCACAGTTCATGAAAACGAGTCGACCTATATCCCGATCGGCAGCGTTCATCGCCTCGCCAATCCGGGCAAGATCCCGCTCGAATTGATCGAGGTTCAGGTCGGCAGCTATCTCGGCGAGGACGACATCGTGCGCCTCACCGACCAGTACGGCCGCAACTGACGATCCGTCACTCCGCCGCCGTCGGCTGGCGCTTGCGCTGGTCGAAACGGCGGTCGAACACCTGCTCGGCGATGCGGTTTTTCAAAATCTCCACCGAGCCGCCGGCGATCATCCAACCGCGGGTGCGGCGCATGCAATATTCCACCAGCGTCTCGCGGGAAAAGCCCATGGCACCCATGATCTGCACCGCCTCGCTCGCCACTTCGAAGCCGGTCTGGTTGCAGGCCACTTTGGCGATCGCCGTCTCGTAGGCCGACGGCAGGCCGTTATCGGCATGGGTCGCGGCGCGATAGAGCAGAAGCTGCGCGCTCTCCAGCTTGACCGCCATGTCGGCGAACTTCCACTGCAGGCCCTGGAATTCGCACAATGGCCGATCGAACTGCTGGCGCGTCGCCGCGTAGTCGCGCGCCGCCGTGAAAGCGTAGCGGCCGCAAGCGAGCGCGCGTGCGGTGTTGCCGAGCCGCTCGACATTGAAGCCGGCCATCTGCTTCTTGAAGCCGCCCGGCCCGAGCAGCACGTTTTCCGCCGGAATGCGACAATCGGCGAAATGCAGTTCGCACCATTCCTCGCCGCTCATGAATTCCGAAGGCGCCGCGATGGTGAAGCCGGGCGCGCCGCGCTCGATCAACACCGAGCCGATGCCGCCGAGGCCGGGACCGTAGCGCACATAGATGAGAAAAATCTGCGCATCCGGGCTGAAGGTGGAAAATACCTTGCTGCCGTTGATGATGTAGTGCGGGCCATCCGGCCGGGCGCTGGTTTTCAGATCGGTCACCGCCGAGCCGGCATCGGGCTCGGTCATGCCAAGACTCATGACCATGCGGCCGGCCAGGAGGTCCCCGAGCCAGCGCTTCTTCTGCGCCTCGTTGCCGTATTCGGCAAATACCCGGATCGGGCCGAAATTGCCGAACTGCACCACGTCGGCGCTGCGCGGGCACACTGCGGCGACCTGCTCGATGGCGATCACTGCGTCCATCAATGTGCCGCCCTGCCCGCCGTCGCGCTCCGGCAGCGCGATCCCCATCAGGCCCTGCTTGGCCATGAGCTGCGCCACGTCGTAGGGGAAGCGCGGATCGTGGGCGCGTTTGAGCGCGCCGGCGGCGAGATGCGTCTGTGCAAAGCGCCGCACCTGGTCAGCAAATAGTTTTTGCTCGTCTGTTAGGTCGAAATTCATCGCTCTTCCCAGGAACGTTACCCGTATCGGTGGTATTCTAGCGCGCTCAGAACCGAGCACACAGCATAAGAGGAGCAGCGCCTACTCGGGCAGGTCGTCGAATGCTAGCGGCTTTATTCCTCACGCATCTTGCGAATCGTCTCGGTGCTGTTCCCGCCCCAAAGACCCCGACCGGATCCCTTAAGCGGCAAGAGGGGCGGCTGGCGAACGGCGGCGCCGTACGCACCGATCGGCACCAATGCTGCCACCGCGCGGCCGTGACGCGTGATTATCGTCGCCCGGCCCTTCTCCGCGGCGGTCAAAAGATCCGGAAGCTCATTGCGGGCCTCTTCGGCACCTTTGCGCTGCATCGCCTCAAATCTCCACTTGGCGAGAACTGTACAGAGAAATAGTCAACCGGCAAATCCAATCCCATGGAATGAGGTTACGATTCCGACCCCAACCCCGCCCGCGCCGATGGCAGCCAGCAATTTTGAGACAGGTTCATTTCGGATGCGTGCCAAGCCACAGGACGCGGGCGATAACTCTCGGATTAATCTTCGTCTTGGCCCGCCATGCGGCTTCATCGCCGCAGCGGTGAATC
>JBEKKM010000242.1:0-4590 GCA_050010715.1 Xanthobacteraceae bacterium | reverse complement strand
GGCGCGGGCGCTGCTGCGCACGGAGGATTTCATGGGCTCTCTGAGCATCTGGCACTGGTTGATCGTCGGCGCCGTCCTGCTGCTGGTCTTCGGCGGCCGCGGCAAGATTTCGGACATGATGGGCGACGTCGCCAAGGGCATCAAAGCCTTCAAGAAGGGCATGTCCGAAGACGAGACGGCTGAAGCCGCGCCCAAAGCCGACGCGCCGATCAAGACCATCGATCACCAGGCGGCCGCCGACATGAAGCGGCGTGCCGAGTCCGAGAGCAAGGTCTAAGCGCTCGCCGCGCCCTCGCGCCGATCGCCGCGGCCCGCCAGGCAAGCTGCGGCAGCGGGCGGTCGAGGCGGCCGGGGAGTTTTCATGTTCGACATCAGTTGGAGCGAGTTCCTGTTGATCGGCGTCGTGGCGCTGATCGTAATCGGGCCGAAGGAGCTTCCCGGCGTATTGCGCACGCTCGGCCAGTACACGCGCAAAGTCCGCGGCATGGCGGCCGACTTTCAGAACCAGTTCCAGGAAGCGATGCGCGAAGCCGAGATGGCCGACCTGAAGAAACAGGTCGACGACTTGGCCCATGACGTCAAGAGTTTCGATCCGCTCAAGGACGTGCGCAGCGACCTCGAAGCCACGAGCAAGGATATCGAGCGCTCACTCGAAGCGAAGCCTGAGCCGAAAGCGGAGCCGCCGCTCGATGGCAGCCTTGCCGTGAGCGATGCCACGCCGGCCGCCGAAACGGCGGCGCCGGTCGCGGCGGTGGAACGCAGCGACCTCGAGCCTGCCGGCGCCGAAGCGGCGAAGGCCGAGCCCGCCGCGGAGACCGCACAACCGGACAGCACGGAACGTCCGGCATGAACAAAGAAGACGAAGAGAAGGAGATCGAGGCCACCAAGGCGCCGTTGATGGATCACCTGATCGAGCTGCGCTCGCGGCTGATCAAGGCGGCGGCCGCATTCGTCATCGCCATGATCTGCTGCTTCTTCTTCGCCAAGCAGATCTACAACATTCTCACTTGGCCCTATGTCTGGGTCGCCGGCCCGGAGAACTCGAAATTCATCTATACGGGCCTGCTCGAATATTTCGTCGTGCAGCTCAAGATCGCGGCGTTCGGCGGCGTCTTCATCGCGTTCCCGGTGATCGCCACGCAAATCTACATGTTCGTCGCGCCCGGCCTTTATCGCAACGAGAAGCAGGCGTTCCTGCCGTACCTGATCGCCACGCCGGTCTTCTTCGTGATGGGATCGATGGTGGTCTATTTCGTGGTCTGGCCGATGCTGGCGCGGTTTTCGCTCAGCATGCAGCAGATGGGCGGACCGGGGCAGGCGACCATCGAGCTGCTGCCCAAGGTCGAAGACTATCTCTCGCTGATGATGAAGCTGATGCTGGCCTTCGGCATCGCGTTCCAGCTGCCGGTGATTCTGACGCTGCTCGGCCGCGTCGGCATCATCACCTCGGACCAGCTCAAGGCCAAGCGCCGCTACTTCATCGTCATCGCCTTCGTCATCGCCGCGGTTTTGACGCCGCCCGACATCTTGAGCCAGATGTCCCTTGCGCTGCCGCTGCTCGCCCTCTACGAGGGCTCGGTCTGGTCGGTGAAGATGGTCGAAAAGCGCGCTGCCGCCGAGCGCGCCGCGGCTGCCGCGGCGGCCAAGCCTGCGGAATGAATAGGGCGTATCGTTCGGGTTATTGATTCGTCATGCCCGGGCTCGTCCCGGGCATCCACGTCTTGAGCGTAAATCGATGCACGACATCCGCTTCATCCGCGACAATCCCGACGCTTTCGACAAAGCGCTGGCGCGGCGCGGGCTTGCGCCGCAGGCGCAACGGCTGATCGCGCTCGACGAGCAACGCCGCGCGAAAATCCTCGCGCTCGAAACCGCGCAGGCACGGCGCAACGCGGCGTCGAAGGAAATCGGCGAGGCGAAGAAGAACAAGGATGAGGAGAAAGCCAAGGGCCTGCTGGCTGAAGTCGCGGCGCTGAAGGAAACGATTCCGAAGATGGAGGCGGAGGAGAAGGAAGCCTCCAACGCGCTAAACGACGCGCTGGCGGAAATTCCCAACCTGCCGCTCGACGAAGTGCCCGACGGCAAGGACGAAAAAGACAATATCGAGCATCATCGCTTTGGCGCGATTCGAAATTACGCGTTCACGCCGAACCAACACTTCGATCTCGGCGAAGCGCTCGGCCAGATGGATTTCGAAACCGCGGCGAAACTCTCCGGCGCACGCTTTGTCGTTTTGAAGAAAGGCTTGGCGCGACTAGAGCGCGCACTCGGGCAATTCATGCTCGATGTGCATACGAGCGAGCCGCATAACTACACCGAAGTCGCCCCGCCGCTCCTTGTGCGGGACGAAACGATGTTGGGCACCGGGCAGTTATGGAAATTTCGAGATGACCAGTTTCTAGCCTTTCCCGACGAAGTTCGATGGAGGCAGTTGGATGACTTTGCCAAAAGCGCCATGCGCGAGATGGTGCGAATTTTCGAGACGGAAGGACTTGAGGCTGCAAAGAAAGCAATCGACGCGCCTATAATTAGGCAAAACGCTATTAATCCAGAGCGGTATTGGCTCATCCCCACCGCCGAAGTGCCCCTCACCAACCTCGTCCGCGAATCCATCGTCGACGAAGCGCAACTGCCGATGCGATTCACCGCCTGCACGCCGTGCTTCCGCGCTGAAGCGGGCGCGGCTGGCAAAGACACGCGCGGCATGATCCGGCAGCATCAATTCACCAAGGTCGAACTGGTCTCCATCACTACGCCCGAGCAAAGCAAGGACGAGCACGAGCGCATGCTCGCTTGCGCCGAGGAAGTTCTGAAGAAGCTCGACTTGCATTATCGCGTGATGATTTTGAGCACAGGCGACATGGGCTTTGCGTCGCAAAAAACCTACGACATCGAAGTATGGCTGCCCGGGCAGAATATGTACCGCGAGATTTCGTCGGTCTCGGTCTGCGGCGAGTTCCAGGCGCGGCGCATGAATGCGCGCTATCGGACCAAGGAGGGCCGCGCCGTGCGGCACGTGCACACGCTCAACGGCTCCGGCGTCGCCGTCGGCCGCGCGCTGATCGCGGTGATGGAGACCTATCAGCAGGCCGACGGCTCGATTGCGATGCCCGACGTGTTGCAGGGCTATATGGGCGGCATGAAAAAGATCGAGAAGTGATGCGCATCCTTGTCACCAACGACGACGGCATTCACGCGGAAGGGCTCGACGTGTGCGAGAAGATCGCGCGCATGCTGTCCGACGACGTCTGGGTGATCGCGCCGGAATACGACCAGTCCGGCGTGGCGCATTCGCTGTCGCTCAACGATCCGCTCCGCCTGCGGCAGATCGGGGAGCGCCGCTTCGCGGTGCGCGGCACGCCGACCGATTGCGTCATCATGGGCGCGCGCCATCTGCTCAACGGCCACGATCCAGATCTGGTGCTCTCGGGCGTCAATCGCGGCCGCAATGCTGGCGAGGACGTGATCTATTCCGGCACCATCGCCGGCGCCATGGAAGGCACCGTGCTCGGCATTCCCTCGGTCGCGCTGTCGCAGTCCTATAAATCGCGCAGCGGCCAGCCGCCGCATTGGGAAACCAGCCTGCAATTCGCGCCCGACATCATTCGCCGCGTGCTGGCGCAAGGCATGCCGAGCGACGTGCTGATCAATGTCAATTTTCCCGATTGCGCGCCGGGAGAGGTCAAGCGCATCGCCGTCACCAGCCAGGGGCGCCGCCGCCAGGAGCGGCTGCATATCGACAAGCGCACCGACGGCCGCGGCAATCCGTATTACTGGATCGCCTATGTGCGGCAGAACTTCACCAAGGCGGCGGACGGCTCCGACCTCGCGGCCCTCGACGAGCGCTGCATCGCGGTGACTCCGCTCAAACTCGATCTCACCGACGAGCCCACGGTGACGAAGTTCGCCAAGCTGTTTGAATAATGGGTGAGCGTCAGGCGCTCGCCGGCTTCGGCGCGACGGCTTGCAAAGCCCGCTCCAGCGCCTCGACCCGGAACGGCTTCTGCAAGGTCGGATGCGAGCGGTAGGCTTGCGGCACGCCGCGCAGGTCGGCGCCGGTGGCGAATACGAATGGCAGCCCGCGCCGGGTCAAAATCTCGGCCACCGGCGTGATCGGCTCATTGTGCAGATTGACGTCGAGGATGGCGATATCGAACTCTTCATGCTGCGCCAGCGCCATGGCCTCGTCGAGCGCACCGGCTTCCGCCGTCATCGTATAGCCGATGTCGGCGAGCATGCCGTCGAGCAGCATGCGAATCATCGATTCGTCCTCGACGACAAGGACCCGCCGGCCGGTTTGTGCTGCTGATACCATCGCTTCCCCGTGCCGCCCGATCCGGGCTGGCTTTCCCGCAAGCTCGTAACGCCTTGGATTATGAACTGTTCCCTCGAACCGAGGCGAAATTTTGCGGCCGGCAGGCGCATTTCCGAAACCGCCGTTGTCGGCGCAACAGTATAAGAGCCATCGACATAGTGGTAGAAGACTTTACCGCACGGGCATAAGGCGAGGTCGTTGTGGCCGCAGACCAGGCAGCCGACATCGAACGCATGGGGTTTCAGCTGGCGCTGCGCCGGCGCGGCATCAGCGAC
>JBEKKM010000241.1:0-5712 GCA_050010715.1 Xanthobacteraceae bacterium | reverse complement strand
GACCCTAATTTGCTGTGATGCACAATGCGGCGCTCGCTGGTAGGGTGTAGTCTTCAGCTTGTGAGGGGCACATGAGACGGCGCGAGTTCATCACGCTGCTTGGCGGTGCGACATCGGCACACGCATGGCCGCTCGCGGCGAGGGCGCAAGCGCAAAAAATGCTGCGGATCGGGATGGCTTCTGTCCTTCCGCGGGACGCGCCATTTATGATCGCGTTCGACAAGCGGATGCGCGAGCTCGGCTATGCTGAGGAACAAAACGTCGCCGTTGAATACTTGAAACTAACTGAGCCTGCCGAATATGCGGCAGGTATGAAGGAGCTGGTCAAGCGGCACGTTGACGTCATTATTGCGCAGGGGCCGGAGGTGACATTGAAGTCTGCGATGTCGGCAACGAGCACGATACCAATTGTGATGGTTGCAATTGACTATGATCCGTTCGAACGCGGCTATGTGACCAGCTTGGCGCATCCTACGGGCAACGTGACGGGGATTTTCTTCCAGCAGATTGAACTGTCAGCCAAGCGTCTCGAAATTGCAAAGGAACTGGTCCCCGGTTTACGATCCGCAACAGTATTATGGGATAGCGGATCTGCGGATCAGTTTCAGTCCTTAAAGAACGCCGGTGAAAATCTCGGAATAAAGATCTTCGCTGTTGAAATGCGCAATCCACCGTACAATTACGCCGCTGCGTGGGAAAGCGTGCCGGCAGAATATCGCAGCATGCTGATCCTTCCGACATCCGGGATATTTTTCCGCGATCGCCAAGAGATTGCCAATCTCACTGTGGAGCGGCGCATTCCGGCAATGTTCGTGTTTCGCGAATGGGTGGACGCCGGCGGCCTGGTATCATATGGGGCCAGCCTAACGGGTTTGTTCGCCCGCGCCGCCGAGTATGTGGACAAACTGGCAAAGGGGGCTGCGACATCAGACCTGCCAATCGAGCAACCGACAAAATTTCAACTTGTTCTAAATCTGAAAACTGCCAAGGAAATCGGCCTTACGATTCCTGAAGCGACCTTGCTACGCGCCGACGAGGTGATCGAATGAGGCGGCGCGAATTTATGTCGTTTCTCGGCGTCGCAGCCGCAGCCGCCTAGCAAAAGCGGCGCGTTGCGGTACTCATGGGAGGGCTTCTATCCGGCGATTCCAACGGACAGGCCGAAGCCGGCGCGCTCGAGAACGGCTTGCACGAGCTGGGATGGCGGCAAGGCGGCAATATCGAGCTCAGCTATCGTTGGCCGGGCGCCGAGCTTGACGCTGTGCGGGCGGCCGCGGACGAAATCGCTGCAAGCCGACCCGATCTGGTCGTCAGCCGTTCCACACCGGCAACTTCGGCGCTGATGAGCGCGGGCCTGCCAACGGTATTCGTGCTGGTGGCCGATCCGATCCGTTCGGGCTTTGTGCAAAATCTCGCCCACCCCGGCGGCAACGTCACCGGATTCACGAACTTCGAAGCGTCGGTCGGCGGCAAGTGGCTCGAGCTTCTCAAAGAAGCCGCGCCGAGTGTCACGCACGTTACGCTGTTGTTCAATCCGCAGACCGCACCGTTCGCCGAGACCTATCTGCATGCCGCGCAATCGGCGGCGCCAACGCTCGGCGTCACCGTGGCGCCGGCGCCCTCTACAAGCGCAGCCGAGCTTGAAAGCGCGATTGCGGCTGCGGCAACTTCGCCCGGTGGCGGGATTGTCGCCATGTTCGACACGTTCCTCGCCGAGCATCGCGATTTTCTGATCGCACAGGTGACACGCAATCGGCTGCCGGCGATTTACGGCAGCCAGATTTTTGCACCGAGCGGCGGCCTGATGGCTTACGCGTCCGATTATCCGGATATTTACCGCCGCGCCGCAGACTATGTCGACCGCATCCTGCACGGCACGCGTCCGGGCGATCTCCCAGTCCAGGAGCCGGAAAAATTCATGCTCTCGGTTAACCTCAAGGCGGCCGCCGTAATCGGACTCACCTTGCCGCAAGCGCTGATCACGCGCGCCGACGAGGTGATCGAGTGAAACGGCGGGATTTCATCGCGCTTGCCGGCGGCGTGGCGGCGTGGCCGCTTGCCGCTCGCGCGCAGCAGGACAATCGCGTGCGCCGTGTCGGCGTGTTCATGAATTTGCCCGAAGGCGACCCCGACGGGACGCACTGGATTGCCGCATTGCTGAAATCGCTCGACGAATTCGGCTGGACTGAGGGCCGCAATATTCGGCTTGATGTTCGCTGGGGGATCGATGCCGAGCATGTTCGCAAGAATGCCGAAGAGCTCGTTGCGCCAGGTCCGGACGTCATCGTGGCGGCTTCGGCGCCGGCCGTGCGCGCTCTGCAGCAGGAGACGCGGACGGTGCCGATCATATTCGTTGCGGTGACCGATCCGGTTACGCTCGGCCTGGTCGGGAGTCTGGCGCGGCCGGGCGGCAACACCACGGGTTTTTCGCCAGCCGAACTCGGCTTGGGTGCAAAATGGCTGCAGGTCCTCAAAGAGATGGCGCCGGCCTTAACGCGGGTTGGCGTTTTTCACAACCCCGCCAATTCCGGCTCGGTGTCGCAATTCGCTATTATCCAAGCCGCCGCACCCTCGCTTGGCCTCGCGCTTAGCGTGATCGATACAGCCGACAAGTCCGCGATCGATCAGGCCGTCGCGGCCTTTGCAAGTTCGCCGAATGGCGGGCTGCTCGCGTTGCGGATAGGAGAGAATATTTCCCTGCGCGACTCGCTGGTCGCATTGGCGGCGCAATTTCGCCTGCCGGCGATTTATCCGCTGCGGGTCTTCGCGACGGGCGGGGGGCTTGCTTCCTATGGTCCCGACGTCGCCGAGGAGTACCGTCAGGCTGCCGGCTATGTCGACCGTATTTTCAGAGGTGAAAAACCGGCCGATTTGCCGGTCCAGGTGGCGAGCAAATACCAGCTGGTTATCAATCTCAAGGCCGCAAAATCGCTCAATCTGGCGATCCCGCAGACGCTCCTTGCCACCGCCGACGAAGTCCTCGAATAAAGACGGCGGCCTGAATCTATCAACTGTGCTAAGATGATGAAATGAAAGCGGATACAGATCAGCGCCCCGGCCCGACGGGCCTCATGGCTAGTCTCGGCAAGGCCGGACCGGCTGCCGGCGCCTCGATCGTGCGCAGCCGTTTGTTTATCAAATACGTGGCGCTGCTCGTCGCCGTGGTCGTCCTTGCGCTCCTTGCCAACGGCGCTTTCGAGATCTGGTTTTCGTACCAGGAGCACAAAGCCTCGCTGATCGGCATCCAGCGCGAGCAGGCCGAGGGCGCCGCTTCGAAAATCGAGCAGTTCATCACCGAGATCAACAGCCAGGTCGGCTGGACGACGCAGTTGCCTTGGTCAGATTCCACCCTCGATCAGCGCCGCTTTGACGCGTTACGACTGTTGCGACAGGTCCCGGCTATCACCGAGCTCGCCCAGATCGACGCCTCCGGCCACGAGCAGCTGCGCGTCTCGCGCCTCACCATGGACGTCGTCGGCAGTGGTATCGACTATTCGGCCAAGCCGGAATTCACCCAGGCCGTTGCGCACAAGGTCTATTATGGGCCGGTCTATTTCCGCCGCGAGTCAGAGCCGTATATGACGCTGTCGCTCGCCGGCACGCGGCGTGATACCGGGGTGAGTATCGCTCAAGTCAATCTCAAGCTGATCTGGGACGTAGTTTCGAAGATCAAGGTCGGCGAGCGCGGTCGCGCCTATGTGGTGGACGCCGACGGCCGCCTAATCGCTCATCCCGATATCAGCCTGGTGCTGCGTAACACAGACATGTCGAAACTGGCACAAGTCCGCAGCGCTCGCGCCGCCGGCTCTGGCGAGGAGGTGCAGGAGGCGGAAGATATTACCGGCAACCGCGTGTTGACCGCCTACGCGCAGGTCGTGCCGCTGGGCTGGCTGGTTTTTGTCGAAACTCCCGTCGCCGAAGCCTACGCGCCGCTTTACGCGTCGATCCAGCGCACCGGTTATGTGCTGTTAGGCGCGCTTGCACTCGCCTTCATCGCCGGGATGTTCCTCGCCAAGCGGATGGTGGGGCCGATCCAGGCGCTACGCTCTGGTGCGGCGCGAATTGGCCGCGGCGACTTGAGCCAGCGCATCAGCATCAAGACTGGCGACGAGGTTGAGGCGCTCGCCGACCAGTTCAACGACATGGCGGGTCGACTGGAAGAATCCTACGCCGACTTGGAGAAAAAGGTCGACGACCGCACCCGCGAGCTGACCCAAGCCTTGGAGCAGCAGACTGCCACCTCCGAGGTGTTGCAGGTCATTTCCAGTTCGCCCGGCGAGCTCGGTCCGGTGTTCGACGCCATGCTGCAGAACGCGGTGCGCATTTGCGAAGCCAAGTTCGGCAATATGTGGGTCCGCGAGGGCGACAAGTTCCGCATCGTCGCGATCCACGGCGCGCCGCAGGAATACCGTGATGCCATGCTTGGCGATCCACTGGTGTTGCCCGATCCGCAAAGCACCATGGGCCGCCTCGTCAGTACGGGCAAGGTCGTACAGATCGACGACATCGCCACGGCGCCTACACATGGCATGCGCGCGCGCATCGCAACCATCGAGCTTGCAAAAGCTCACACCCTGGTTGCGGTGCCGATGCTCAAGGAAAAAGAAGTGGTCGGTATTATCGGCATCTATCGTCAGGAGGTGCGCCCGTTTACCGAAAAGCAGATCGCGTTGGTGGAGAGTTTTGCCGCCCAGGCCGTGATCGCCATCGAAAACACCCGGCTGCTCCGTGAGCTGAGGCAACGCACTGACGACCTCAGCCAATCGCTGGATGAGCTCCGCACCGCGCAGGATCGCCTGGTGCAGACCGAAAAGCTCGCCTCACTCGGCCAATTGACCGCGGGCATCGCCCACGAGATCAAGAACCCGCTCAATTTCGTCAATAATTTCTCGAGCGTTTCGGTAGAGCTACTCAACGAGCTGAGCGAAATCGTGGGCGGCCTGCAAGCCGACGACAAAGCCCGCGAAGAAATCGCCGACCTGTCCGATACCTTGCGCGACAACCTGCAGAAGATCGTGCAGCACGGCAAACGCGCCGATTCTATCGTCAAGAACATGTTGCTGCATTCCCGCGAGGGCTCGGGTGAGCATCGTCCCGTCGACATAAATGCCATCGTCGAAGAAAGTCTCAATCTCGCCTATCACGGTGCCCGCGCCGAACGGCAGGGCTTCAACATCACGCTGGAGCGGTCATTCGATCCCGCCGCGGGCGAAGTCGACCTTTTCCCACAGGAAATCACGCGGGTCCTGCTCAATCTGATCTCGAATGGCTTTTATGCCGCGATCAAACGCAAGGGTCAGGCCGCCAACGGCGACTTCGAACCGATCCTTGCGGCGGCCACCAGAAACCTCGGGGACCGCGTGGAGATAAGGATTCGCGACAACGGCACCGGCATACCGCCCGAAGTGAAGGACAAGATGTTTAATCCGTTCTTCACGACGAAACCGGCCGGAGAGGGTACGGGCCTTGGCCTGTCCATCAGCCATGACATCATCGTGAAACAGCATTCCGGTAGCATCGCGGTCGATACCGAGCCAGGCAGCTTCACTGAATTCAAAATCATTCTGCCGCGCAAAGCAGCGGCACTTGGCACAGCACTTGGCAAAACGGGAGGACGGGCGTGAGCCTTCTCATTCTAGTGGTCGATGATGAAGCCGACGTTGAGGCGTTGTTTCGCCAACAATTTCGGCGTGACCTGCGTGCCGGTCGGTT
>JBEKKM010000240.1:0-4656 GCA_050010715.1 Xanthobacteraceae bacterium | reverse complement strand
GGATGCCGGCATCCTTGATCATTTTCTGCCACTCGACCAGCTGAGCCTTTATGAAGTCACCCAGCTCCTGCGGGGTCGAAGAAAATCCCTCGAAGCCGACATTCTTGAATTTCTTCTGCACCTCCGGACTGTCGATGATCGGGCGTAGCGCGGTGTTGAGCTTGGCGACGATGTCCGGCGGCGTACCGGTCGGCGCGACCAGACCGGCCCAAGCGTCGAGATTGAAGCCCTTGATGCCGGCCTCGTCCACGGTCGGAAGTTCCGGGAACAGCGAGCTGCGCTTGATGCGCGAGACCGCAATCGGCCGCACCGTGCCGGCTGCGACATGCGGCATGGCGGTGGTGAAGTCGGCAAACATCATCGACACGCGGCCGCCGATGATATCCTCGAGCGCCGGCGGCGTGCTCTTGTACGGCACGTGCAGGATGCTGATCTCAGCCCAGCGTTTGATGGTCTCCATGCCGACGATGCCTGCGGTGTTGCCGCTGGCGTAGGTCAGCTTGCCGGGATTAGCCTTGGCGTAGTCGACCAGTTCCTTGACCGAGTGGATCGGCAATTTCGGATCGACCACCAGCATCAGGGTGAAGCTGCCGACCCGCGTGACCGGCATAAAATCCTTGATGGCATCGTAGTTGATGTCCTTGTGCAGGAACGGATCGGCCGACAGCGGCGAGTTGGTCGCCATCAACAGGTTGTAGCCGTCGGCCGGCTGGTGGTGCACGTAAAGCGCGGCCACCGCGCCGTCCGCGCCGGGGCGATCCTCGACGACGACCGGTTGCTTGAGCGCCGCGCCGAGCGGATCGGCGACGATGCGGCAAATGGTGTCGCTGGCGCTGCCGGGCCCGAACACGGCAGTAAAGGTGACCGGCCGACTGGGATAATCGTCTGCGTAAAGCACTGAGCCCGACAGCACGGCGGCGATCGCGGCCACGGCGACAACAAGCAGCTTTTTCATGCGTGATCCCTTCCCTGATTGGCGCAAGTTATTTTGGTCGGCGGGTCGGTCTTGCAGTGCCGCGCGCCTTTGGCAGGCCTAATACAATCAGGATAGCAGGTTTGGCGGCCGCTTGAGCTGCGTCATTCCGCCGTGAGGGCCTCGCCCGGGAAGCGCTCGCCGGTCTCGCCGGTCAGCCGTTCGATGCCGCGCAGCGCCGGGAACAGCCGGAACCAGGTCAGCGCGATCAAAATCACCCCGACCCCGCCGATCAGCGCCGACGGCACCGCGCCGATCCAGGCGGCAAGCGCGCCGGCGCGGAATTCGCCGAGCGTGCCCGAGGAGCCTGAGAACATCGAATTCACCGACATGACCCGGCCGAGCATGTCGTGGGGCGTGCGCGTCTGCACCAGCGACTGGCGGATCACCACCGAGATGGCGTCGGCCGCGCCGTAAACGATGAGGGCTGCGAACGACAGCGCAATCCAGGTCGACACCGCAAACACGGTCGAGGCGATCCCGAATATGCAGACCGTGCCCAGCATCAGAAGCCCGGCGCGGCGCTCGATGGCATGGCGCGCCAGAAATACCGACATGCTGAGTGCGCCGACCGCCGGCGCCGAGCGCAACAGCCCAAGCCCCCACGGACCGGTGCCGAGAATATCGCGGGCATAGATCGGCAACAGCGCGGTGACGCCGCCCAGCAGTACGGCGAACAGATCGAGCGAGACGGCGCCGAGCAGGATCGGGTTGTCGCGGATGTATCTAAAGCCGGCGAACAGCGTCTCGACGCTGACAGGCTTTTTTTGCTCGGCGCGGTGCCTGCCCTGAACGAAGCTGATGAGGATGCAGGCGGTGATGAAAACCGCCGTGCACAGCCCGTAGACCACCGCCGGCCCGAGCACATAGAGAAAGCCGCCGAGCGCCGGGCCGCAGATGATCGCGGTCTGCTGCGCCGTTGCGGAAGCGGCAATGGCGCGCGGCAGAAGTGGGCGCGGCACGATGCCTGGCACGATCGTGTGCAACGTCGGCGCCTCGAAGGCGCGCGCGGTTCCGGTGATCAGGATCAGGGTCAGGATCGAGCCGCGATCGAGCCAGCCCTGCAAGGTGCCGAGCGCGAACAGGAAAGCGCAGATCGCCTTGACCACCTGGCAGGTGCCGGCGACGGCGCGGCGGTCGAAATGATCGGCGGTCTGGCCGATCACCAGCGCCAGCAGCACGACGGGAAAGAACTGCATCAGGCCGACCAGGCCGAGGTCGAGCGGATCGTGGGTGAGGTCGTAGAGCTGCCAACCGACCGCGACCGCTTGCATTTGGTAAGCGCCGCTGGTCGAGGTGCGGGCGCACCAGAACAGCACGAACGAGCGATGGCGCAGCAACGACGGCTGCGGCGACAGCGAATCCATTGCTTTGCTTAGCGTCGCGACGCGCCAATGGCGAGGGGCGAAAAGGGGCCGGCGTTATGCGCCGTTCAACTAGCCCGCCAGCGCCGCCAAGATCCGCGCCCAGCTGCGGATGCCCTTGTGGAAGCATTTTAAATCGAATTTCTCGTTGGGCGAATGGACCCGGTCGTCGTCGAGCGCAAAGCCGACCATCAAGGTGTCCATGCCGAGCACGGTCTTGAAATCGCCGACGATCGGGATCGAGCCGCCGGCGCCGATGGTCACCGCCTTCTTGCCCCATTCCTCGGCGAGCGCGGTACGCGCCTTGCCCAATGCCGGATTATCGAACGCCACTTCGAAAGCCGGATTGCAGCCGAAATTGCCGAACTCGACCGAACAGTCCGCCGGCACGCGGGCGCGGACAAAATCGCGAAAGGCGTTGCGGATCTTTTCCGGGTCTTGGGCGCCGACCAGGCGGAACGAGACCTTGGCGCTGGCCTTGCCGGGGATCACGGTCTTGGCCCCCTCCCCGGTATAGCCGCCGATGATGCCGTTGACCTCGGCCGTCGGCCGCGTCGAAATCTGCTCGAGCAGGATGCGGCCCTTTTCGCCGGCCGGAATCTTCAAGCCGATCGGGCCGAGGAATTTTTCCGGAGTCAGTCCAAGACCTTCGAGATCGGCCTTGATGTCGGGCGGCAGGTCGTGGACGCCGTCGTAAAAGCCCGGAATGGTGACGCCGCCGTCGGCATTGTGCATGGCCGATAGAATGTCGGCGAGCACATGGATCGGATTGCGCGCGGCGCCGCCGAATAGCCCGGAATGCAGGTCGCGATCTGCGCAGGTCAGTCGGATCTCTTCGTAGACTAGGCCGCGCAGCGACGTGGTGATCGACGGCGTTTGCGCGTCCCACATGCCGGTGTCGCAAACCAAGGCCAGGTCGCGCCGCAACTCCGGAGCGTTGTCGCGCACAAAGCCGAACAAGTGCTTCGAGCCGCACTCCTCCTCGCCCTCGATCATCATCGTGATATCCAGCGGCAGCGTGCCGGTGACCGCCTTGAACGCTCGGCAGGCCTCGACGAAGGTCATGGCTTGGCCTTTGTCATCGCAGGCGCCGCGGGCGACGATGATTTTGCGGCCACCATCGAGGGTTTCGATCCGCGGCTCGAACGGCGGCGTCTGCCACAGATCGAGCGGGTCGACCGGCTGCACGTCATAATGGCCGTAGAACAGAACCCGCGGCGCATTGCCAATGGCATTGCCGTTGCCGCTCTTGCCGATGACGACCGGGTGCCCTGCCGTCGGCCGCACGCTGGTCTCGAAGCCGAGCCCGCGCAGATCGGTCGCGACATATTCGGCCGCGGTGCGGCAGTGCGGCGCGTAGGCCGGGTCGGTCGATATCGATTGAATGCGCAACAGCGCGAACAGGCGATCCAGACTGGCATCAAGGTCGCGGTCGATGCGGTCGAGAACCTTGGGCAGAGCTTCGGATGCCATCATGGGGGTCACCTTCTCATCGTTCGCCGCAAAACACTTCGCAACGCAAATTTACAGCGCAGGCTTTGTCATTACCACGTCGGCGGCGCGTTCTTTTTGTTGCCGCGCCAGAACAGCGTTGCATCTTTGCAACGCCTCGCCACGCTTCGACATGGGCAGCGCGTCAAATGGCCTCCGAGCGGGTGGTGCATACTTGTCACGCCCCGAGGAATGTACATTAATTAATCCGAGCCCGCCGAAAGTGCGGGGAAGGCGTTGGGGCAATAGACAAACTCGTCGGCCGGCTTGTCGCCGATCTCGAAGTAGATCGCGCCAGCCGCCGAAAAGGCGGTGGGGATCATTTTCGAACTTCCTGGTCATGGAAGGACCAACAGACAAGTGGGCCCGCTCTTGGCCAGGCTCGGTGGAGCCAAGACCTTGTGCGGCTAGTCGCCAGCGATAGTGCGGGCGGTTTCGGTATGAGCTGAAGTGATAGGCGCGGGCTTGCGCGTAATGGCGGCGGGGGGTGAGCATGGAGCAGGTACAAGACATCGGCCGCGACGGCGTCGGCTTTGTCCGCGAGCAAGTCGGCGCCAAACCGGTCGACAAGACCGTTGTTGCGTTCCCCGGCCTTTCGCAGTTCGTCTAGCGGCGCGCCGAGGGGGAGGCAGCGATGGCGTATCCTATCACCGACATCCGGGGCATCGGGCCAGACACGGCCGCGATCCTCAAGTCGGAAGGGATTCGCACCACCATCGGGCTTTTACGCTCGGCCAAAACGCCGAAACAGCGGCTGAAGCTTGCCGAAATGACCCGCACCAATTCCGAGCGCATTCTCGGTTGGGTCACCGCCGCCGACCGCATGCG
>JBEKKM010000239.1:0-4697 GCA_050010715.1 Xanthobacteraceae bacterium | reverse complement strand
AAAGACAAGAGCGCCGACGCCGACGCCGTCAACATCATGACGCTGCATTCGGCCAAGGGTTTGGAATTCAACACCGTGTTCCTGCCCGGCTGGGAAGAAGGCCTGTTCCCGCACCAGCGCACGCTGGACGACCAGGGCCGCGCCGGCCTGGAAGAAGAGCGCCGGCTCGCCCACGTCGGTCTCACTCGGGCGCGTAAACGGGCCAAAATCTATTTCGCCACCAACCGCCGCATGCACGGCCTGTGGCAGACCAACATCCCGTCGCGTTTTCTGGACGAACTGCCCGAAGCCCATGTCGAAGTGACCGAGGCCCAAGGCGGCTTCGGCGGTTATGGCGGCTACGGCGCCTCGCGCTTCGACGCCACCACCGCGTTCGGCTCCAACTACACCACGCCGGGCTGGCAGCGGGCGCAAGCGAAGAAGGGCGGCGGCTTTTCGGAAACCGGCTCGCGCTACGCGGACGACCACGACGGCTTCGACGACACCTCATCCCCCTCCCCCTGGCGCGCCCGCGAGGAAAACCCCCGCCGCCTGCCGCTCACCATCGAAGGCGAGCTGGTGGCCAAATCCACCGGCACCGTCTCGGCCTTCACGCTGGGCGACCGGGTGTTTCATCAGAAGTTCGGCAACGGGAATGTGACGGCGATCGATGGCAATAAGCTGACGATTCAGTTTGATCGGGCGGGGGAGAAGCGAGTGGTGGATAGTTTTGTGGAGCGGGCGTGATGCGCTTTCGACTCAAGGGGTCAATTCCCGATCCCGGTCCCCTTCCTTTTCGACCGTCGCCAGAACCCAATGATCGCATTCGCTTTCAAGTGTCAGGACTTCCGCCAGACAAAGATTTGCATTTTTCCATTAGGAATCCGAAGCACCGGCGCCATTGCCGCTTCAAGGAATTGCGCGGCGCAGCCATTGCCGCAATGGCAGGACGCGCTCGCTACTCAGGACCGATCCAACTTAATGTAGAGATTCTGGCGCGGGAGCTGGATCGCTCACTTCCAGAATATCTCGGAGGCATAATGGATACGCTGGATGGGAGCCATGCCCCATCGTTTACTTACCTACCGGTTGTGTACCAAGACGATTGCCAAGTCGTTTCGGCGAGCGTCGGCTACGAGCCGGCGCAGGACGACTCGTATGTTGTTGAAATAATTTTCCTCGACGAGGAATGGCGGCCAGTGCCCTCTAAAGCACTCGGTGATGGAATATCTATCGAATCCGCAGATGCTTGATGGAGCTAACGCGGGTCTTCGTACGGCCAATTGTTTTCTCTGGTAAGTCCCTTGTACAGCCCGAAGACTAGGCGTTCACAGAAGCGAATGTCCCTCATGAGGTCATCCGACAGATAAGTGAGGTCGATCTCCGCTTGGTGAACGAAGTTATGCCTCCTATCAAATATTCTTTGAAGGGCGGCAGCTCGTCTAATTTGGCTTTTTGACGAAACGGTTTTGGCAAGATATTTGTCAATAAATCCTACGAACGGCAGCCCCGAGAAATTTTGTCGAATGCTATCCGCGTTTTGGAACGACCGGCTTTCTGCAATCGCTTCCTCCAACGCAATTTGACCTTGATAGGCCCTTTCAAGCATAAGAGGTCTTATAGATCTGAACCGATTAAGATTCACTGCTTCCTTCGAGTAGCGTAACGTTGACACAAACACTGACTTGAAAAAATCTTCGATCAAGGAAACAAAATGAACAGTTCCAAGATTGGCGGTTAGAACTGAAGGATTCATTTGGTTCGTCCAAGCGAGGTTTCTTTCGCGAGTTGGTTTTTGCTCTGACTTATCGGCGACCCACGAATTGAGAAACCTGACGGATACGATGGAGTTCAGAAAGTGAAATGCGGCCGCGAAGCATGCTGCCTCAACTCCGATCCTTTTGGGACTTGTGTTCTTAAAATACCGATTTTTTCCAAAATCCGACACGAAATGCCCACCAAAATAATCCTTTAGTTCATGAAGCATCGTGTTCTGCAGTTCGGTATCACGGTGGGTTGCCCAGATGTTTGTTCGTGACGCGGCTACCAGAGTGGCGTCCGCTTCCACATAGATTGTGGCTGTCACCGAAGAGAGGCGGGCAGGGTCATCATTCGGTGGGAGGAAAAAGAGCGTCGTCTTGGATTCTCTAGAGTTTCGATCGGGGGCTACAGTCTTGTAGCCAATTAGCGTCAGAAAATGCTCGGCGTTTCTTCTCTTGGTTCCCGGGGGAAAATAGAATGTTGCATCCCAACCCATTGTGTATCGTTCGCTGAAGGCGTTGGCATCAATTCTAAAATTCTATCTTACCTCTCACCGGGTTTGTAGGTGAGCCCTAAAAATCGGGTCGATTTAATCAGCAGTGGGCCAGAATTCACAAAGTTGTGCAAATTCCCATGATTTGATCTCGGATGCCCTCAAAACCTATCACCATCTACATCGACGCCGACGCCTGCCCCGTAAAGCAGGAGATCTATCGCGTCGCCGAGCGCCATGCGCTCAAAGGCACCGCCCTCAAAGTCCTCGTCGTCACCAACAGCCCCATCGCCGTGCCGCGCGATCCGCTGATCGAGCGCGTGGTCGTCGGCGCCGGTATGGACGAGGCGGATAATTGGATCGCGGAGCGCGCGGGCGCCGGCGCTATCGTGACCACGGCGGACGTGCCGCTGGCGAGCCGGGCCGTGAAAGCGCGTGGTGGATAGTTTCGTGGAGCGGGTGTGAGTGTCTGATTATTGGCGAAGAGACTTCGTTCGCTAATATCGCGGATAATACGACACGCCGCGGGCCGGCTGTCTGCCGGGTGGCGGCGGAGGAGGAGGAGGATTGCCAAACCAGCCGCCGAAGTGACCAAAGAACCCACCGGTATCATCATTGGTGTGCGCGAGGCGCGTGCTGCTCGGCGACGGCGCGCGGGTGATAAAGCCACCCTGCGGCTGGTTGTTCAATACCGCGACGAATTCGGTGCGATAGTTGGTCTCGCTCGACAGCGGCTCGTCCGAGATGATGATCGAGGACAGTGGCACTGCCGTCGGCGCGATCTTGTCGAGCACCTCCTGCGGGAAGGTGATGCGGTCGAGCGCGTCCTTGGCGTTATCGCCGTTGTCGATCGAAACCTCGGTCCAGCGCAGACCGCCGCCGTCGCGCGCCACCGCGGTGAAGATGTGCGTGCCGATCGGCTTGTCCGGGTCCTTGATGGTGACCGGGAACTCCTGGCTGAAGTCGTACAGCTCGCCGCCGTCCGACCATTTCTTGTGCGTGTCGCGCCGCACGTAAAGCTTCTGCGTCGCACGGCTGATGTAGATCGACACCGGGCTGCCGGCGAGCTTCGCGGCCGTTGCGGCGCTGGCGGTCTCGGCCCGCTTCGCCTCGGTGGCCTTGGCGGCAGCTTCCGCGGCTGCGGCGGCATCCTGCTTCGCTTTCAGGTCGGCCTTGGCGGCGTCGAGCTGTGCACCCAGCGCCTGCGCTTTGGCGGCGGCCTTCTGCTGCGCGTCCTGCGCCGCGGCCTTGGCCTGATCGGTCATTTTCGGGTTGGCGTTGGTGGCAGCGAGCACCTTCTCGGCATGGGCGAGCTCGGCATCGGCGCGGGCCTTGAGCGACGTCAGATTGCGCACCGCTGCAGGCGCCGCGGCAGCCGCACGCTTGGCCGGCGCGACAGCGGCCTTCGCCGCGGCTGCCGCCTTGGCGGCATCGTCCGCGTCGCGCGCAGCCGCCGCGGCGAGCGCCGGCGCCGCGTCGATCACATCCTGCTTCGGCACGAACAGGGCCGGATCGGAAAACGCCACCGGCTCGGAGTCCGTCGGCGAAATAATCACCCGCATCCCCATCGGCGCCTTGTCGAACACCTTTGCGGCGAAATCGAACGGCATGCGAATGCAGCCATGCGAGGCGGCGTAGCCGGGCAGCGGGCCGCCGTGCAGCGCGATGCCGTTCCAGGTGATGCGCAGCATGTTCGGCATCGAAGCGTCGTCATAGAGGCTCGAGTAGTGCTCCTTGTTCTTCTCGAGGACGGCGAACACGCCGGCCGGCGTCTCGCGTCCGGTGGTGCCGGTCGAGACCGGCGCCCGCAGGATCCAGCCGTCGGCGTCGTAGAAGGTTACCTGCTGGCTCTTGATCGACACGATGGCCATGATCGGATCTGCCGCCGGGCGCGGGGCCGTCATCTGGGTCGGGTGTGCGGCGGCCGCCTGCCTGGCGGCGGCCGGCGGCGCGGCCAATGCGGTTAGCGCCGCCATAGCCGAAAGCGCCACAATGGCGGCGGATGCGCGCAAACCCGCGGCGCAAAAGCGAGTGGATCGCGCCGGCATTACTCGATTGGTCATTCCATTCCTCGGTTGAAGCGGGAATCCCGGACGGTCCCCAAAGGCTGACCCCGAAGTCTTAACATAAGTTAGCCATTCTTACGGCTTGCTGAAAGCAACCAGCGCCCAGTGGTTTGTGTCGCATGCGGGCCCGATCCGGTTCGAGTCGGCAAATGACATAATGACATATGGTAGCAGAATAAGATGATCGCCCTCTTCATCGGCGCCGACGCCTGCCCGGTGAAACAGGAGGTTTATCGCGTTGCCGAGCGACATGCGCTCAAAGGCACGGACCTCAAGGTCTTCGTCGTCACCAACAGCCCGATCGCCGTGCCGCGCGATCCGCTGATCGAGCGCGTGGTCGTCGGCGCCGGCATGGATGAGGCGGACAATTGGATCGCGGAGCGCGCCGGCGCCGGCGC
>JBEKKM010000238.1:0-4747 GCA_050010715.1 Xanthobacteraceae bacterium | reverse complement strand
AATCGCCAAGGCCGATCATAGCTCCAGGCTGACAGGCGTGGCGGCAGCGGAAGCAATTAAGGTTATTGCTTCCCGTTAAGCTTGCTTACGATGTTCATTTCGGCAGCCACGGATAAGAAACCGAAACGCCATACAATGGCCCAGCATTCGGGATGCGTGGTGGGACAATATGAAACGAGAAACGGTGGCCGTGCATGGCGGCTACGACACCGATCCGACGACGAAGGCCATCGCGGTGCCGATCTATCAGACCGTGGCTTACGAATTCGACAGCGCCGACCATGGCGCGGCCCTGTTCGACCTTGAGGTCGAAGGCTATCGCTATTCGCGCATCAGCAATCCGACCACCGAGGTACTGGAGCGCCGCGTCACCGCGCTCGAAGGCGGTGTCGATGCGCTGTGCGTTGCCACCGGGCAGGCGGCGCTGAACTACGCGGTGCTCAATGTTTCCAGCATGGGCAGCAATATCGTCTCGGTGCCACAGCTCTACGGCACCACCTACACGCTGTTCGCCCACTTGCTGCCGAGCCAAGGGATCAAGGTGCGCTTCGCCGAATCCGATCAGGCCGAGGCCATCGAAAGGCTGATTGACGACGGCACGCGCGCCATCTTCTGCGAAAGCGTCGGCAACCCGGCCGGCAACGTCTGTGACATCGAAGCGCTGGCAAAGGTCGGCGCGCGTCACGGCATTCCGCTCATCGTCGACAACACTGTGGCGACGCCGATCCTGCTGCGTCCGATCGAATACGGCGCCGATATTGTCGTGCATTCGCTGACCAAGTTCATGGGCGGCCACGGGACCACGCTCGGTGGCGCCATCGTCGACAGCGGCCGCTTTCCTTGGGCCGCGCACAAGCAGCGCTTTCCGATGTTCAGCGAGCGCGACGCGTCCTATCACGGCTTGATCTATACCGAACATTTCGGCGCCCGCGCCTATATCGCGCGCTGCCGCAGCGTCTATCAGCGCACCACCGGCGCCGTGCTGGCGCCGCTGTCGGCTTTCCTGTTGCTGCAAGGTATCGAGACGGTGGCGCTGCGTGTCGAGCGCCACGTCGAAAATGCGCGCCGCGTCGCCGAATTCTTGCGTCAGGACCGTCGCGTGGCCTGGGTCAATTACACCGGCTTCGCTGACAACCCCTACCACCAGCTGGCGCAGAAATATCTCGGCGGCCGCGCCTGCTCGCTGCTGACGTTCGGTGTCGTTGGCGGGCTCGAGACCGCCAAGAATTTCTACGACGCGCTGAAACTGTTCAAACGGCTGGTCAATATGGGCGACGCCAAGTCGCTGGCCTGCCATCCGGCTTCGACCACGCATCGGCAGATGTCGGCCGACGAGCAGAGCAAGGCCGGCGTCAAGCCGGAGATGATTCGGCTCAGCGTCGGCATCGAGCACATCGACGACATCATCGCCGATCTCGATCAGGCGCTCGGCGCGGCGCAGCGGCACAAAAGCTCGCCGCTGCTCGCCGCCGAATAACGAGCACAGCCAATGCCGCTTTTGCTCGACACCTCGCGATCCGCCTCGACCAACGAAATTTACGCCTCGAACTGCGTCACCATCGGGCTCGTCAACAACATGCCCGATCCGGCGCTCGAGGCCACCGAGCGGCAGTTCGTCGATCTGATCCGCGTCGCCGCATCGAAAACCATCGTGCGACTGTTGCTGTTCTCGATTCCGGAAATCCCACGCGCCGATACCACGCGCCAGGACATGGCGGAGCGCTATCGCGACGTCTCCGAGCTGTGGGACGCCCAGGTCGACGGTCTGATCGTGACCGGCACCGAGCCGCGCATGAAGAACCTCAAAGACGAGCCGTATTGGGCGACGTTGAGCCAGGTGGTGGATTGGGCCCGCGATTACACCGCGTCGACCATCTGGTCATGCTTGGCCGCTCACGCCGCCGTGCTCCACGTTGACGGCGTCGAACGCCGTCCGCTGGCCGACAAGCTGTTCGGCATTTTCGACTGCGAGCCGGCCGCGTCCCATCCGATGACGAGCGACGCCAAGTCAGGACTACGCGTTCCGCACTCGCGCTACAACGATCTGCCCGAACAGGCGCTGGTGGATTGCGGCTACCGCATTTTGACCCGCTCGGCGGTCGCCGGCGTCGACATGTTCGCGCGGCAGGACAGGAGCTTTCACCTCTTCCTCCAGGGCCATCCGGAATACGAGGCGAACACACTGCTGCGCGAATATCGCCGCGACATCGGCCGTTACCTGCGGCGCGAGCGCGACGATTATCCCGGTCTGCCGCTGGATTATTTCGACGGCAAAGCGACGGCGATCGCGGCGGCGTTCCGCGCGCGCGCGCTCATCGATCGCCGCGAGCACCTCATCGCCGGTTTTCCGTTTGGCGAGCTTGACGCCGGGCTGGAAAGCCCGTGGCACCCATGTGCCATCGGCATCTATGAGAAGTGGCTGGAATATCTGAGCGGCCGCAAGGCGGACCGGCGCCCGCTGACGACGCCGTTGCGGCGGGCATGGCGCGACTGGCCCTCGGCCGCCGCGCGGCAGGCCGCGGACGGCGTGTCCGGCTAGGGCCCGCAAAAATTTACGCTTTTTTTGGCGCTACCACGTTTAATGGCCGGCTAGTCTTGCTGGAGGGAGCCGTGCCCAAACCTGTCGTCTTCGCTTTTCCTGCCGATGTCGAACTGATCGACGCCCCGATCGCGCCCCATTGGATTACCGAAGGCACGCCCCGGGCGCGTGCGGCGAGGCTCGCGATCTCCGCCGACGGCACCTCTACGGTCATGGCTTGGTCATGCACCGCCGGCCGCTTCACCTGGAATTACGTCCTCGACGAAGCCCTGCATGTGATCTCGGGCGAGGCCTTCGTCACCGACGAAAAGGGCGAAGTCCGCCGCCTTGGCCCCGGCGATATGGTCTACTTTCCGGCCGGCAGCCGCAGCAATTGGTACATTCCCCACGAGATCAGGAAGATCGCCTTTTGCCGGCAAGCCATGCCGCGGCCGGTCGGCGTCATGCTGCGGACCTGGAACAAGCTGGTCGATCTCATGACCGGCTTTTCCGCGGGCGAGGCGAATCTGGAGCCGGTGGAGCAGCCGGAAATGCGTACCGACTCGCGGCGCGTGACGGCCACCTAGGCAGCCCAACTCCTTTATCCGTATTATTGTCGTTCTTGACGCGGGCGCAGTCGCGCGCTCGCGGCAAAATTTGCACGAATGGGACGGCCATGCCGAAAGTCGAAGGTGTCCTGCATTTCACGATCCCGGTGAAAGACCTGGATCGCTCGGAGAAATTCTATGCCGAGATCCTCGGCTTCACCAAGATCGGCCGCACCGATCGTATCGTCTTCATGCGGGCCGGCGATGATTTCTTCAATCTAACTTTTTCCGAAAATCCGATCACGCAGAATGCCGCCGGCCGGCACGAAATCCATTCGGCGTTCAAGGTGACGCCGGAGGTCTACGACGAGACGCTGCAGAGCCTGCCAGCCAGAGGCGTGGAGATTTTCAAAGAAGAGGATCGCCGCGTCGGCGTGTTCGTCGGTCGCAGCGCCTATATCCGCGATCCCGACGGCAATGTCATCGAATTCATCGACCTCAAGCGCGCGCCTGCCACGTAAGCGTTGCAATCAACAGGGAAAACCGGAGGCCATCCATGGCTGAAGAGCCGATCCGTCGCGTCATTACCGGTCACGACGGCAACAACGTCGCCAAGGTGATCCTCGAAGGCCCGGCGACCAACACCAAGCGGCCGCGCGACGGCGTCGCCTCGACCCTGATGTGGTGCAGCGACACGATGCCGGCGGATATCGCCATTGGCGTCAACGTTGAGGACATGGGCGCGCGCATTCTCGGCACCGCGCCGCCGGAGAACGGGTCGCGCTTCATCGTCATGGAATTCGCGCCGGGCATCGTCTCGGAAATGCATCGCACCGAGACCATCGACTACATCGTCATGCTGTCGGGCGAGATCGAGATGGACATGGACGGTTCCACTGTAAAACTGCGCGCCGGCGATATCATGGTTCAGCGGGGCACCAACCATGCCTGGGTCAATCGCGGCAAGGCGCCGGCGCGGCTCGCCATCGTGCTGCTCGATGCAAAGCCGCTCGGCATCGGCCACCCGCGCCTGCGCGGCGATCAGGTGCGCTGAGATCGGCTAAAACGCGATGCGCTCGTCCATGGTGACATGCGCCGGCGCGAATGCCGCGGCGAGCGCCGCAAGTTGCGAGCGGTCGCAAAACGCCGGGATCACGGTCTTCGATCGGGTCGCCCGCACCAGCGCCACCGTGTCGGACAGCCGCGGGTGCACGTTCCAGCGCATGAATTGCGCGCGGCCGCTTTTGACCAACAGGTCCGCAGGCGTTGTCGGGTTCACATAGCCGGTGAACACGATGGCCGGCTCGGGCTTGTCCTGCCATGTGCTGAACAGGCGCGCGGTCGCGCCGGATGTGCCGTCGGCCGATCCGGCCAGCATGATGCCGCGAGCGCCCTCGATCGGCTTGACGGTTGAGGCGAGGCGCCTGATTTCGTCGCCGACATTGTCGTGCAGCGAAATGCCGGCGCCGTCGCCAAGCTGTTGCAGCGCCTTTTTCATGGCATCGTCGACAAAAATGTCGGTGCGAGCGTGGCGCAGCAGCGCGAGCGCGATTTCCGGACCGCGGCCGTTGGCCGGAATCGGCAGGAGCAATGGTCCGCGCTCCACGAACGGAGCCAGCTTGTTCCAGCACTCGGCGAGCGGAGCGTCGTAGCTGCCGTAGGAGCAGTCCATCAGCGCCGT
>JBEKKM010000237.1:0-4754 GCA_050010715.1 Xanthobacteraceae bacterium | reverse complement strand
GATCTATGCCGGCACGGTCATCGGCATCACGCTGCTCGGCTGGGGCATCGGCGGACTGATCGGGGGCGTTCTCGCCGACTATATCGGCCGCAAGCGGACTATGATCTTCGCGATCCTGGCTTACTCGCTGATGACCGGCTTGAGCGCGCTGTCGTGGAGCTGGCTCTCCTTCGGGTTGCTGCGCTTCCTGGTCGGCATCGCCATCGGCTCGGAATGGGCGACCGGCGCCTCAATCACCGCCGAGCTGTGGCCCGACCGCGCGCGCGGCAAGGGTGCCGGCCTGATGCAATGCGGCCTCGGCATCGGCTTCTTCACCGCCTCGCTGGTCTGGGTGTTCGTCAGCCCTTATGGCCCCAACGCCTGGCGCTACATGTTTCTGGTCGGAATATTGCCCGGCTTGCTCACTTTGTGGATCCGGCGCGGCATCCCCGAATCGCCAGTATGGGAGCGCAGCAGCGAGCTCCGCAAGGCGGCGGTGGCACGCAAAAAGCGCGGCGACCGGCTCGATGCGGCCGATCACGGGCTGACGCGTTTCACCTTGGCCGAGCTGTTCGCCGATCCCAAGACACGCCGGCGTACCATCATCGTTTGCCTGATGTCGCTGGCGACCACGCTCGCTTGGTGGGGCATTTCCACCTTCGTGCCGCCTTATGTCGGGTCGGTCGCGGCCAAAGCCGGCCTGCCGGCGCAAGAATGGGCGGGTTACACCGGCATGGCCTACAACGTCGGTGCCATCTGCGGCTACATCGGCCTCGGCTTCCTGGCGGATGTCTTCGGACGCAAGCCGATCACGCTACTGTTCTTTGTCATCGCCTTCATTATGACTCCGGTGCTGTTCCTGTGGACGCACGATCTGAACCTGCTGCTGCTTGCTGCCGCCGTGAACGGCTTCTTCACCTTGGGCCAATATACTTGGATGCCGGTGTGGCTGCCGGAGTTGTTCCCGACGCGAATCCGCGCGACCGGCGTTGCCTTCGCCTTCAACGCGCCGCGCTTCATCGCCTTTCTCGGCCCACTGCTCGCGGGCACGCTGATTGCGAATTTCGGCGGCTTCGGCAACGCGGCGGTGACCATCAGCTTCATCTACGTCTTGGGCTTCGTGGCGACGTTCTTCCTGCCCGAAACCAGGGGCAAGCCGCTGCCGGAGAATATCTAGGGTCCAGACTCATTAAATCCACCATACAAGGGCGGCGACAAGGCAGACAGAGGCGAGGTAATTGCGGGCCAGGCGGTCGTAGCGGGTTGCGATGCGCCTGAAGTCCTTTCAGTGCTTGAGAATTTGCCATCGTTGATCGATCGACCCCGTAGGTCGCGCCGCGCCGTCGCCACCACCCCGACCCGGCGAAGCCGACATCATCATCGTCGATCGCGCCGACGGCCCGAGCTCCATCGGCCGCCCCGAACCAGAATCTGCGAACAACAATTGGCTAAAAAGAACTGGCGACGGCGCCGCCGGCGACCTCACCATCGTGCGGCCAGCAGCCGCTGCACCACGCAGGCGGGCCCGAGCAGGTCGAGCAGGTCGGTCGGCATCGCGCCGCCTAGCCTCTCGCGCGCGCGTGGGGGCAGCGAACATGGTCAACGCTGCGCCGAACTCGGCTAGCCGGGACGATTGAGAAACACTCAAAAAAAAGCCCCGGAGCTGGCACGCCGGGGCTAATCGATGCCATGCAAGACCATCTGTAAACCGACGCGCGCAAAAGAGGGGGCGAACACGGCATCGGCCCGATGGATTAGTAGGACTCTACCACGCAGGAACGGACAGCGCCGGGCAAAAAAAGGCCCCGGCGCCTGGGGAAGCGTGCGGGGCCGCAGAATCGTCACACAGGCTATTTTATCAACGTACCGCGAACATCGAAAGGGGCGAGCGTCGCAGCCCCCGCGCCTTCAGAGCAGTTTCGACGTTTCGGGCGCGTTCCAGCGATGGTCGCTATACCCCCAACAGCGGACACTCTTTTGCACTGCAGCGAACGCCGTTATGGGCCAAGAGCGACCAAGTGCGCCGCAGCAAAATGCGGCCTATTCGATCACCTCGTCTGCGAGAGCGAGGAAATTCTCCGGCAAAGTGATGCCGGTTGCCTTCGCGGTCTTGAGGTTGACGACGAGCTTGTAGCGTGTCGGCTCCTCGAACGGGAGATCGGCGGGTCGTGCGCCGTCAAGGATGCGAGCTGTAAGTTCCGCAGCGCTAACCATGCACTCCTTCACGTCCGGCCCATATGACATTAATCCGCCATCCGTCACATTGGGTACGTCGTACTCGTACATCGCTGGAATATGATGCATGGCGGCGTAATCGATCACACGCTTGCGATTGAGTGTGGTAAGCCCATCAGCAACCATGAAGATCGCATCGGGCGGATCGCGATCCATCGCTTCGAACACGCCCCCGAAGTCGTCAGGCTCGCGCACGCCGAGCGCCTGGACCGTTGTTCCAAGCGAACGCGCCGCAGTGGCGGACGCCTCATAGCGCATGCTCATGCCGAGATCATCTCGGTTCCAGAGCATGGCGACCTTGTTGACCTTTGGTACCGCTTGCTTGATCAGCGCTAAGCGCTTGCTGGCCAGCGCGGTCGCATTATCGGAAATGCCGGTGATATTGCCGCCCGGGTGCGCCAGACTATCGATGAGATGCGTCGCGACTGGATCGCCAGCACCGATAAAGATCACCGTTGGCACATTAGCGACTTTGCAGGCGAGCGCAGTCGGAAAGCCGCCGCCCACGATCACATCGACTTGGTTGGTCTTCATGTCGCGGACCAACTCGCCAAGCTTGCTCATCTGGCCACCGGCCCCGCGGGATTCAAACTCGAGATTTTTGCCGCGCACATAGCCGTGCTTTTCCAGTCCTTGCAGCAGGACCAGGGCGAGCGGCGACTTCTCGTCAAGCGGCGCGCCCGGTAAGAGCGTACCGACACGCTAAGTCCTGGATGAGGGCTGGGCGACCGCAACGTGAGGGCCGACAATCGCCGCACCGGTGAGCAGGGTGATGAATTCGCGTCGTTTCATAGGGTTCCTCCGCCCGCGTAAAAATCAATAGGCGCGAGTGCAAGAGCTTAACACGAAGCGCGTTGCCGGCACACCATCGTTGGCCTTGCAAATCCGCTAAGGATCAGCAGCGACTTACGCCGTCATCGACGTCGAGTCCGCTTCCCCCCTGAAAGCGACCAAATTGCTGCGGTATAGCGAGCGCCGCTGTGGCCAAACGTCCCGTTTGGTGCGTTATACCTTTTCCCACAATTGGCCGCCGCTATTCCATCGCAATGCGGATGCCCGTTGCGCCATTCAATAGCCGCTTGAGGTGGAAGCTCGCCAGCTGATCCTGCGGCTGTATGCCGACATGGGATGCGAAAGCAGCCATCGCGCCAGGATCGCCGGCCTCGAGTTTGGCGAATGCGTCGAGATAAGCCTTGGTCGCGGGCGTTTCGTATTGTTCGAGCGGAAGCGGCTCGAAGGCGCGAAGCGCTTCGGTCTTGCCGCGCAGCATCAGGTCGCCGATCGGCCGGCCGCAAAAGCCCTCGACTTTGTCGGCGAGCATCGCGCTGACGCAGATTCGCGTGCCGAGCTGTTTATTGGCGGCTTCAAGCCGCGCGGCGACGTTGATCGTGTCGCCATAGGCGGTGTAATCGAAAAAACGGCCGCCGCCGAAGTTGCCGACGATCGCCGGCCCGGCATGAACGCCCATCCGGGTCACGCCGAGCGCCACCCCCTTTTTGTGGCTGCGTTCGCGAAATGCTTGTGCGTATTCGTCCAGCGCCAATGCACAGACCACCGCGCGGGAGGCATGATCCGCCTGCGCTCCGGGAGCGCCGAACAGGACGTGCAGGGCATCGCCGATGATTTTTGCCACCGTGCCGTCGTGCGCAAACACGATATCGGTCATGCCCGTGAGGTACTCGTTGAGCAGGCCGCCCAGCGCGCTCGGCTCCAGCGTTTCCACGAGCGCGGTGAAATTGGCGATATCGGTGAACAACGTCGCGATCTCGCGCCGTTGCCCCTCGAGTTCGACCGCGCCG
The DNA here is from genome assembly GCA_050010715.1 of Xanthobacteraceae bacterium. Classification (GTDB taxonomy): domain Bacteria; phylum Pseudomonadota; class Alphaproteobacteria; order Rhizobiales; family Xanthobacteraceae; genus BOG-931. The sequence continues at coordinate 741 of JBEKKM010000237.1, read as the reverse complement.
GGGTCGCTGCCGAGCCGCTGTGCCAGGTTGGGCGAGAAATAGCGCGACAGCGAGGCGTGGGCGCGCTCGGCTTCGGCCTGGCGCTGCCGCGCTTCGCGAAGGAATTGGATGTGCCGCAACGTCTTGGAAATGGTGGTTTCGAGATCGCCAAAATCAATTGGCTTGGTCACAAAATCGAATGCGCCGCGATTCATCGCGGTGCGGATATTGGTCATGTCGCCATAGGCCGAAACGATGATGGTCGAGACCTGGTTCTCGCTCTCCTGCAGCTTTTGCAGCAGCGTGAGGCCGTCCATCCGCGGCATGTTGATGTCGCTGACGATGAGATCGATGTCGTCATTGGCCTTAAGCGCGGCCAACGCTTCGACGCCGTCGCAGGCGAACAGGAAACTCAATGCGCCGTCCCGGATCTGGTGCCGGAACTTCTGCAGAATGAGAGCCTCCAGATCGGGCTCGTCGTCAACAACCAGGATTCGGGCGCTCATGCGGCCTTTTCGATTCTGGTGTCGATCTCGCTGCGCAACAACGTGAAATCGATCGGCTTAGTGACCAGCGCTTCGGCCCCGCGTTCCAGCGCCTTACGCTTGGTTTCGGCATCGCCATAGGCCGTAATCATGATGACCGGGACGTCCGGCCGCAATGCCTTTGCTTTGGGCAAAAGCTCAAGGCCGCTCATGCCGGGCATGTTGATGTCGGACAGAATCAGGATCAGCGATGCGTCTCCGGCGTCGCTGATGCACT
>JBEKKM010000236.1:0-4781 GCA_050010715.1 Xanthobacteraceae bacterium | reverse complement strand
CGCGGTCATCGGTGTGCAGGCGGCGTTGCGCGAGCGCGAGCGCACCGGCCGCGGCCAATTGATCAAATCGGCGCTGTTCGAAACCACCGCCTTCCTGATGGCGCAACATATGGCCGGCCAGGCGGTGACTGGCCGGCCGCCGCCGCCGATGCCGGCTCGCGAAGGCGCCTGGGGCATCTACGATCCGTTCGAGACCGCCGATCGCGAACAAATCTTTGTCGGGCTGACCAGCGATCGGCAATGGCGCCGCTTTTGCGAGCATTTTGCCCGTCAGGACCTTCTGCAAAATCCCGCCTACAAGACCAACGAGGACCGCGTGCGCGCGCGTCCGGTACTGCGACCGGAGGTCGCCGCGATTGTCGCGCGGCATACGCTGGCCAAGCTTGTCGAACTGTTCGACCGTATCGATATTCCGTTCGCACCGGTCGCCAAGCCGGGCGACCTGTTCGACGATCCGCAGCTCAACGCCGGCGGCCGCATGCTCGACGTGGTTTTTGCCGGCGGCGTGCACGCCAAAATTCCGCGGCTGCCGGTCGAAATCGGCAATCACGACCTGGCGCTGCGCCGCCAGGCGCCGGCGATCGGCGAGCACACCGCCGAAGTTTTGGCCGAGCTCGGCCTTGCGCAACATGAGATCGACGCCTTGAGTCAACGTTCGATTGTTACGGTCGGAGAACCACAATGAGCGACCTGCCGAAACGCGTGCATATCAGCGAGGAAGGCCCGCGCGAGGGTTTTCAGTTCGAGAATGGCGCCATCCCGACCGCGCGGAAAATCGCGCTGATCGACGCGTTGGCGCAGACCGGGATCGACCAGATCCAGATCGTCTCCTTCGTCAACCCGAAGGCGGTGCCGGGCATGGCCGACGCCGAGGACGTTGTGCACGGCATCACGCCCAGGCCTGACGTCGCCTATACGGCGCTGTGGCTCAACGACAAGGGCTTTGAGCGCGCGCTGCGCGAAGACCGGCTCACGCTCAAGGGCACGATACAGCTCGCCGCGTCGGAAAAATTCCTGATGCGCAACCAGAACCGCAACCTTGCGCAGCAACTCGCCGGCCAGCATACGATCGTGGAAATGTACAAGGCGAGCGGCGTGCCGGTCGAGCGCGGCAGCTTGATGGCGGCGTTCGGCTGCAATTTCGAGGGCGACGTGCCGATCTCGCGCGTGGTTGCGCTGGTCGGGCAAATCCTCGACGTGGCCAAGGAGCACGGCGTCAAACTGAGCTACGTCACGCTCGCCGACACTATGGCCTGGGCGACGCCGCTTGCCATCAAGCGCACCGTCGGCGCGTTGCGGGAGCGCTGGCCCGATCTCGACATCGCGCTGCATCTGCACGACACCCGCGGCATGGCGATCGCCAATGCTTACGCCGGCCTGGAAATGGGCGTGACGCGTTTCGACTCTTCGGTCGCCGGCCTCGGCGGCTGTCCGTTCGCCGGGCACAAGGGCGCGGCCGGCAATGTCTGCACCGAGGATCTGGTCTTTATGTGCAACGAGATCGGCATCGAAACCGGCATCGATCTCGACGCGCTGATCGAATGCGCGAAGCTTGCTGAAGACGTCGTCGGCCATCCCCTGCCCGGCTCGGTGATGAAGGGCGGCGATTTGCAGAAGTATCGCGCGTAGGGTGGGTAGAGCGAAGCGAAACCCACCATAGGACCGCGAGGCAGTTGATGGGTTTCGCTTGCGCTCTACCCATCCTACGACGCTACTCCTCCAAAATCTTCCAAATCCCGTTCGCCGACACGACGATGCGACCCTCTACGAACATTTTGACTTCCATGAACACCACCGAGCGCGTCGCCCGCACCACTTCGGCGTGGGCTTCGACAAACTGGCCTAGCTGCACGGAGCCGATGAATTGGGTGTTGAGCTCGATAGTGGCGTGGCGCTTGACGCCGGTGGCCTGGCGCGCGGTCATCGCCATGGACTGATCGGCGAATGTCATCAGCATGCCGCCGTGCAGATTGCCGGCGCGGTTGAGATGCTTTGGCTCGACCACAAATCCCCAGCGCAGTTCGGGCGTCACGCGTTTCCAGATCGGCCCGACCAGATCGCCGAACGGCGTGTTGTTGACGATTTGCCAGCCGTGCGCGGCCGGGTCGAAAGCCTTGGCGTCGTCCGTCGCCGGCTTGTCGTTCATGCGCGCACCTTGGCGGCGCTCGGTGTGCGCTTGGAGAGACGCCGCGCCAGATCGGGGATGAGCTTTTCGGCATTTGCGCCGGCGACCAGCGCGCGGCCATTGGCGCCGAGGCCGCGCACCGCTTCGGTATAGGCCGCGACTTCGCCGGGCTCGCGTACGGCCTGCGGATAGTCGGTCGCGAAGACGAGTTGCGAGAACGCCAGTTCCTCGATGCCGAAGCGCACCCAGTCGGCGCCCCATTCGGCGGCGTGATCGGGCCCGGCCCAGCCGGCGATGTCGTAATACAGGCGATGATCGAGATAATGGTCGAACGGCTTTTGCGGGCGGCGGCCATGGCGGCCGATTTTCGCCGTGCCCCATTTGTCGCGCTGCTGAAAGCCGCGGATGCGGCCGAGATAGCGGCCGATGCCGCCGGAAAAATGCGAGAACTGGATTTTCAATGCCGGCAATTCGTCGAGCAGGCCGGAATTGATGATGCGCACGGTCGCGGTCATCAGCGAGAATTCCCAGCCCAGCATGCGGCCGAGATCGTCGGCACCCATCTGGCCCCAGCGGATCACCCGCGGCAGCGGATGGATGAAGACGTAGAGGCCGAGATCGGCGGAAGTCTTCCAGAACGGTTTTAACTCTTCGGCGTCGAGCGGCTGATCCTGAAGCTCAGACGCGATGACGACGCCGGGAAAACCCAGTTCGACGGCGCAGCGCTTCAATTCGGCCGCGGCTTCGGCAGGCTTGAGCGCCGGCACGTGCGCCAGCCCGATGAAGCGGCCGGGATGATCCGCTTCGGCCTGCCGCATGCGATCGTTGATCAGCCGGCACGTCGCCACATCGGGTTGATCGAAGCCTGAGCCACAGGTGAGCACGCCGGCGTCGATGCCGGCTTGGTCCATGACACGGATATGCGCGGTCAGATCGGCGAGCAGCGGATTGAGCAAATAGTTCGGATTGCCGTCCTGGTCCACTTGGACCGAGACCGCATCGGCATTTCCCTTGAGCAGTTCTGGCGGGGTGTAGTGTTGCTGGAAGTCGACGAGCATTCAGTTACCGGGGCAGCTCATTGATCGCTACCGCGTACCTCACATGATTGCAAACTCAGTATTGCGCCGGTCGGTCACCAGCATGGCGCCCGGATAATGGGTGATGCAAAATTCCGGCCGCACCGCCATGATCACCGATTGCGGCGTCACCCCGCAGGCCCAGAACACCGGGATTTCGTGGTCGCCGATCGGCACAGGATCGCCCCAATCGGGCTTGGCGATGTCTTTTATGCCGATCATGTCCGGCTTGCCGAGATGCACCGGCGCGCCGTGCACCGAAGGAAACCGCGTCGTGATCTGCACGGCGCGGATGGCGTTGGCGGGCGTCATCGGCCGCATCGACACGACGAGCGGCCCGCGGAACGGGCCGGCCGGTGTCGTCGCAATCGACGTACGGTACATCGGCACGGTGCAATCGCAGGTCATGTGGCGCAGCTCGATACCGCCTTCGAGCAGCGCCTCCTCAAAGGAAAACGAGCAGCCGATGGCAAAGCTGACGAGGTCGTCGCGCCACCAGCGCATCAGGTCGCTCGGCTCGTCGACCACCGCGCCGTCGCGCCAGACCCGGTAGCGCGGCAAATCGGTGCGGATATCGAGGTCCTCGGCCAAGGCCGGCAGCCGCCAATCGCCCGGCGCGCCGACACCGACTAGCGGACACGGCTTTGGATTGAGCTGGCAGAAGCGCAAAAAATCCTCCGCAAGCGCACGCGGCAGGATGGCGAGATTGGCCTGCACGAAGCCCGGCGCCAGCCCGGAGGTCGGCCCGGCATGGGCATTGCGCCGGATGGCATGGCGCGCCGCGACCCCGGTCTGGAGCGGTTCGGCGTCATCGTCTCGCATCGTGGCCAGCGCCATGGCGCGCTCCTGTTCGCTCCTAATGCTGATTGCCCACTTTATCACCAAGGCCCGGCGAAAACATACCGCGCCCCCGGCGCCGCCACCGCGACGATGTTACACGCGGCCGGGGTGGCATCGCCGCCACGGCCATTTCACGAAAACGGTTGAAACTAAACCCAATATCGCGTTTGCTAATGGCACAAATTCCCCGCCAAGAGCCCGCCAAGGGTCTGCAGGGAGAGGGGAATGGGCGACGATCGCGTTTCCGACGCCGGGGCCCGCGACTGACACGGGATGAGTTTTCTTCCAACACCGCAACTCCAGTGGGAGGACTTTCGATGGCTGAGAAGTGGCAAGACGAGAAATGGGCCGAAGACATCTGGTATCGCGGCAAGGTCACGCGCCGCACCTTGGTCGGCTGGGGCGGCGGCGCGATCGGCGCCATGATCCTGGTACCGGCGCCGTGGCGCGCAGCCTTTGGGGCCGCCAAGCCGTTTAAGGTCGGCTCCGAGCAACCGCTCTCGGGCGCCGGCGCCGCCGGCGGCAAGACCGCCGTTGTCGGCCTGCAGATGGCGGCCGACCGCATCAATGCCAGTGGCGGCATCAATGGCCGTCCCGTCGAATTGGTCATCGCCGACGACGAAAGCTCGCCGGCCGTCGCCCGCCAGAAGACCGCGAAGATGGTGCAGGAAGACAACATCGACATCCACGTCGGCGGCTTCTTGTCCAACATCTGCATCGCCTGCATGCCGGTCTGGAAC
>JBEKKM010000235.1:0-4817 GCA_050010715.1 Xanthobacteraceae bacterium | reverse complement strand
ACGCGTGGCCCGCCGGCGCGATGGCCGAGGGCGCCACCGGCCGCGCGACGCCCGGCTGCAACGACGGATGCGAGATGCGGCCGACATGCCAGAGCTGGAGAAAAATCCGTCCGCCGGCGCCATGCACCGCATCGGTGACGAGCTTCCAGCCGGCGACTTGCTCGGCGCTGTGGATGCCCGGCGTGCCCGGATAGCCGACGCCTTGCGGTGAGACTTGCGTCGCTTCGCTGACGATCAATCCGGCGCCGGCGCGCTGCGCATAATAGGTGGCGTTGAGCGCGGTCGGCACATTGCCCGGCCCGGCGCGGTTGCGCGTCATCGGCGCCATCACCACGCGGTTCGGCAGCTCCAGGGGACCTAGACGGAACGGCGAGAAAATATCGATGCTGCTCATTGCGGGATATTTAGTGAGGCGCGGTCCTTTTGTGGAGCATGCTCTAGTCGAAATGCAAACCGCTTTTCTTCACCACCGGCTGCCAGCGCGCCGCCTCGGTCTTGATGAAGTCGGCGAATTCCGCGGGCGTGCTGGACGACAAATATAATCCCACCGCATCGGCCCGCGCCTTGATGGCGGCATCGTTGAGGATTTTTGCGGTCTCGCCTTGCAGCTTGTCGATGACGGCCGCGGGCGTGCCGCGCGGCGCCACGAGACCAAGCCAGACCGTGAGATTGCCGAGCTGCAGACCGGCCGCCTCGTCCAGCGTCGGCAGATCGGGCAGCGCCGGGAACGCCCGGCTGTCGAGCTTCGCCAGCGCGCGCAAGTCGCCCGACTGGATCAACGGCAATTCCGCCGAAGGCCCGTCGAACACGAAATCGACGCTCTTGGTCAAAATGCCGTGCGCCACTTCCGAGCTTCCGTTGTAAGGCACCAGCACGGTATCGACGCCGGCCGCATCGTTGAAAAGGTAACCTTGCAGCTTTGTCGAGATGGTGCCGGCGCCGTAATTGAGCTTGCCGGGCGCGGCCTTGGCCTTGGCGACCAAATCCTTCACCGATTTATAGTCGCTCTGCGCATTGACCACGAGGAGGCCGACGGTCTTCGCCACCAGCGAGATCGGCGCAAAATCGGCGATCGGATCGTAGGGCAGGGTTTTGTAGAGATACTGGTTCATCACCAGCGTCGAATCGATCGCCATCAGGAGCGTGTAGCCGTCGCCCGTCGCCTTGGCGGCAGCCTCCGCCCCGATCACCGTATTGGCGCCAGGCCGGTTCTCGACCACCACCGCCTGATTGAAATCGACGCTCATCTTGTCGCTGATCAGCCGCGCCAGCACATCGGACGGCCCGCCGGCGGGGAACGGGACGATGATGTGGATGGCGCGGGTGGGGTAGGGGGTTTGGGCGGGGGCGGGGGTGGGGGCGAGGGCAGAAAACATTGCGAGTGCAGCTACGCGATAGCGGTGCATCGAGTCCTCCCGGTTCGGGCCGACTATAGGCTTCTCGATCCGGCCGCACAGCGGGCGTAGAGAGCTCTTACCTTGGGTTGAAAAATAGATACACTACCAAGCTGCAGTGGGGGTGGGGGGATGCGCCGATGCAAATCGGATTTGCGCATAACTGAGAATTATGAGGAGTCCGGAATACCTTTTTCAGCTGATGAAGCACCTATTTTGGGGCTTTGGCATTGCACTCGCTTATGCGGCCGATCTGAGGGATTTTCGGAAGTGGCTCAAGGCCGATGTCGCCATGGGCGACGTGACTTTGGCCTTGTTGAAAGAATATCTTGAGGACATGGTCGGCTCGCGCAAGCTGACCGTCGCAACCGTTCGGCGAAGGTTTGCCTGCTTGCGCGCGTTTTTTCGGCGTGCCTGCGAGAGGGACGATTGCGCGGACCCGTTTTCAAATTGGCGCCCGCTGCTGCCGCGCCGCAAGCGGCTGCCGCGTACCTTGTCACGGGGCGAAGCCGCTTTCCTGCTGTCATCCCGGAACGCGGATATTGAACGGGCCGATGACGGCGAACAGGTTTTTCGGACTATTGTCCGGCTGATGGTCGCCACCGGAATGCGGGTCGGCGAATTGTGCAAGCTCAAGTTGGACGATCTGTCGCCGGATTGCTCGACCGTGCGCATCCAAGGCAAAGGCGCGCGGGATCGCGTCGCCTATGTCACCGACCCGAGCTTACGGAAGGATTTGCACCGGCTCATTGCCCATCGCCGCAAATCGCAAATCGACGCCGCCGCGCTTTTCGTCAATCGTTACGGCTCGCCAATGCGACCGCAATCGGTGCGCTCAAAATTGCGCAGGCTGGCGACCGACGCCGGCCTGGCCCGCCGGGTCACGCCGCACATGCTCAGACACACCGCGGCGACGCTCCTGATCGAGACTGGAGTCGACATTCGTTTCGTGCAACGGCTTCTCGGTCATTCAAGCATCGCGACTACGGAGATTTACACTCATGTCTCCGACGAAGCGCTGCGGGCCACGCTCGAGCGCGCGGATGTTCTTGGCACGCTAAGCTCGGGCTAATCGCTGTCGTTGGGAAACGCGGCAGCTTTTTGGATGTTCACCGTGACCGCGTTGCGGCTATAATGTGCGCAACGCTTGAAGCGGGAGGACACGATGGCGAACAATCCGGTCACGCGTCGTATGGCGCTGGGCGCGGCTGCGGTCGGCGTGGCGCTTGAGGCGACGCAGGCGATGGCACAGGCGAACGAACGCAAGACATTCGTCCTAGTTCACGGCGCCTGGCATGGCGGCTGGTGCTGGCGGCGCGTCGCCGACAGTCTCGAAGCGCGCGGCCACAAGGTTTATGCGCAATCGCTCACCGGCAACGGCGATCGCTCGCATCTTCTGAGCAAGGACGTGATCCTCGACACCCACATCGCCGACATCGTCAATCTGGTGAAATGGGAAGACCTCAACGGCATCTGCCTGGTCGCCCATTCCTATGGCGGCTGGCCGGCCTCGGGGGCACTCGAACAGATCCACGATCGCGTCGCGGCGATCGTCTGGCTCGATGCGTTCAAGCCGGAGAACGGCCAGCGCGGCACCGACTTCGCCTCGGAGTTCAGCCGCAAGGCGCTGGAGGAGGCGGTGGCCAAAGGCGAGCCCGGCCGCAAGGGGCCGCCGGCGAAGACGTTTTCGCTCAGCGAAAAGGATTATGCCTGGATCGATTCCAAGCTGACGCTGCAGCCGAACGGCGTCGCGACCCAGCCGATCGTACTCACCGGAAAACGCGAGACGATCGCGAAGAAGACCTACATTCGCGCGCCGAAATATCCGCAAGCCGCGTTCGACAAGGCGCTCGCCGAATGCAAGGCCGACCCGACGTGGCAGACCTTCGTCAACGCCGAAACCGGCCACGACGTGATGATCGATCAGCCGCAATGGCTCGCGGATGTGTTGCTGAAGGTGTCGTAGCCGCCGCCGCGGCACAGTTATTTGCGATCTGCTCTCAAAGGTCGACTTCGGCCAACCGTTGCGTGACACCCCAATTTTGTCTAATAAGCTGCATATACACATGTGTGAGTTGCGGAAAAATGCAATTGTCGCTGTATACGTTTGCCGACGAAGCATTTGTTCCGGGAATTGCCGCGCTGATCAATTCGGTGCGGCGGCACGGCTTCTCAGGAAAGATCCATGTCGGCAGTCCAGAGCCGCTTTCAATCTCGCGGCGACCACCTGAGGGAATTGAATTTCACGCGCTTGGCCTAAACGGCTATTGGCCGGGAAATCGAAAGGCCGAGTTGCCGTTGCAATGCCCCAGTGAGCACTGTGTGCTCCTGGATGCCGATGTCATAATCGCCGATCCAACTTTTTTTTCGCGACTTGAGCAGTGGCTTGAAGTAGCTCCGGTCGTCGGTGTCACGAATCTAATCTCGTCGATCGATTATCGACGGTATAATTGGGCAAAACGATTGGGCCGGCCGGCACGTCCGCAACATTGGCCGAGTCGCTATTACCATGCCGGTTTGCTCGCCTGCAATTTTGAGCGCGACCATGTCCTGCTCGAGCAATGGGATTCGCTCATTCGCTCTACGCTTGTCGCTCCCGGTGCACTGTGGACCGATGTTGACTTTCCGTTATCCGACCAAGACGTCCTTAATGCTTTGCTGCAGGACTGGGAGGCGCCGCTTATCGGCATAAGCCCTCCCGATATTTGGGCGGCCGTGGCGCCCCATTACCCTTTCCTCCACGTCGGGACATTTGGTTCGCCCGCCGTCCTGCACTGCTCGGGTTTCGGCAAGTCGTGGCAATTGACGACGCCGCCACCCCGAGCGCCGCACCCATACGATCTTGCATGGTATGACGAAGTCATTCGAAATCCCGCGCCAATAAAATTGGATATCACCATGTCAGCGACGCTGCGCGACTGGTTCGAGCGAGGTTTCATACCCCCCTTTTGAGGCGGTATGCCGTTGGCACTTGCGCGGACAGTAGACGAAGCGCTAGAGCGTAAATCGCTTCAAGTTAAAGCGATTTACGCACTAACATTTTGGTTGAGCATGATCTTTTCGGAAAACCGGTTTCCACTTTTCCGGATCATGCTCTAGTACGGCCCGCGCGGGCGCAAATTCACGCCGCCAAAGCGCAGTTCGCCGCCGGCAAAACCCGTTGCAAAAACGCGAAATGCCAGGAAAAGTTCACTCCTGTCGACCACGAACTGCAGCGTGCTTTCAGTCGAAGACGGGATAGGAGAAAGCTTTCGCTGCGCCAGACATCTGTCGGTGTCGTCGACAATGTCGATCACGAGTTTGCTCGCTGGGTCCGACGCGACACGCGTCACGACAAGATTGAAAGTCGCTTCGTAGTTTCCAGCCGGGTACCACAAATAGGGGCCAAAGACGAGGCAGCCATCGGCAGCCTTAAGATCGAAG
>JBEKKM010000234.1:0-4857 GCA_050010715.1 Xanthobacteraceae bacterium | reverse complement strand
CGGTGCCGGACTCGCCGGAGATCATGACCGTGAGGTCGGTCTGCATCAGCCGCGCCAGCACGCGATAGATTTCCTGCATCGCCGGCGAGCGGCCGACCAGCGGAATGGACTCGAAATCCTCGACCTTGGCGGGCGGTCGCGCCTTCTCCTTCGGCTCCGACAGCGCGCGGCCGATGATCGCGGTCAGTTCCTTGAGATCGAAGGGTTTCGGCAGATATTCGTAGGCGCCGCGCTCGGATGCGCGAATGGCCGTCATGAACGTGTTCTGCGCGCTCATGACGATGATCGGTAAGTTCGGCCGCGCCTTCTTGATGCGCGGCAACAGGTCGAAGGCGCTCTCGTCGGGCAACAGCACGTCGGTAATGATGAGATCGCCATCGCCCTGGCTGATCCAGCGCCACAGCGTGGCCGCGTTACCGGTTGAACGCACCTCGTAACCTGCTCGCGACAGCGCCTGATTGAGCACCGTCCGGATCGCCGCATCGTCGTCGGCGACAAGAATACTTCCCGCGGGCATCAATGATCCCCTCGTGATTGCAGGGTGGCGTCCGGTGCTGAGCCCTCACCCGTGTAAACCGGCATAAGCACGCGAAAGATGGTTCGGCGCGGCTGCGACTCGCATTCGATGATGCCGCCGTGGTCGCCGACGATCTTGGCGACCAGCGCTAAGCCCAGCCCCGACCCGGTCGGTTTCGTCGTGACGAACGGGTCAAACAGATGCGGCAGCAATTCGTCGGGCACGCCGGGACCATTGTCTTTGACGCAGAATTCGAGCGGCAGCGAGATGCGCGCCTTGGCGCCCGGCAGCGACAGCCGCACGCCCGGCCGGAACGCCGTGGTCAGCGCGATTTCGCCGCCCGAGGTATTTTCGCCGATCGCTTCGGCGGCGTTCTTGATCAAGTTCAAGAACACCTGGACGAGCTGGTCGCGGTTCGCCAGCACCGGCGGCAGCGACGGATCGTAATCCTCGACGAATTTGATGTGGCGGGCGACGCCGGATTGCGCCAGCCGCTTCACGTGATCGAGCACCACATGGATGTTGATCGGCTCGCGCTCGACCGGCCGCTCGTCGGCGAACACTTCCATGCGGTCGACCAGTTTGACGATGCGGTCGGCCTCGTCGCAAATCAGCCGCGTCAAGGTGCGGTCGTCGTCGTTGGCGGATTGCTCAAGGAGTTGCGCGGCGCCGCGGATGCCGGACAGCGGGTTCTTGATCTCGTGCGCCAGCATGGCGGCGAGCGCGATCACTGAACGCGCCGCGCTGCGATGGGTCAATTGCCGGTCCATCTTGTCGGCGATGGTGCGCTCCTGCAGCATCACCACCACGGAATCCGGCTGTTCCGGCAGCGGCGCCACATACAGGTCGACCAGCCGGTCGCCCGGATTGCGCGGCGTGCCGAGATCGACCTTGTATTCGTTGACCGCGGCGCCGCGCGCTCGCACCTGCTCGATCAGTGTCAGCAAAGGGCTGCCGAACGGCACCAGGTCGCGCAGCAGATGCCGCCGCAGATGCGACACCGAGACTTCAAAAAAAGCCTCCGCCGCGGCATTGGCGTCCATCACTTTGCCGTCCGCCGACACGACAATGACGGGGTGCGGCAGCGCATTGAGCACCACATCGGCCGACGACCTCGCGAGCAGGTTTTCTGCGGTGCTCATGCCGCGCTTCTCCACGCCGCATTGGTCCCGCGCAATTCATCAAAAGCTTCGGCGAGCCGGCGCAACACGATCGCGGGGTCCTCGGCGGTGAGCACGCGGCCGCGATGCGTCTTGAGCAGATGCGCAGGCGCGCCCGCGGTCGCCGCCGCGGTGTCGAGCGCCCAACCGAGATGCTTGCGCGCGTGACGCAGACCAATCGCGATGCCGTGATGGGCGAGCATTTCGCCATAAAGCGCGCTGGCGAGCGCGAGCTGCTCGCTGAGCGCCGGCGCCGACTTGCATTCGCCAGTCGCGAGATAGTGCGCCAACTGGCCGGGAAACCACGGCCTGCCCTGCGCGCCGCGCCCGACCATCACCGCGTCCGCGCCGGAGGCGACGAGCGCCGCATCGGCGTCGTCGAAGTTTTGGATGTCGCCGTTGACGACCACCGGGATCGACACGGCGTCCTTGACGGCGCGCACCGCCGCCCAGTCGGCGCGTCCTTTGTAGAACTGGCAGCGCGTGCGGCCGTGCACGGTGACAAGGCGCACGCCGGACTGTTCGGCGCGCCGCGCCAGCTCCGGCGCGTTGCGCGAACCGTCGTCCCAGCCGAGCCGCATTTTCAAGGTCACCGGCACCTTGACCGCTTGCACCACCGCGTCGATCAGGGTGAGCGCGTGATCGAGATCGCGCATCAGCGCCGAGCCGGACTCGCCGTTGGTGACGTGCTTGGCCGGACAGCCCATGTTGATGTCGACGACCGCGGCGCCGGCATCTTCGGCAAGGCGGGCGCCTTCGGCCATCCAACGTGCTTCGCAGCCGGCAATCTGGACCACGTGCAATCCGGCGCCATGATCTTTGACCCGCAATGCGGCATTGCGCTTTCCGTTGGCGAGTGCCGCACAAGCGGTCATTTCCGAGATGACGAGGCCGGCGCCCTGGTTCGCGATCTGGCGGCGGAACGGCGCGTCGGTAACTCCCGACATGGGAGCCAAAAGCACGGGATTTGGCACCGTCAGTGGCCCGATGGCCAACGGCTCATTCAGTTTTTTCGGTTTGGCGATAGAAGGAAACATTTGCACACTAAATAGGCGTCATAATGCCTTTGCTTATAGTTTAGCCAAATTCGCAACGGGCGCAAGTGCTGCACTGCAATATACCTAACCTGTGCAAATCTGGCGGCAAAGGCCGTTTTTGCGGGTTGGAATAGTCCTCGGTTCCATCCACCTGGCCGGTTCGCAGATTCGTGGAACATACGCTAAAGCCATGCCGGAATTGCGCGGAGCGTGAGATGGCCGACACCATCGCTGCTGTTGTCGTCGCGGGCGGACGGGGCCTGCGCGCGGGCGGCGACGTGCCCAAACAATATCGCGAGATTGCCGGGGAGCCGGTGATCCGTCCGGCGCTGGCGGCGTTCCTCAATCATCCGCAGATCGACTCGGTGCAGCCGGTCATTCATCCCCAAGATGAGGATGTGTTTCGCGCCGCGACCGCCGGCTTAAAGAAACTTCTGCCGCCGGTTTGGGGCGGTGCGACGCGGCAAGCTTCCGTGCGCGCCGGGCTTGAAGCCTGCGCCGCCAGCGCACCGGCGATCGTTCTCATTCACGACGCGGCGCGTCCGTTTTTGACAGGGGCGCTGATCGGCCGCGCCATCATCGCCGCCAAGCAAAACGGCGCGGCAGTGCCGGCCATTGCCATTGCCGACACGGTGAAGAAAATCGACGACGACGCGCGCGTGACCGAAACCCTCGATCGCAACCACTTGCGCATGGTGCAGACGCCGCAGGCCTTCGTCTTCGATCTCATCATGGCGGCGCATCGGCGCGCGGCGGCCGCGGGCCGCGATGATTTTTCCGACGACGCCGCGCTCGCCGAATGGGCCGGGCATCGCGTCAGTGTGTTCGAAGGCGAGGCCGGCAACGTCAAGCTCACGACCAACGACGATTTTGCCCGCGCCGAGATAGTGCGCCACGCAGCGCTGGCCGACGTGCGCACCGGCAACGGTTTTGACGTGCACGCCTTCGTCGACGGCGACCATGTCATGCTCGGCGGCGTCCGCATTCCCCATTCGCGCGGCGTCACCGGGCATTCCGACGCCGACGTGGCGCTCCATGCTTTGGTCGACGCCATCCTTGGCGCGCTCGCCGACGGCGATATCGGCCAGCATTTTCCGCCGAGCGATCCGCAATGGAAGGGCGCCTCGTCGGACCGCTTCCTTGCATTTGCCTGCGAACGCGTGCGCGCCCGCGGCGGCGTCATTGCCAATCTTGACGTGACCGTGGTGTGCGAAGCGCCGCGCGTCTCACCGCACCGCGACGTCATGCGCGAGCGCATCGCCGCCATTGCCGGTGTCTCCGTAAGCCGTGTCGCCATCAAGGCGACCACCAGCGAGAAACTGGGCTTCACCGGACGGGGCGAAGGGATCGTGGCGATGGCGACCGCAACGGTGCGGTTGCCGTGGAGCGCGTCGTGATCGACGCCAAACTGCGTGAAGCGGCAAAGCGCGTGCTCGAACTTTGCCGCGCTGGCGGCCTGCACGTCGCCACCGCCGAGTCTTGCACCGGCGGCCTGGTCGCCGCGGCGCTGACCGAGATTCCGGGTTCGTCGGACGTTGTCGATCGCGGCTTTGTCACCTATTCGGACGATGCCAAGCGGGCGATGCTCGGCGTGCCGGCGGCAACCCTCAAACGTTACGGCGCGGTGAGCGCGCCGACGGCAAAGGCCATGGCCGCGGGCGCGCTGAAAAATTCTCGGGCCGACCTTGCGGTATCGATCACCGGCATTGCCGGTCCCGGCGGCGGATCCAGGCAAAAGCCGGTTGGCCTCGTCCATTTCGCGGCGGCCAGCCGCGACGGACGACGCATCGCGCGCAAGCGGCTCTACGGCGACATCGGCCGCCGCCGGGTGCGTTTGCGCTCCGTCGCCGAAGCGTTGGCACTGTTAGAACTGCTGGCGCGCCCAGCGCGACGCAAGGGGAGCTAGCATGCGTTGGGGAGCCTGCCTTGCCGCGGCGTTGGCGATGGCTACGGTCGAAACGGCCAATGCCCAATCGGTCGCCAACACGGTCGCCGAATTCGGTCTGATCGGCACTTGGGCGACCGATTGCGCGCAACCGGCGTCGACCAGCAATTATCTTACCATTTATGCGATCAAACCATCCGGCGAGGTTTCGCGGACCTACTTCGACGCGCCCGGCCACGTTCTTAGCATCTACAAGAT
>JBEKKM010000233.1:0-4876 GCA_050010715.1 Xanthobacteraceae bacterium | reverse complement strand
CGCCTCGCGGCCGGCGGCGAGCGCTATTTCCGGCGCCTCAACGAGAAGCTTGCCGTCGAGCATCGGTCCAGCCACGCCGATGATGGGCTTGCCCGCCGCAAGCGCTGCTTCTTCGGCCTCGTGGTCTGTGCCCTCAACCAGCTTCTCCGCCGGCAGCGCGCGCAGCGCCGCCAGGGCTTCCGGGCCTTCTGCCGTGATCCCGAGTGAGCGCGCATAATCGACCGCCATGTTCTCGGCATCGGAAAGTTCGGTGAGCGGGCCCGCCTTGGCCCGCGGAGCCGGAAATCCGGGCGATTGCATGATCGCGCGCTGGAACAGGCCGCGTGACAGTGGCGAAGTGAGGTGGACCACGACGGCGCCGCCGCCGGACGACTGGCCGAAAATCGTCACCGCCCTCGGGTTGCCGCCGAAAGCTGAGATGTTGCGCTGAACCCATTGCAAGGCGCTGCGCTGATCCATGTAACCGTAATTGCCGTGAACCTCACCGGGCGTCTCGGCGAGCAGCGCCGGATGGGCAAAGAAACCGAGCCGGCCCATCCGATAGTTCATGCTGACGAAGATGACGCCAAGCTTCGCCAGCGCATCGCCCTGGGGGTAAAGCGAGGTTTGTCCGCGCACATTCGCGCCGCCGTAAATCCAAACCATGACGGGCAGCGCTTTGGCCGAGGTGGCGGGGCGCAAGACGTTGAGCGTGAGGCAATCCTCGGATTTGCGCACTTCGTCCGTGGTCTGCATGCATTCCGGGCCGAATTTCGTCGCATCGCGCACGCCGCTCCAATGTTGCGCCGGCTGCGGCGCTCGCCAGCGCAACTTGCCGACCGGCGGCGCGGCATAAGGAATACCTTTAAAGCTGATGACGCCGTCCGCCTCCACGCCGCGAACCTGTCCGCTTTCGATCCGGACAACGGGTGCCTTGGTAGGGGTCGCAAGTGCTTTGGTATGGGCCGAATGTGCGGACGCCGCGCCATCGATCGCGGCGGCTGTCAGTAGAACGGTAAAAAGGTATTTCAAATTCCTACGCACGCGCGAGCCTTCTCAATGGAGGCATGAGAACGATCCACCCTCAATATTCGCGCGAAGTCATCGGTCTGTCGATGGGGCAAATGTCCGATGCGCGCCTTTGGCCGCCCTACGCTTGCTTCCACGCGCCCAGGAAATTAGCGTAGCTTCGGTTGCAGAGCGGCCAGCGGGATAGGCCAACTGTCTCGGGGAATTAAAGGTAGCGACCGCGTGATGGAAAACTCAAAATGGCGACTCCCGCTGGAATAGGCAGACACTTAGCTATCGTGCTTTACGTGGTGGCGATGGCGGCCGTCATAGTCGGTGTAGATTTCGCGTTCTTCAGAAATCGATTCTGGGAACGGCTGACAGTGAATATTGGCATTGTCTTGGTGTTCGCAGCTTTCTACTTGAGCTTGCTCAGGCGTCCATGAACAGGCGAGCGGGTTTGTTCCGATTTCGCCGCTCTACAAGAAGTCCGGCGTCGGCCAACGCGGGCGCCAGCTGCGGCGTCAACGATTCGAGGAATTGCCCATCGTCGTCAAGCGCGCGGCGGATGTCGTCAGGAAGCTGGATAACGCGCACCTCGCCGTCCACCAGACTCAGCGCAAGCAGTGATTCCCGGCGCGGGATTTTCGCGGAAGCGATGACGTTGCGCTCGGCGGCATCAAGGAGCGCGTCCGGATCGTGGTGGAACCGAACCAAACGAGCCAGCGGATGAATCCGGCACGGTGTATCCGGACCGGGAGCGGGCAAGGTTTTGACTTCGCGCAGCAACTGCTTGCGCGGGGCGGACCTGAGGGCGTTGAGCTTGAGCTCGAACTCCAGCAGTTCGGCCGTAAACGGACTCGACACGATACCGTCGGCGATGCGCTTGCGCAGGAAAGCGGCGAATCGCTCCACCTCGCTCGAAAATTGACCGTCCCGATAAATCTTGGCGTCCCAGAATTCATCGAGCAGGGACCGAAACTGATCGCCCAGAGAGCGGCACGTGTAGGTGAGGAGCATGTAGAGCGGAGTGACGCGGTTTGCGCGATACAGCGAGCAATTCGTCGACATGCCGCGCTGCCACACCACGTCGCACAACCGCGCTCGTTCCCGCGCGGAGAGCTCATAGTTCGCCAGCACCTCGTCGGGGGCGGCGCGGAGCGCACGACAGAGGCGAGGGGATGCGATCAAATCGCAAAGCGCCTGCTGAAAAGACGTCACGCTCATCGCGGCCGATGCCGATGCCAGATGGCGCGGGCACGGTCCAGCTGGGCGCGGACGTCTTTGGCGCCGAAGATCGAAAAATAGGAGTCATGAAACTCGAAGGTGATTCCCTTCAGATTCGGCGTACACGGCATGATCTCTTCGAGCAGCGACCAGACCGCCTCGGGACAGGGGCCCGAATGGGCATCGGTGTACACGCCGTCCTCTTCGGTTCCTCCCGCGACATGCACCTCGACCACCGCGTCCAGATCGAGTTGGCGCAGGAAGGCGGAGGCATCGAACTTATGGTTGCGCGCATTGGTGTAGAGATTGTGCAGGTCAAGCAGCACCCGACAGCCGCTGTCGCGGACCAGAGAATTGAGGAACGCCGGTTCGGTCATCTCCTCATCGGAGAAGGTCACATAAGCGACGGCGTTCTCGACCAGAAATGGCGTGGGCAAGCGCGGGCGCAGCGCTTGAATTCTCGCGGTCAGCAATCGCAGCACTTCGAAATCGAGCGGCAAGGGCACTGCCATGCCGGCGTGCTGCTCCTGGCCGGAGGCCGACCGGACTTGTGCGAAGGACAGGTGATCGCTGTGCCAGAGGAAGCGATAGCGCCGATGCCAATCGGCAAGTTGCTCGACATAGGCATCGTCGGAAAACACCGCACTGCCGAGCGAAAGTCCGATGCTGTGCGCAACGAGCGGATATCGACCGCACGCCCAGTCGATAAACTCCATCCATGACTCCGACTCGGAAAAGCGCGGATTCGCGCCCGGTCCGCCGTCGGCCCAGAACAGATCGGGCATGATGGAGACGTAATCCACCATGCCCGGATCCGATTTGAGCAAGTCCGGGACGACAGGATTATGCAGAATACCGACGCCCAGCGCCGACGCGGAATCGCGCATCGATCCGCCACCATGCGGCCATGGCCGCCCCGTGCGAGGAAAGCGACGTTATCAGCCGATATCGACCTGCGTAACCGCGGGAAGTTCTTCCACGATCTGCAACACGCGGCCGGAAATGCACGTGTTACAAAAACGCGGAGGTCCGAAGACCTTCGTTGTGCACAGTTCGACGATCTTGCCAACATCGGTCCATTTGGTTCCGGCCGGCACCACGACTTTAACTATGTTCGTGTCTTCATCAACACTCACTGTCGCTTTAGCCATTGTACGCCTCCACTGGTTTGTCGACCTTAAAGCACAGGTGAAGTTCTAACCGGCAGAAAGAAGCAACGTGACATTGTATATTAACACAATACATCGTGTGCGGCAATCGCCTGTGACCGCGGCGACCGACCGCTTGTGTCGCTTTTGCGACGGCGGCGGATTCGCCGGATTCGCACCGCGCCAAAATCCGACAAATCCGCGATCCATCGATGTTTCGGGAGAAAGTCGCTAGCAAGCGTAGGCATGAATTTTTTCGGAAAAGCGGTTTCCATCCCCGGATCAAGTCCGAGGACAGGCTTTTTCCGGATCATGCTCTAGGAAGCTGCCGCCGCTCACATATTGCCGTGCCCGCGCTTGATGGTCTGGCGGATCACCGGTGCGGTGACCTTGTCGGAGATCTGGATGTTCCAGATTTCACTTTCGCCTTGCGCGGTGAAGTCGGCGAACAGCTTTGGGATGACCGACACATCGCGTATCTCGTGGCCGCGCAGGCCAAAGCCGCGTGCGATGTTTTCGAACGCGGGCCGGCCGAACACCGCCAAGCTATCGTCGATGCCGTCGGCGCGCAGCTTGTGAAACTCCGAGCCGTATCCGCCGTCGTTCATCGCGCAGATCAGGATGCGATATCCTTGACGCTTGAGAGTCTCGAGTTCCTGGATATGGAACAAGAGCCCACCGTCGCCTTCGAACAGCACGATCTTGCCATCGCGGCCCTGCCGGCGCGCGGCTGCGACGCCTAGAGCATACGACAGGCCGTTGCCGACCGCGCCGAATTCACGCACCGTGGTGTAGCGCTCCGCCGGCCTGCCACGCATCTGGGTGTTGAAATAGGCCTGGTGGCCGCCGCCGACGACACAGTCCCAATCCTTCGGCACGACCGCGTCGATGGCGCGGATCACCTCGCGTGGATCGAGCACCCCGGGCTCAATGTCGAACGGCATCGCGTCCGCCGGCTCGGTCGCGATGCGATGCGCGAGCTCTTTCGAGCGTATCGTCGCCGCCGTCGGTTTGCCGACGCCCAACGTCTTGTCGAGGCCGGCAAAGATGGTCTCGACGCCGACCAGCGCATCCGATCTGACGTAGATGTCGGCGGCCTTCTGGCCATCGCGCAAGCCGCGTGGCGCATCGTCCAACTGGATCTTGACGGCCTTTCCCCAGTAGTGCCCGCCACCGACGTAATAGGACAGGCTGGTGCCGACCGCGAGCACGACGTCCGCGGACTCGTACATTTCTCTGCCCAACGACGT
The DNA here is from genome assembly GCA_050010715.1 of Xanthobacteraceae bacterium. Classification (GTDB taxonomy): domain Bacteria; phylum Pseudomonadota; class Alphaproteobacteria; order Rhizobiales; family Xanthobacteraceae; genus BOG-931. The sequence goes on along the minus strand of JBEKKM010000233.1, from coordinate 264 downwards.
GAAGTAGCTGCCGGTGGTGCCGAGCCCGAACGGATGGTCGTGGAAAAGACCGCGCGCCGGCAGCGTGTTGGAGAGTAACGCGCCGCAGCGATCGGCGAGCTTGACCACCGCATCGCGCGCGCCGGACCACAGCACGCCACGACCGCCGAGGATGATCGGCCGCTTTGCCGCGGAGAGCCGCGCGACGGCCTCGGCCACCACCTCGGGATCGGGCTGCATGCGCCCGACCTTGGGCTGGTACATCGCCGAAGTCTCGTAGGGCTG
>JBEKKM010000232.1:0-4903 GCA_050010715.1 Xanthobacteraceae bacterium | reverse complement strand
GGCCCATAGCGGACATTCGCTGCGATGCAATGAATGTTCGCTCTCTTGGGGGTAAAGCGGACATTGATCCGACCGCCAACCAACCACGATTTACGAGGATACGCTCTCGTCACTCGAACTCCCTCACCTCGTCCTTCAAATCGCTCCAGATGCGCGAATAGATGTCGCGGAACTCCGGCGCGATGGCGAGCTCGGCGGGCGGCGGCCGCGGCCGTTCGAGCTCGACCGGAATGATCGATTTCACCCGCCCCGGACGGTTGGTGAAGACGACGACGATGTCGGAGAGGAAGATCGCCTCGTGCAGGTCGTGGGTGACGAATAGCACGGTGCGCTTGTTGTGCTCCCACACCGAGAGAAACAGCGCCTGCAGCAACAGCCGGGTCTGGCTGTCGAGCGCGCCGAACGGCTCGTCCATGAGCAGGATATCCGGCTCGATGGCGAACGTGCGCGCCACGGCGACGCGCTGGCGCATGCCCTGCGATAGTTCGTGGCGGTAATGGTCCTCGAACTTGTCGAGGCCGACCCGGCGCAGCCATTCGCGGGCGACGGCGCGGCGATTAGCGACGCCGCGCACTTCGAGACCGAACTCGACGTTCTCGGCCGCCGTGCGCCACGGCATCATGCCGTCGCGCGCAAACATGTAGCCGACGTCGTGGCGGATGCCGTTGACCCGGGCGCCGTTGACTTCTGCAAAACCTGAGCTCGGCTGCAGCAGGCCGGAGACGACATTGAGCAAGGTCGACTTGCCGCAACCCGACGGCCCGACGATGGTGACGATGGAACCATCCGGCACGTCGAGCGACACGCCGCGCACCGCCTCGACCGCGCCACGGTCGCGCGGCCGGAATATTATGCCGATATTCGACAGGCGGATTTTTGCGGGCGTGGTCATTCGCTCAGGCACTGTTGACCGCGGGCTTCCAGCGCAACAGCCGCGCCTCGACCTTGCGCATGACGGCGCTGAACAGCCAGGCGACCACCGCGAGCGTCACCAGGCCGGCGAAAACCGCCGCCGTGTTGAAGTTCGCCGCACCGGAAGAAATGACGTAGCCGATACCCTGATTGGAGGCGAGGATTTCGGCGACAATGACGCCGAGGAGCGCATAGGTCAGGCCGATATTGAGCCCGGCGAAAATCCACGGCAGCGCCGAGGGCAGCGTGACTTTCCACAATATGTCGCGGCGCGACGCGCCCATCAGCTGCGCGATGGTGAGGATGTCGGTGTCGACGTTCTTGGCGCCGCCGAGCGTGTTGACCAAAAGAATAAAGAACACCAGCGTGAACGCGGTGACCACCTTGGCGACGATGCCGATGCCGAACCAAAGAATAATGAGCGGCGCCAGCGCCACCCGCGGCAAGCTGTTGAGCGCGAGAACGAGCGGCGCCAGCACCTCATCCCAGAACGGCGAACGCGCCAGCATAAGCCCCGCGGCGATGCCGAGCGCCGAGGAAATGAAAAAGGCGATCAGCGCCTCGAACACGGTGATGCCGACATTGCGGATGAGGTCGCCGCTGACGATCTCCTGCCACAGCTCCTTACTGACCAGCACCGGACTCGAAACCCAGAACGAGTCGATCAAGCCAAAACCTACCGCGCCCTGCCAGACCGCGAGGAACGTGCCGATCACGGCGACGCGGGCGAGCAAGACGCGCTGGCGCAAGTTGTCGTCAGCCGCTGCCGATTGAATCGGGATCTCGGCTTGCGCGACTTCGCTGTCGGCCATGATGCGCGTTCTGGTGCGGCGTCAGCGTGTCGGCGCGCCGGCCTCGGGCGGCATGAAGTCGGTGGCAACGATCTGCTCGTAGGGCACGGCTTTCTCGATGGTCTTGGCGGCAACCAGCATGGCGCTGACGTTATCGACGCCCTTTCGCGTCGCGATCGCGCCGTAGTTGGACCGGTACTTCTCCAGATAGGCTTTGACCACCTCGGGGTCGGAGCCCTTCATGTAATTGGCCGCAACATCCATCAGGTCGTTCGTGCGCGACGGATCGTTGATGACCGCACAGGCTTCGACGATGGCGTCGACGATGCCGCGCGCCGTATCCGGATGATCCTTGAGAAACGCCGAGTGCACGAACACGCCGTTATAGGCGTAAGGATGAAACACGTCCGGGCCGCCACCGCCTTCGATATCCACCATGGTCTTGGCGATCTTGAGCGACAGCACGGCGGCGGTCTGGGTCGGCTCGACCGCCATGGCGGCGTCGATCACCTTGTTCTTGAGCGACGCCAGCATGGTGCCGGGATCGCCGACCGGCATGATGGTGACGTCCTTGTCCGGATCGAGGCCGGCCTGCTTGAGCATGAAGCGCGTCGCAGTGTCGGTCGAGGCGCCGCGGCCGCTGATGCCGATCTTGAGGCCCTTCAAGTCGATGAGGTTCTGCGGATAGGGCTTGTCGGCATTCGGCGTCGGCACGTCGTTGTTCACGATCAGGCTGAGCGGCGGCAGCTTTTGCTGCAACACGATCAATTTCAAATCCTGGCCCTTGGAGCTCACGGTCACGCCGTGCTCGACCGCAAATGCGCCGGAATCGGCGGAGCCGCTGACAAAGATATTGGCCGGCTGGATGCCGGTGCCGTAGACCAGATCGACATCGACGCCGTGCTTCTCGAACAGTTTTAAATGCTTGGCGACATAGACCGCGAAGCAGCAAAAATTGCTCTGGAAGATCGACATCTTGATCTGCTCGAGCGCCAGCGCCGGTGCGGTGAACATCGCCGTGGTCATGGTAATGGTCATGGCACAAGCGGCGGCGAGGCTTATCGCCCGTCGCGTTAGTCCTCGCATGACGTCTCTCCCTTTACGGCTTAAGCCACTTTCTTGAATTCCTGCTGGGCGCGTCGTACCCGGCGTTCGTCGACCTCGACGCCGAGCCCGGGCCGGTCCAGCACCATCATATGGCCGTGCTCGATACGCAGCGGATCGGCGACCACATCCTCGGCGAGGCCCGGACTGGTCACGGTCAGGCCCCAGGCCAGCGACGGCACGACGGCGGCGAGGTGCAAGGCCGCGGCCGAGGCGACGCTCGATTCGCCGGTCTTGCACGAGATGTTCAGCTTCATGCCGAGCCGGTCGCACAGCCGGCTTGCCTCGAATACCGCTCGCACGCCGCCAAGCTTGATCGCTTTGAGACTCACGCCCTGAGCCGCCTTGGCGACGTGATGGCGTTCGATATCGTCATGCGAATGAATGCCCTCGTCGGCGCCGATCGGCACGCGGCTCGCCGCGGCGACGCGCGCCATGCCGGCGAGATCGTGGGCGTGCACCGGCTGCTCGAAAAATCCGAGGCCGGTGTCGGCGACCGCACGCACATAGCGCACACCCTCATCGGCGTTCCAGCCCTGATTGGCGTCGGCGGAAATCAGGCAGTCCTTGCCGAGCACGCGGCAAATGTCCCGCGTGCGCGCGGCATCGGCTTCCGGTGCGGCAACGCCGACTTTGATCTTGTAAATGACATAGCCCGCATCGCGGCGCTCCTGCGCCTCGCGCAAATCGGCCGCGGCATCGTCGGAGCCGATGACGGCGAGCAACGGAATGCAGTCGCGGCGCTTGCCGCCAAGCAGCGCGTGCAGCGGTTGGCCCGTAGCGCGGCCGACCAGATCGTGCAGCGCGATCTCGATCGCCGCCTTGGCGCCGCTGTTGCCGTACATCTGCGCGTCCATCGCCGCCGCCGCGCCGGCGAAATCGTCGGCCGGACGCTTGAGCAGGCCGGGCGCCATTTGAGCCACCGCCGCCATCATGCTGGCGACGGTTTCGCCGGTCATGGTCGGCGCCGACGCGGCTTCGCCCCAGCCGATGGCACCGTCGTCGGTTTCAACGCGCACAAGAATATTGTCGGCGCGGGTGACGGTCTCGCCGGCCATCTTCACCGGCTTTTTCATCGGCAGGCTGACCGCGATGGGCTCGATGGCTTTGATGCGCACGCTGGTCCTCGAATCACAAATGCCGCGCGTCTGCGCCGGCCGACGAAGTGTACCGGGGTGGGCCGCATGGCGACAAGCGGTGGTGTCAGGGAACCGCTGCGTCAGATGCGCGACTTTTCGCGGCAGAACACGGTTGAGCGTGCGGGCCTTGGGCGGCTAAATTCGCCCCCGGCCACAGACCCATTGCAGTCAGGTCGCAAAACCGCTCTTTGCATGTGCATAAATTGACCATGTTCGCTGCGCATGAAACTCGCGACCACAAACTCGATTGTTTCACGTCTGTGGTGTTCTAGGTCCATGGCTTCAATGGTCCAACCTGGAGTTCCGATTATGCGAGCAAAGCTGCTTTTTTCAGTCGCGGTATTGACGTCGATTGCCGCTGCGGCGTTTGCGCAAACCCCGGCGCCGGCCGCGCCGCAAACACCCGCCGGGCTCTGGCAGGCGGTCGACGACGACACCAAGCAGCCGACCGGCTGGTTTTTGATCGCCAATCACGACGGCGTCTATTCCGGCATCATCGCCAAGATGTTTCTAAAACCCGGCGAGGATCCCAATGCGGTGTGCAGCGAATGCAAGGATGACCGCCTGAACCATCCATGGCTCGGGCTCGAGATCATCCGCGGCATGAAGCAGGACCCCGACAAGCCCGAGAAATACGAGGACGGCACCATCCTCGATCCGCGCGACGGCAAGATCTACAAAGCCAATATGACGGTGACGCCCGACGGCCAGACTTTGGTGGTGCGCGGCTATATCGGCATTTCGCTTCTGGGCAAAAACCAATATTTGTCGCGCTTGCCGGATTCCGACATGGCCCAGCTCGATCCGTCGGTCAATCCGAATCCCCCGGTCGCCGCGCCCGCCCCCCCGCCGGCTCCGGCACGCAAACCGCCCACCACCGCGCCCGCGACTGCACCCAACGAGGGCCCCGCACCATTAGGCGCCGAGGGATGGCGTTCGTGGCGGCACTCCACTTGT
>JBEKKM010000231.1:0-5031 GCA_050010715.1 Xanthobacteraceae bacterium | reverse complement strand
TCAATATTCAATAGGGGCGCCAATTCCTGCGGACGCCAAGACAGCGTCGAGATACCAGCTAGGCCGAATTCCGACAATTCCAGAGATTTCGTCAGCCGAGCACGATTTCCTTATGAGACGAACTTCGGTTGTTGCCTAGAAACGTCTCCATCACGCTTGGCCGCCCTTTTACGTTCCATCAGGACCGCGCGTATGCCTTTGCGGACACGGGCGGGTTAGACGGCTTCGCCGCGCATCAGCCGCGGCTGCGCGGCGGCCGGCGCGACGCCTTCGCGCATTAGCGCACGGCGCAGCGGGCCGATGCGGTCGACGAGGTAGAGCGACAACCCGCGAGCGCCCTGCGCCGGGAGAAAATCGGTGAGCAGGCTGCGGTTCAAGAGGTCAACCGCGATCGAGCGGCTGGTGACGTCGGCGCGGCGTTGCGTGTCGTAGCGCGCCAGCACCTGCGGCGCGCCGATGTCGATATTTTGCCGCCGCGCCTCGGCGGCCAATTCGGAGATGGTGGCGCCGTCGCGCAGGCCGAGATTGAGCCCCTGGGCGCCGATCGGCGGCACCACGTGGGCGGCCTCGCCGACCAGCGCGATGCGATCGTGCGCGAACGCGTCCGCCGTCTCGATCGCCAGCGGGAAAATGCCGCGCCCTGGCTCGACGGTCGTTGCGCCCAAAAGCGAGTGCGCGCGGCGTTCGATCTCAAGCGACAGATCCGCGTCGTTCATCGCGGCGAGTTCGTCGGCATGGACAGGATCGAGCACGCAGACCAGGCTTGAACGGCGGCCGGGCAGGGGGACGAGGGTGAACGGGCCGCTTTCGGTGTGAAATTCGCTCGATGTGTCGTCGTGCGGCCGCGCATGGGCCAGATTGAGCGTCAGCGCAGTCTGCGGATAGGTCCGCCGCTTGGTGCCGATTCCGGCTGCGGCGCGGCACAGCGAGCGCCGGCCGTCCGCGCCGATGACCAGGCGCGCGCGCGTCTCACCATCAGTGTGTTTGATCGACACGCCGGCGGCATCGGGCGTAATCGAAACCGCCGCGCCGGCGATACGCGCAAGCTTCAATTCCACCGCGCGCGCCTCGAGCCCGGCGATGAGATGCCGGTTCTCGATGTTGTAGCCGAAGGCATCGAGATCGATTTCGGCCGCGGTGAATAAAACTTCGGGCGCGCGAATGAGCCGCTCAGTCGCGTCGATGAGGCGGATCTTGCGGAGCGGCGCGGCGTGCGGCACGCAGGCCGGCCACACGCCGAGCGTTTCCAGCGCCGTGACCGAGCCGGCCAGCAGCGCCGTGGTGCGGTGATCCGGCTCGGCCGGCGGCGCGATCAGGAGCGTATCGACGCCGGCCGTTACGAGCGCAATGGCCGCGACAAGGCCGGCCGGCCCGCCGCCGATGACCGCCACTTCGGCGCTGAATGTGCCGCTCATGCCGTCGCCTTTGATTTACGGTGGAAAGTCTAGCAAAGTCAGAGAGATTGCGCACGATCTTCAATTCGATGTGTAGGCTTGGACAATGACGCCGACCGAGTCTCCCGAAAAGGCCATTTCGCAGCGCACGGCCGCGTTTGCGGTCCACGTCTTCACAGCCTGTGGCGCGGCCTGCGCGCTGTTGGCGTTGATTGCGGCGGTGGGCGCGGATTGGCCAAAGATGTTCGTTTGGCTCGGCATCGCGCTCATCATCGACGGCGTCGACGGCACTTTTGCGCGGCGGCTGCACACGGCGGAGCTGTTGCCACGCTGGTCCGGCGACGTGCTCGATCTCGTCGTCGATATCCTTAACTACGTGTTCGTGCCGGCCTATGCCATCGCCACCGGCGGGCTGTTGCCGCAGGTTTTGGCGATCCCGCTCGGCGCGCTCATCGTCGTCACCGGCTCGCTCTATTTCGCCGACCGGCAGATGAAGACGACAGATTATTACTTTCGCGGCTTCCCGGCGCTGTGGAACGTAGCAGCGTTCTATCTGTTCCTGCTCAAGCTGCCGCCGTGGCTCGGCGCGCTCGCGGTCGTAGCGCTTGCGGCGCTGACCTTCGTGCCGTTCCACGTCGTTCATCCGATCCGGATTTCGCATCTGCGCGCGATCACGGCGGCGGCGCTGATAATCTGGGCGATGCTCGCAATCGTCGCGGTGGCGGACGGCCTTGCGCCGGGCTTTTGGATTGTTGCGGTACTATGCGTTTTGGCCATCTACTTCGTCGGCATCGGTTTTCTGCGCCGCCATCATCCGGGATAGCGGCGTAAATCAAGGAGCTCACAATGACCCGACCCGTTCTTCTCATCGCCGGCGGCGGCCGCGGTATTGGCGCGGCGACGGCGCGGCTTGCCGCGGCGCGCGGCTACGATGTCGCGATCAATTATGTTCAAAACGCCAAAGCCGCGGCTGACGTTGCCAACGCGGTGCAGAAATCGGGCGGCAGCGTCCTTACGCTGCAGGGCGACATGGCGAAGGAGGCCGATATCACGCGGGTGTTCGACGAGACCACGCGCGCGCTCGGGCCGATCACCCATTTCGTGCACTCGGCCGGCATCGGCGGCAAAAATTCGCGGCTCGATGTGGCGAGCGCCGACACCATCCGCGACGTCATCGATGTGAACCTATTTGGCGCGCTGATCTGTTCGCGCGAAGCGGTGCGCCGCATGTCGACCGCCCATGGCGGCAAGGGCGGTTCCATCGTGCTGTTGTCGTCGATCGCCGCGGTGACCGGGGGCGCCACCGAATATGTGTTCTACGCCGCCGCCAAAGGTGGCGTCGACGCGCTTACCAATGGGCTCGCGCGCGAAGTGGCGATGGAGGGCGTGCGCGTCAACGCCATCCGGCCTGGTCCGACCGATACCGAAATTCACGAGCCCGGCCGGCTTGCGCGCATCACGCCGCTATTGCCGATGAAACGCCCGGGCGAGCCGAACGAAATCGCCGAGGCGATCCTGTTCCTGCTCTCGGACGCCGCTTCGTACATTACCGGCGCCGTGCTCAATGTCTCCGGCGGGCGCTAAACGCAGTTGTTTTAGCCGGCTTGTGTTCGACGCTTCTGCCCCTATGATCCCGGCAAACCTTTTCCCGATAACAGAACTCATCCCAAGGAGACGACAATGGTTGCGGCAGTACGCGTTCACAAAGTCGGCGGCCCCGAGGTTTTGACCTACGAGGAGATCGACGTTCCGGCGCCAGGGCAGGGGCAGCTGCGGGTCAAGCAATATGCCTGCGGCGTCAATTTCATCGACGTCTATTTCCGCATGGGCATGTATCCATCGCCGGTCGGCCTGCCGTTCGTCGCCGGCAACGAGGGCGCCGGCGAAGTCACGGCGGTCGGCCCGGGCGTCACCGACTTCAAGGTCGGCGATCATGTCGGCTATGTCACCGCGCTCGGCTGCTACGCGGGGGAACGCGTGGTGGCAGCCGATCGCGCCGTGAAGGTGCCGGACGGCATCGGCCACGAGCAGGTTGCCGGCATGATGCTCAAGGGCATGACGGTGGAATATCTGGTGCGCCGCACGTTCAAGGTCGAGAAGGGCCAGAACGTGTTCGTGCACGCCGCGGCCGGCGGCGTCGGCCTGATCCTATGCCAATGGGCCAACCATCTCGGCGCCAATGTCATCGGCACGGTGGGATCGAAAGACAAGGCGGCGCTCGCAAAAGCCAACGGCTGCCACCACACCATCCTGTACCGCGACGAGGATTTCGTCGCCCGCACCAAGGAGATCACCGGCGGCAAGATGTGCGCGGTGGTCTATGACGGCATCGGCAAGACGACGTTTCCGGCGTCGCTGGATTGCCTCAGCCCCCTCGGCATGTTCGTCAGCTTCGGCAGCGCGTCGGGGCAGATCGATGCCTTCAACATCAATATCCTGCAACAGAAGGGCTCGCTGTTCGCCACGCGCCCGACGCTGAACACCTACGCCGCCAAGCGCGCCGATCTGCTCGACATCGCCGAGCATCTGTTCGCGGTGGTCAAGAGCGGCGCGGTCAAGATCCCGATCAATCAGAAATACCCGCTGCGCGATGCCGCCAAGGCGCACCGCGATCTCGAAAGCCGAGGCACCACCGGCTCCTCCATCCTGATTCCTTGAGGGTTGTCGCCAACGTGAATGAAAACATTGCGGCGGTAAACCGCTGGGGTTTTTGGGCGACGTCTGCCTGGGCAGTCGTCGCCTTTCTCGTCGGTCAGTTTGCCGCGCTCGCGGTGATCGTGCTGTGGCGGTCGGGCCAGCTCAATGCGGTGCTCGTCACACCCTATGACGGCATTCTCGTCACGCTGTTCATCCTGATCTCGAACCCGATCAGCGTTGCGATCCTTTGTCTCGCCGTTTGGTTCGCCAAGTCCAACGCCGTCGACTATCTGGCACTGCACTGGCCGAACAAGCGTGACGTCATCACGGGCCTTATCGTGCTGGTCGGCATCATCGCGCTGAGCGATGCGCTGCTCTATGTCAGCGGGCACGCGCTGGTCACGACGTTCCAGACCCAGTCCTACTCGACGGCGCTGGCGGAAGGCTGGCTGCCGGCCATGCTGTTCGCGGCGATCGTTGTCGCGCCGGCTGGCGAGGAAATCATGTTCCGCGGATTTCTGTTCGGGGGATTCGTCCGATCAGAGCGCGCGGCGTGGCCGGCGATCGTCGCGATCTCGATCCTATGGGCGGCGCTGCACCTCCAATACGACTGGACCGGCATGTTACAGATCTTCGTGATCGGCCTGTTTCTCGGCTGGATGCGCTGGCGCAGCAACTCGACCTTGCTAACCTTGCTGCTGCACACCCTGTTCAACCTTGAAGGCACGTTTGAAACCGTGCTGCAGATGCGGTTCTTCTCTTAAGCGCGTTTATCTAGCGCGCGTACTCATAAAATCGAGGCCGATACGCAACGGTTGACCGATGTCCGCTTTACCCCCGAAAGCGGACATTGCATCGCAGCGCAGCGAATGTCCGCAATGGGCCGATTTTGTTGCAGAAGTCCGTTGAAGGCTGTGTTGCTCAGTGATTCCGTCGCTGTGAGGCGATTCGCGACGGGAGCGGAGCATGATGGGGCAGCGCAAGCGCGAGCAGGGACAGC
>JBEKKM010000230.1:0-5036 GCA_050010715.1 Xanthobacteraceae bacterium | reverse complement strand
ATCACCGCCGTGCGCGCCCAGACCGAGACGTTCGGCACGAACTCCTCGACGATCTCGACCCGTCAGACGTTCGAGCAGAACATGATCAACACCCTGCAGACCGGCGCCAGCAACCTCGTGCTAGCCGACCAGAACCAGGAAAGCGCCAACCTGCTGACCGAGCAGACACAACAGCAGCTGGAAATCTCGGCACTGTCGATCGCCAACCAGGCGAACCAGTCGGTCCTGAAGTTGTTCCCGTAATATGTTCTGGAAGAGGCCTGCGGTGAAGGCGGCGGGGCGAAAACCCCGCCGCCTTCATTACTATACGTTCCGGTTCGAAAGCGGATATGGCGGCATTGATTTGTGATTTCTTATACTTTCCCAAAAGCGGAGATTGGCTCCAGACGACGCCGTGGCACGTCCTGCCACCGCTGTGCGGTCGTGCCCGGTTAGCGCGAAGCCGGCCGCAGCTGCTGCTCCCGTCGGGCAAAATCACCCGTGAATGCGGACTCGAGGCCATCACGCGCTCGTCGGCACGTCGGTCGAGCACATCATGGTTTTTGTATTTCTCTAACCACTGGATTTTGGTGGCAAGCTGATTACGTTGGTCAGCGCCAGCCGCAATGCTCATTACGAATCCACCCTCAAGCACGTGCGCGACGACACCCGTGAGCTCTCCGACGCGATCGATGTGAGCAATGATCCGTTCGCCCACGCTTACGCTGACAGGTGAAGCAAGAGCGACCGCACCCGGAGACAGATAGACTGCACGACAATCGAAGACGCGTCGCTCGCCACGCGCGTCGCGCCGTTCCGACGACGAAAATCGTGCCGGAATACTGACAATGATGCGAACGTCTTCTTGACGCTCGACAAATATGACGTCACCAAAATCCACGTGCTCCAGCGACATGACCTTCGCTCCGAAGCGGCCAATTTTCCGCAAGATACAGCTTGGGAGTTGATTTCTTTTTAACTGGATTGCAGCGTAAAGCGCTGCACTCATTAGCAGTTCTTAAACCCACATGCACCGCGATCTTGGAGCGCCACCCAAGCGGACATTTAGGAGATACCAGTAAAACGCCCGGAAAATCTCATCTGGGCGGAAGCAGACGTGGAAGTCGCGTCCGAGCCCTTGCTCATTTGTGGGGATTGGGTCGAAGCCACGATCTGTTGTCGCTCAGGCATGAGCGCCGTCCTTGTTGCAAGCACGGCCTCGATCTTGGCCTTTAGCGTTTGCGCATCGAAAGGCTTGACAATGTAGATGTGTGCGCCTGCCTTTTTCGCCGCGATCACGCTTTCAGAATTAGATTCTCCGATTACGATGTACGGGATTCGCTTGAGGCCCGGATCACCTCGCACTTCTCGCAGGAGTTCATTTCCAGTCATCGGCTCCAAGTACCATTCCGAAATTACGAGTCCATAGCGTTTGACGCGCATCTTGGCGAGAGCGTCGGCTCCATTGATTGCGTCGTCAACATCGACGAATCCCACTTGCCGCAACAGAGTTCGGATGATGTGGGTCGTCGCGCCGTGGTCGTCAACCACAAGGACGGGCATAAACGGATCGAGTGCCATACTCGGTTATTGGCGCATGATGAGCACACTAATCCGTGTCGCTCGGGAACCGAGGTGGGACGCTCCAAGGCGACCCCTGCCACAATCGCCGGCGATGATACGATCATGGGTTCAACAATCGGTAAATCTAATATCAAGTTATGTTGCAGCGCACAAACGACATGTAAGGGCGCAAGTCAGATTCGCCCCATGATCCGTCTCCGAGCTAAACGAGCCGCACCATCGCAAATGGCATAAGTGGGATTTTTACCGGGCTAAAATCCGTTGCCCTGCTTCCGGGATACTGAGCGGCGGTAGCTAGTAACGGTGCGGGCAATGCGGTCAACTCGCTAATTCAATCTGCCAAGCACCGCGCCGCGGCGACGGCATAGATGCGCCGTTGGCTCAGCATGTGGGCGGTGAATGACAGCGCGTCGAACAACGACACGATGGCGCGGTCGCGGACATTGAGGCCGCCCGCATAGGCGCCGAAGGCCGGCATGACCATCCGCTTGCCGTCCGAGGCAAAGCAGCGCCGGCTCACGGCGCGGCCGCGGCGCGCGATCCGCGCCTGCGGATGCAGGTGGCCGGCGATTTCGCCATCGCACGGATGCGGCGACGGCTCGTGACGAAACGTCAGCGGGCCGAGCGCCAAAATCTCGGCAAACCGGCCGCCGATATTATCGGCCGGATCGGGATCGTGGTTGCCGGCGAGCCACAGCCAATCGCGGCCGCGTTGCAATGATTTGAGTCCGGCGCGGCTGATGTCGCTCATGCGCGCCGGTCCGCCGCCGTCATGGAAACTGTCGCCCAGCGCGATAACGAGATGCGGCGCATAGCGCTCGATGAGCATGGCGAGCCGCGCCAAGGTCGCGGCCGTGTCATAGGGCGGCAACAACACGCCGCGCGCGGCAAAGGCCGAGCCTTTTTCCAGATGCAGATCGGCGACGACGAGCAGGCGTTCTTCCGGCCAATACAGCGCGCCGGCGCAATCGGCTACCAGCGCCGCGCCGGCGACGGCAATGTCCTGACCTCCCCCTGCGAGGGGGAGGACGGCGGGCGCAGCCCGCCGGGTGGGGGTCAGTGCCCTCACTGCATCGCCTCCTTCACCAACTCGTCCTCGGCCTCGGCCAAAAGCGTATCAGCCGCTTCGCCGTAGACCGCCTCGCGGCCGATCTCCAGCATCACCGGGACCGCGAGCGGCGAGACGTGGTCGAGCGCTTTATGGACGATTCGGCCCTTGATGCGCGAGAGCATATCGCCGAGACGGCGCACGTCGAGGAGACCGGTGGCGGCGTCGGCCCGCGCCGCGCGCAGCAGCATGTGATCGGGCTGGTGGCTGCGCAGCACGTCGTAGACGAGGTCGGTCGAGATCGTGACCTGGCGGCGGGATTTTTCCTCGCCCGGAAAACGCCGTTCGATCAGGCCGGCGATGATCGCACAGTTGCGAAACGTGCGCTTCATCAGCGCCGATTCGGCGAGCCAGGCTTCGAGATCGTCGCCGAGCATGTCCTCGTCGAACAAAGCGGCCAGCGAAAGCTCGCCGCGCGCAAGCCATGCCGCGACGCCGCCGAGACCCCAGACCGCAAGCGCATATTCGTTGGCGACGAATCCCATCGGCTTGAGTCGCGCGCGCTCAAGCCGCCGCGTCAGCAGCATGCCCAGCGTTTGATGCGCCAGCCGCCCTTCAAACGGATAGCAGACGAGGTAGTATTTGTTGGCGCGCGGAAAGGTTTCGACCAACAATTCGCGCTGGCCCGGCATCTGCGAGCGCCATTGCTGGATTTCCAGCCACTCGCGCACCTGGCCGGGCAGCGCCCGCCATTCCTGCGGATGCGAGATGATGCCGCGCACGCGCTCGGCGAGATAAGTCGACAACGGAAATTTGCCGCCTTCATAGGCCGGCACCTTCGGATCCTCAGACGCTGCCCGCGAGACATAGACTTCGTCCTCGACGATTGCCTCGTATTGCAGGATTTCCCCGGCGAACACGAAGGTATCGCCGGGCACCATGGTCTCGACGAAATATTCCTCGACCTCGCCGAGAAGCCGGCCGCCGCGCGGAATCATTTTCGAAGCGCGCGAGCGCACCAGGCGAACTTTCAGCATGTCGGCTTCGACGATGGTGCCGACATTGAGCCGGTAGCGTTGCGCGACCCAAGGATTGGCGATGCGCCAGCGGCCGTCCTTGCCTTGGCGGATGCGGGCGAAGCGCTCATAGGCTTTGAGCGCATAGCCGCCGGTGGCGACGAAATCGACCGCGGCATCGAAGTCAGCGCGCGTGAGCGCGGCATAAGGTGCCGCCGACGTCACTTCGGCGTAAAGCTCGTCGCTCAGGAACGGCGCGCCGCAGGCGCAGCCGAGCACGTGCTGGGCCAGCACGTCGAGCGCGCCGATGCGCGAGGCCGGCGTGTCTTGCGCATTTTCGGCGATGGCGTCGAGGGCGGCACGGCATTCCAGCACCTCGAAGCGGTTGGCCGGCACCAGCACGCCTTTGGACGGCTCGTCCATGCGGTGATTGGCGCGGCCGATGCGTTGCAGCATGCGCGAGGCGCCCTTCGGCGCGCCGATATTGATGACCAGATCGACGTCGCCCCAGTCGACGCCGAGATCCAACGACGACGTGCAGACCACGGCGCGCAGGCGGCCGCTCGTCATGGCGCCTTCAACCTTGCGCCGCTGCGCCACGTCGAGCGAGCCGTGATGCAACGCGATGGCGAGATTGTCGTCGTTGATATGCCAAAGGTCCTGGAAAATGCCTTCGGCCTGGCTGCGGGTATTGACGAACACGAGCGTCGTGCGGTGCGCCTTGATGAGCTGATAAACCTCACCCAGGGCATAGCGCGCCGAATGGCCGGCCCACGGCACGCGCTCGCTTGAGTCCAGCATGGCGACATCGGGCGCGGCGCCGGGTTCGGCGACGATGAGGTCGGCAAGGGCCGATCCGCCGCGCTGCGGCACCATGAAACGGCACAGATCGTCGGGCTCGGCCACGGTCGCCGACAGGCCGATGCTGGTGAGATTTGGCGCCAGGCGAAACAGCCGCGCTAGGCCGAGCGAGAGCAGATCGCCGCGTTTCGAGGTCACCAGCGCGTGCAGCTCATCGAGGATCACGCGCTTGAGCGAACCAAACAAATACGGCGCGTCGGCAGAGGCCAGCAACAGCGCCAGCTGCTCCGGCGTGGTGAGCAAAATCTCCGGCGGATCGCGGCGCTGGCGCTGGCGCTTCGAGCTCGGCGTATCGCCGGTGCGCGTCTCGATGCGGATCGGCAGCCCCATCTCGGCGATCGGCGTTTCCAGATTGCGCGCGATATCGACCGCAAGCGCCTTCAACGGCGAAATTTAAAGCGTATGCAGTCCGCCCTCGCGGCGCACGCTGCGGCCGATGGAAATGAGCTTTCTCTTCTCCCCTCCCCCTTGTGGGGAGGGGTCGGGGGTGGGGGTCGGGATGTTGGGCGCAAGCGTGGACGCATGCGCGTCACCTCTCGACCCCCCAC
>JBEKKM010000229.1:0-5105 GCA_050010715.1 Xanthobacteraceae bacterium | reverse complement strand
GGCCGGATTGGCCGCCGGTTCCTTGCGGTGCATGAAGCCGTGCTCGGCCTCGGGATAGTACTGGATGACGGTCGGGGCGCTGCGGCCGAGCAGCGCGTCCCTGAGCGTGCGATAGGTCTCGGGGCTCGCGACATGGTCGATGCCCGGTTGGCAGATATGCACCGGACAGCGAATGGTGGCGGCAAGCTGCAGCGCATCGCGGCTTTGATTGGGCTTCATCGGGTTATCGATCGATGGATAGGCGGCGGCGCAAGCCTTGATCCGCTCGTCTTGCGCGGCGCGCAGCAAGACGAAGCGGCCGCCGAGGCAAAAACCGAGAACCCCGAGCGCCGAGCTGTCGCGCTGCAAATGATCGAGCCAACGGCGTTCGATGTCGTCGGCCATGGCGTCGTCGAGCTTGCGCGCCCGGGCCAGCGCTTCCTCGTAGCTCCCCGGCAGCGGTTCGCCTGAATAAAAGTCGCACACCGCCGCCTTGAGCCCGGCCCGCGCCAGGGTGTCGGCATAGCCGCGCACGAACGGATTGACGCCGAAAATCGTCGGCATGATCAGCACACAGCCTTTGCCCGCCGTCTCCGGCTGCGCCAAATAGCCGAAGAGGCCGTCGCCGGTAACACCCTGCGTCTTGATCGACATGGTTGTACTCTTGCGATGTTCTGTTTTTGCGATGGCCTATTCGGCCGCGACCCGATTGCCGATCGCGGCGTTGACGGCGGGCATGACTTTCTCGGCCATCAGCTCCATGGATCGGCGCGACAGCGCCGGATCGGCCCAGTCCTTGCCGCAATAGAGCAATGTGCCGAAGTCGCCGATCTTTTCGTGCAGCGCCAAAATGCCGTCGACGACCCTGTTGACGCTGCCGCGGATGACGACGTTGTCGAAGATGTAGTCCAGCGTCAGATCCTCGTCGGGCATGTCGAGGCGTTCTTTGAAACCACCGAGCTTCTTGCCCTTGCGCAACTTCGCCGTGAGCTGGTTCATGTAGAACCGGTACGGGCTATTGGCATCGTCGCCGCCATAGGCGCGTGCAGTGGCATCGTCATCGGCGACGAAGATCGAGCGCGCCACCCGCCAATTGGCGCGGTCGGCGCGGTGGCCGCCCTCGGCGCAGCCTTTGGCGTAATTGTTCCATTGGCTGAGCAAGTGATTCTTGTGCAGGAAATGCGACGAGATCGGCCACCAGCCGCGGCGGCCGAGCGCGATCAGGCCCTTGGAATCCGGATCGGTCGCGGTGCCAAGGATCGGCGGATGCGGTTTTTGGAACGGCTTGACGACGTTGCCCAGCCCGATTTCCGGCCACAGCGTCTTTGCCGTCGAGATGTTCCAGTATTTGCCCTTGATGTCATAGGGCGCCTCGCCGGCCCACAGCTGAAGGATATGGTCGATTGCCTCCGCGAACATGGCGCCGCGGTCGGCATCGAGCTGCTCCATGGCCTCCATGTCGGTGCGCAAGACGCCGGCGCCGATGCCGAGCAGCAAGCGGCCCTCAAGCAGGTTGTCGATCAACGCCGCTTGCGTCGCCACCAACAGCGGATGGTTGAACGGCAGGTTCACCACCGCGGTGCCGAGCTTGATCTTCGAGGTGAAGCCGGCGAGCGAAGCGCAGAACGTCAGGCTCGACGGGATGTTCTCGGCAAGGTCGGTGAGATGCTCGCCGCAATAGCCTTCGCTGTAGCCGAGCTTGTCGGCGAGGATGAAAGCCTCGCGATCTTCCCGCAGCGTCTCGGCGTAGGGACGCGTCAGCGGGTGAACGGGCATGATGAAGAAGCCGAGCTTCATTAAATTTCTCCAGGCGGGTCGCGCGTTAACATGCGTGCATATTCACCGTTAATTCCGATGTCGATTTATTTACCATGCCTCTCGTGCTACTGCATCACGCCTCAAGCAGTCCTAGGAGGCAACCAGACATGCTTAGCCAATTACAGCGTTTCCTGAAAAATGAATCCGGCGCGGCGGCGATCGAGTACGGTCTCTTGGCTTCCGGCATCTCCGTGACCATCATTCCCGCGGTCAAGGACGTCGGCACTAAGCTGGTCCAAGTCTTCACCGTGTTGCAGAACGCGGTCTAAGCGCAGATTTTAGTGGAGCATGATCATTTCCGAAAACCGGTATCCACTTTTCGGGATCATGCTCTAGCAACTGAGCGTTGCGCGCCCGTGGCTGGGCAGTGCAGACAAAACCGGCAGCAGCGGCTCCTGCGGCCGGTTTTTTATGGCGGCGGCGTGTAAATCAGGGCCGCTTTGGCGCGCGCCACGATATTCGGCGGGAGCGCATAGAGCTTTGCCACCAGGGCTTGCAGGTCGTCGCCGGACATGTAGTTCAGGTCGAGCTGCATCTTGTCGCCTTCCGCCCGCAGCGCCGGATCGTTGAGCGTCTCGACGAACGCCTGGCGCAGCGTCGCCACCCGCTCCGGCGGCACGCCCGGCGGCATGACATAAGGCCGGCCGAACACGCCCTGGCTTTCGATCAGCTCCATCACCTGCCTGTCCTCGTCGGTCTTGGCGAATTGCGTCGCCAGCGGCACGCCCATCGTGTTGAGCTCGGGATGGCCCTTGATATCGGCCTGCACGATGACGTTCATCAGCTTCTTTGCGAACCAATCGGGGTGCATGGTCGGCAAGCCGGTCCAGCCGATGCCGCAGGCGCCGTTGACCTCGTTGCGCTCGATGGCGAGCGTGATCTCCTTCGAGCCGGCATAGCCGGTGACGATGCGGAATTTTGTGCCGAGCAGATTGTTCATCATCGCCGGCAGGTCGCGCGTGGTGCCGCCGGCATTGCTGGCGCCGAGAATGACTTCGTGGCGCAACGTGTCCTGAAACGTCTTGGCCGGCGCGTCGCTGCGTAAGAAACAGATGTAGACGTCCCTGTTGGCGTTGCCGACGTAAATGAGCTTGTTCGGATCGTGCTGGACGTTGACATCGCCGATCAGCGGATCAAGCAGCGCGCCGGGAAATACGGCGGCTATGGCGGTGCCGTCCTTCGGCGCCACCGAATAGATATAGCCGGCCGCCTTGTTGCTGCCGGCGCCCGGCATGTTCTCGACGACGACGGTCGGATTGCCCGGAATGTGATTGCCGAAATAGCGCGAAATCAGCCGCGCATAGGTGTCGTAGCCGCCGCCGGCCGAGGAGCCGACATAGAGGGCGATCTGCTTGCCGCGGAAGAAATCGGCGACGGCATCCTGAGCGTGCGCCGGCATTGCAGCGAAAGACTTGGCGGCAACGCAAGCAAGGACCAATCCCAGCCGCAAGACCGGCCGCACTGTCGGCATTGGCGCGACCTCCCGAAAACGGCGATGCCCGGCACGAGGCCGGGCATCACGATTCCAGACTCTTATTCGACCGACAAGACCGGCGCCCTGCGGCAAAAACCGCAAGGCGCGCGCGACGGCGATCAGGCGGCGGCCGCCGTGAGGTTGCCGAACTTCTGCAGGTTTTCTTTCTGCTTCTCGTTGCGCGGCGGCAGCTTGAACAGGCGCGCCGCAGTGCCGCCGAGAATGTTGTGCTTGGCCTTCTCCGACAGGAACGGCAGGTCGTAGATGGTCGACGGCAGGTCGAAGTCCCAGTGCGGATAGTCGGAGGCGTAGAGCAATTGCGTCTCCGCATTCATCATGCGGAACGTGCACTCCATCGCGCCGTAATCCTGAATCTCCATCGGCTGCGACGAATAGTACATGTCGCGCATATAGTCCGACGGCTTCTTCTTCAGGAGCGGCGCTTCCGACGGCCGCAGCATGTATTCATGGTCGAGGCGCTGCATCAGGAACGGCACCCAGGCGAGGCCGGCTTCGATCCAGATCACCGGCAGCTTGGGGAAGCGCTCGCCCATGCCGTTGACCACCCAGTTCGTGCAATGCAGCACGTTGTACCAGGAGAAACCGAGCGCATGCGCCGCCATGAAGCGGTTGCAGCTCTTGTAGATCGGCTCGCCCCAGTTCGGGCCGGAATGGAACGACAGCACCAGGCCGCGCTCCTCCATCGCCCGGTAGAGCTTCATGTAGGCGTTGTCGTAAACCGCCATGTGCGAGCGCACCGTGGTGACCATGAAGCCGCCGACGTGCTTGCGATCGCCGAATGTCTCGACCTGACGCAGCGAAGCCTCTGGATCACCGAACGGAAGGCACAGGCACGAATAGAAGCGGCCCCCGGACTCCGGAAGCACTTTTTCGGTGAGCCAGCGATTATAGGCCCAGCACAGCTCGACCTCCATTTCCTTCTGCGGATGCAGGCCAATATTGAGCATGCCGGTGGGGAACAGACAGGAATAGTCGACGCTCATCGCGTCCATCCAGCGATGGCCGAGCTGCACGTCGCGCATCGCGCCGGTCTGATCGGTCTTTTCCGAGCCGCGCATCGGATAACGCGTGACGCGGCCGCCCATGTCCTGGTAGCCGACCTGGGTCGGCGTAAAGGCGCCGCGGTTCTTGTTCAGCCCCGACAGGGTGAGCTGCCGGAACACGTCGTTTTCCATGTAGGGCAGGAATTCGCGGTAATTCTCGTTCTCGTAGTGGTGGGCGTCGACGTCGACGATCACCATGTCGTCGAAGTTGCGCTGGTGCGCCTGCTTGCGGGCGTGAGCCAGCAACCTCGTAGTGTTCAGCTCCTCGATCGTTACGCGGCGGCCGCGATCAGCGATCAGATCCATAGCGTTTCTCCTGGCGTTCCAATTCTTTCCAAAAACGGGTAGTTTTGTTTGAGCATGATCTTATCCGAAAACCGGTATCCACTTTTCGGGATCATGCTCTAACGCCCCGTCCAACTCTGCCACATGCCGAGCTCGAAAACGGCGAGATCGGCAGCTTTCAACAATCCGCTCGCCGTAACCATCACATCGGTGGCGGAAATCGAATTCTTCGCGATCGGCGTGAACTGCTCGCCGGCTTCGACGCGCGCGGTATAGACCCGGCACGCCGCCGCGATCAGCTTTTGCAGCGCTTCGGCCGTTACCACATCGAGCTTGCCGTCGACGATGCCGCGCTCAAGCGTAGCGGCGAGCTTCTTGGCGTCGGCGGAAGCGCCGTCGCCGGCGGCCTCAGTCCGCTTCAGCGGCGGCGGCGCCGCCACGACGGGGCGGAGCTTGGCCACGGATTTGGCCGCGGATCTTGTCGC
>JBEKKM010000228.1:0-5162 GCA_050010715.1 Xanthobacteraceae bacterium | reverse complement strand
CGCTGCACTCTTGCGTTCGCCGTAGGTGCTGCCCGTCTAGTCTCTACACCTTCGCGCCGTCCGTTCGGACGATGCGCTTGGCTCGGGATTGCCACCTGTAGGGAGGTTTCCCCGAATTTGAGCAGTTCTGCATCTTCGGTTTCCCGAGGAGCACTCAAATCGTTCAAGTCCGTTGCGTCTACCGTTCCGCCACGCCCGCACTTAGCGCCAATCTAATGGTCAACGCGCTGACCGCCAATAAAAAAGCTCAACCGCGTGACGGCCTGTTAGCGACAATGGCCCGCGCGCACGGGATGGCCCACAGCTTCGCTACTGCTTATTCTTCGCCGTCGCTTGCGGCGCCGGGCGGACGTCGCCCCAGGGATCGTTGGCGGTCTTTTTATCCGGGATCTTGTCCATCGCCGCCTTGTAGTCCTTCTCGCGCTGCTGTTGCGCCTTGAGCTCGTCCGGGGTCAGCTTCTTTTCGTCTTTCTTGAACGGCGACAGCGCCACGCCCTGAGCGGCGGCCGGTCCTGTCACCAAAGCTAAGATCGCGGCGGCTGGGATGAGTTTTCGCAGCATGGTCGGGCTCCCTTTGCACTCCTTCTGACGCCGCAGTTCGGCACAATCAGGGCAGCGCAGGTTTGGGTCCTTAAAACCTCAATCTTTGAAGACCTAGTCCTTGAAGACATGCGCCCACAGGCTGTCCCAGTCGGCGCCGGAAATGTCGGTGATCCTGCCGTCTTGCTCGAAGAATTTGTTCGGCACCTGGAACATGGCGAGCATCAGCCCGCCTTCGGGCGTGCAGGCGACATGGCGGCTGCCGGCCTCGCGCCAGACGAACTCGCCGGGGCCGACGGTCAAATCCTTGGCCGGGCCTTCCTTGTCGACCAGCTTGCCTTCGAGCACGTAGGTCTGCTCGATCTTGACGTGCTCGTGGTCGGGCAGCACCGCGCCGGGCGCAAACTTCATCAGCGCGGTGACGACGCCGCTCTCCTTGTCGAACAACAGGCCCTTGACCTCGCAGCCGGGGAAGCGCGTCTTCTTCCACTCCATCTGCGCGGGCCGCACCACGTGGGAATGGGTATCCAGCGTGTCGTGCTTGGCTTTCGGCGTGATGGCATCCATGGGCGTTCTCCTTCGATCATCCGGTCTTGGTTGCGGGCATCATAGCGGATTGCAAAGGCCTTGGCTCTACAATCCGCCTTCGCGAATGGGCGGCTGGAAGGCGAGCCCGGTGTCCCAGGGAAAGTAGATCCAGGTGTCCTGGGACACTTCGGTAATGAAGGTGTCGACCAGCGGCCGGCCCATGGGCTTGGCGTAGACCGTGGCAAAATGCGCGCGCGGCATCAGCGAGCGTACGATCTTTGCGGTCTGACCGGTGTCGACCAGGTCGTCGACGATCAGCACGCCAAGGCCCTTGCCGCCGCCGAGCGCGACGATGGCCGGCGCCACGTCCTTGATCAGCTTCAATTCGCCTTGGGTGGTGTGATCGTAGCTTGCCACGCAGACGGTCTCGATCAGGCGGATGCCGAGCTCGCGCGCTACGATCGCCGCCGGCACAAGGCCGCCGCGGGTGATGCTGACGATCGCCTCGAACGGCCCGGCGCCGTTGAGCCGCCACGCCAGCGCGCGCGAGTCGCGATGGAATTGCTCCCACGAAACGGGGAAGATTTTTTCCGGATTATGCGGCGGCGTACTCGCTTGCGGCTCGGCCATGGGACTTCAAGCCTGCCCGGCCGCCAATTCCGCCCGCACCCGCGTCAGCATCGCCTCGACCGCGCCTTTCGCGGCGGCGAGCTTGTGCGCATCGCGCGAGCGCACCACCACATTGGTATTGCCGCCGCGTTCGTCCATGAACGGATAGGAGCCGATGATCACCTCGGGATGTTTCTTGGCGATCTCGCCGAGCTCGGTGCCGATATCGCCTTCGCGGCAGTCGGCACGCACCGAGTCCGACAGCATTTTTGTGCCGGTCTTCAGCTTCGGCGCCACATCGTCCAGCATCACCTGCATGATGTGCGGCACGCCGGCCATGACGATGACGTTGCCGAGCCAAAATCCCGGCGCCGCGGAGACCTTGTTGAGCACCAGCTCGGCGCCTTCGGGCACGCGGGTCATGCGCATGCGCGCCTCGTTCATCACGCCGCCGGTCTCGGCGACGCGCGCCTTCATCATCTCGACCGCCTGCGGGTGATAGCCGATGCCGACGCCGAACGCCTTGGCGACGCTGTCGGCGGTAATGTCGTCATGGGTCGGGCCGATGCCGCCGGTGGTGAACACGTAAACGTAGCGCGCGCGCAGCGCGTTGAGCGCCGCGACGATGTCGGCCTCCTCGTCGGCGACGACGCGGACTTCCTTCAGATCGATGCCGATATTGGTGAGGTATTCGGCGATATAGCCGATGTTCTTGTCCTTGGTCCGGCCTGACAGGATTTCGTCGCCGATGACGAGAATCGCGGCGGTGACGATGCCGATGTCGGCCTTATTTTCGGCCTTGGTTTCGGCCTTGGGGTCGGCCATTGGGATTAAAACTCCGTGCTGTAGCCTCCTCTAGCGCGGCAGCGATGGCGGCTCAAGGCTCGCCGCCGCAATGGTCACAACGCCCAATTCGTAAGCAATAATGGCCCGGCGGCCTGGCCCAGGCCGTCCGGCCGCCGGAACAATTTGGCGCGAAGATTGCTTGAATGTACCGTGGGATGGGCCAAAGGGGCTGGCTTTAACTTGGCCGGCTTAAACTTGCCTTGGGCCTATGTCCGTGAGGCTGGAGCGGGCCGGGTCATGTTCGACGAAATGCAGGACAGCGCTGGCGCGGTGCGGCCGGCCTACGCCGAGCTAAAGGACTGGCTCGGCCATATCCCGCCTGACGTGCTCGATTACCGCCGGCGCGAGGCGGAGCTGTTGTTCCGCCGCATCGGCATCACCTTTGCGGTCTATGGCGACCCCGAGGCGCAGGAGCGCCTGATCCCGTTCGACGTCATCCCGCGCATCATCGCCGCCAAGGAATGGGACATCGTGCGGCGCGGCCTCGAGCAACGCGTCAAAGCCATCAACGCTTACATCAAGGACGTCTATAGCCGCCGCGAAATTCTCAAAGCGAAGATCGTCCCGGAAGACCTCGTCTTCCAGAATCCGGTTTTCCGCCCGGAGATGAACGGCCAGAAAGTGCCGCACGACCTCTATGTCCATGTCGCCGGCATCGACATCGTGCGGGTCGATGCCGAGACCTTCTACGTGCTCGAAGACAATGCGCGCACGCCGTCCGGCGTCTCCTACATGCTGGAGAACCGCGAGATCATGCTGCGGCTGTTTCCGGAATTGTTCTCGCGCTACCGCATTGCGCCGGTCGAGAATTATCCCGACGAACTTTTGGCGACGTTGAAATCGATCGCGCCGACGTCGGCGCCGGGCGAGCCGACCATCGTCCTGCTGACGCCCGGCGTCCACAATTCCGCCTATTACGAGCATTCGTTCCTGGCCGACAAGCTTGGCATCGAACTGGTCGAAGGCCGCGACCTCATCACCAAATCCGACGTCGTCTATATGCGCACGACCGAAGGCTTGAAGCGCGTCGACGTCATCTACCGCCGCATCGACGACGATTTCCTCGATCCGCTGGTGTTCCGCCCCGACAGCGCGCTCGGCGTGCCCGGCCTGAT
Source organism: Xanthobacteraceae bacterium (assembly GCA_050010715.1). Lineage (GTDB taxonomy): Bacteria > Pseudomonadota > Alphaproteobacteria > Rhizobiales > Xanthobacteraceae > BOG-931. Next base: position 1,524 of record JBEKKM010000228.1, on the reverse strand, counting down.
GTCGGCGTATCAAGCCGGCAATGTCACGCTCGCCAACGCGGTGGGCACCGGCATCGCCGACGACAAGGCGGTGTACAGCTACATGCCGGCGATCGTGAAATTCTATCTTGACGAAGAGCCGATCCTGAAAAACGTGCCGACGTGGCGCTGCCGCGAAGCCGAACACCTCGCCTATGTGCTCGACCACATCGAGGAGCTGGTGGTGAAAGAGGTGCACGGCTCCGGCGGCTACGGCATGCTGATCGGGCCCAAGGAAGACAAAGCCACCATCGCTGCGTTCCGCGCCAAGCTGAAGTCGGACCCGAAGAATTTCATCGCCCAGCCGACGCTGTCGCTCTCGACCTGCCCGACCTGCGTCGAGGAAGGCATCGCGCCGCGCCACGTCGACCTGCGGCCTTTCGTGCTCGCCGGCCGCGACCGCATCCGCATCGTGCCGGGCGGGCTGACGCGCGTTGCGCTCAAGAAAGGCTCGCTGGTGGTCAATTCCAGCCAAGGCGGCGGCACCAAGGACACTTGGGTACTGGACGAATAAGACTTTGGGTGTTGGACGAATAAAAGATGCTGTCGCGCACCGCCGATAACCTTTATTGGCTCGCCCGCTATGTCGAGCGCGCGGAATATCTGGCGCGCATTCTCGACACCACGCTGCGGCTGACCGCGCTGCCGCTCGCCTATGTCGGCTCCTCCAACGAATGGGAATCCGCGGTCGCCACCGCCGGCTGTGCCAAACCCTTCTTCGCCGCCTATTCGGAGGCCAACGAGGAGACGGTGACGGAATTCCTCGCCTTCTCCACCGACAATCCGTCCTCGATCCGCAGCTGCATCGAAACCGCGCGCATCAACGCGCGCTCGGTGCGCACCGCGCTGACCATCGAGATGTGGGATTCGATCAACAGCGCCTGGCTCGAGCTGCGCAAATGGGGCAACGGCCCGCCATCGCGCGAAGAATTCGCCCGCTTCCTGCGCTGGGTGATGGGCACGTCGCTGAGCTTCGACGGCTCGGCCTATCGCACCATGCTGCGCAACGACGCTTATTGGTTCTCGCGGCTCGGCGTCTATATCGAGCGCGCCGACAACACCGCGCGCATCCTCGACGTGAAATATCACCTGTTGCTGCCGGCCCAGGACCAGGTCGGCGGCCCGCTCGATTATTTCCAGTGGGCGTCGATCTTGCGCTCGGTGTCGGCGCTGACGTCCTATCACTGGGTCTATCGCCAGAACGTGAAACCCTGGCTGGTCGCCGACCTCCTCATGCTGCGGGACGAGATGCCGCGCTCGCTCGCCCACTGCTACGAAAACCTGGTGCAAAACCTCGATCGCATCGCCAAAGCCTATGGCCGCCAAGGACCGGCTCAGCGCCATGCCCGCACCGTCCGGGCGCGGCTGGAAAACAGCAAGATCGAGGAGATTTTCCAGACCGGGCTGCACGAATTCATCGACGACTTCGTCGAGGACAACAACCGTCTCGGCAGCGCGGTGGCGCAGCAGTATCTGCTCTAGCAGACGACGGACGGCAGTCGGCAG
>JBEKKM010000227.1:0-5221 GCA_050010715.1 Xanthobacteraceae bacterium | reverse complement strand
GAGCCGCGCCATGACGTCCGGCGGCGTCTTCGCCGGCGCGAACACGCCGTACCAGCCTGACGCGACCAGATCATAGCCCGCTTCGCGCAAGGTCGGCACGTTCGGCAGGAACGGCGAGCGCTGCCGGTTCGAGGTCGCCAGGACGCGGATGCGGCCGGCCTCAGCCATCTGCACCAGATCGGACGTCGTCGTGATTTCGATCGGGATATGCCCGGCGATGAGGTCGGTGAGGCCCGCGGCCGAGCCATGGTACGGCACCGGCCGCAGATCGATCTTGGCGGCGCGGCCGAACATGACACCCAAAAAGTGCGGCAACGTGCCGGCGCCGGGAATGGCGTAGTTCGCGTCCGACGGATTGGCCTTCGCCCAATCGACCAGATCCTTGAGCGTCTTGGCGTCGGTTTGCGGGCCAACGGCGATGCCGAAATCGAACGTCCCCAACTCGCTCAACGGCACAAAATCGTTGAACGGGTCGTAGTCGAGCTTGGTGTAGAAGTGCTGATAGATCGCCAGCGGCGCGATCGGCGTCAGCAGCAAGGTGCTGCCGTCGGGCGCCGCGTCCTTGACCAATTTAACGCCGATGCGGCCGTCGGCGCCGGCGCGGTTCTCGACGATCACCGGCCGGCTGAGCGCGCTGCTCATTTTATTGGCGATCAAACGCGCTACGGTGTCACCGGAACCGCCCGCGGCGAAGGGAAAGATGATGCGGATCGGCTGCTCAACGATCTGAGCTTGCAGCGGAGCGGCAACAAGCCATCCCGCCAGAACCGCTAGCACGAGACGCAACAGCCGCCGGCCCGGCATCTTGCTTCTCCTGATCATCGCTTGTCCCGAAGATAGCCGCTCCACAGCTCCGCAGGAATGTCGTTCTCGTCCCAAACGCCGATCAAAATGCCGCGACGCGCCGCTTTGCCGCGCGCATTGTCGATCTGTTGTTCCGAGCGCGTGGTGCGCTGTGACACACGCAGCCCCCATTGCGCCAGCGCCGCCGAGAGCCGCTCGCGCTCGTCGGCGTGGGCCGGATCGGCGCCGAGGTCGTGCAGCTCGTCGGGGTCGTTCAGGCGATCGAACAGCATCGGCCGAAAGCCGATGGCATGGATCAGCTTCCAGCGCTTGTCGGCGATCATGAACAAGCGCGCGTCGCGCGGCTTTAGCCCAAGCTTCGCCGACGCCGGCATCATGCCGTAATCGTATTCGCTGATGGTGAACCGCCGCCACGCCGTCGGTGGCTCACCGCGTAGCAACGGCAGCAGCGAACGGCCTTCGAGCCGGTGCGATTGCTGCGCCGGATCGCCGCCGGCGATTTCCAGAAATGTCGGCGCCAGATCGATGGCCTCGACCATCTCGTCGCACACGCTGCCGCGCGCTTTGTCGGCGGCGGGCGACGGATCGTAGATGATGAGCGGCACCTTCACCGAGGCATCATGGAAAAAATCCTTGTCGCCGAGCCAATGGTCGCCGAGATAATCGCCGTGGTCGGCGGTGAAGACGATCATGGTGTTGTTGAACAACCCGTGCTCTTTCATGTAAGCAAAGAGCACGCCCATCTGGTCGTCGATCTGTTTGATCAGTCCCATGTAAACGGGAATGACTTCGGCGCGCACCTCGTCGCGCGAGAACGTCCTGCTGACGTCGTGCTCCATGAAGGCGCGATAGACCGGATGCGGATCGCGCCGCTCGCTCTCCGAGCGCACCGCCGGGATGACGTCGTCCGGTCCATACATGGCGTTGTACGGCGCCGGCGCGATATAGGGCCAATGCGGCTTGATGTAAGACAGATGCAGGCACCACGGCTCATCGCCGGCCTCGCGGATGAAATCGATGCCGCGCCGGGTCATATACGGCGTCTCGGAATCCTCCTCGCGCACCCGCGCCGGTTTGCGCGCGTGGCGCATCGCCCAGCCTGAGGCCAGCGCATTGCCTTCGCCGTCGGCGGCGTTGGCCCAATCGTGCCACGGGTTCTCGCCGTCATAGCCTTTGTCGTTGAGATAGCTGTTGTAGCGCGGCCGCTTCGGCGAATAGCGCGCGCCGTCCGGGCCCATGCCGTGCAGGCCGTCGTCGCGCTCATAGGGCTCAAAGCCGCATTCGGCGACGCGGACGCCGATGATCGAATTCGGATCGATGCCGAGCCGCGCCATGCCCTCGACGTCGGCCTCCATGTGGGTCTTGCCGACCAGCGCGGTGCGCATGCCGAGCGGGCGCAGATAATCGCCCATGGTCATTTCGCCGACCTTGAGCGGAAAACCGTTCCACGCCGCGCCGTGGGACTGCACATAGCGGCCCGTATAGGTGCTCATGCGCGAGGCGCCGCAGATCGGCGATTGCACATAAGCGCGGGAAAAGCGCACGCCGCGCGCCGCCAGCGCATCGATGTTCGGGGTTTTGAGCCGCGGATGACCGTAGCAGGACAGATAGTCCCAGCGCAGCTGGTCGCACATGATGAAGAGGATGTTCTTGGCTTTTTTCGACACGAGGCGCGACGATCCCGGGATGGCGCTGCAAGAGGCTGGTGGACACTCGACGTTAGCACATCACTTCAGCCGCCATGAAATTGAGCCTTGCCAAACCGGCCTCGGTCGGCTGCATTGCACGCCCGATCGCCGGAATGACCATGCTCGAACGGCCCGAACCCGCAATCCCCACGCCTTTCGTATCCTCGGTGATGCGGGTCGAGCCCGGCTGGATCGACTACAACGGCCATCTCAACATGGCCTATTACAATGTGTTGTTCGACCGCGCCGTCGACGAGGTCTACGAGTTGCTGGGCCTCGGCCTGGCCTATGTCGAAACCAGCCGGCACTCGACTTTCACAGCGGAAGTGCATGTGCGCTATCTGCGCGAGCTTCACGCCGGCGATCCGGTGCGCGTAACGTTCCAACTGCTCGGCTACGACGCCAAGCGGCTGCATTATTTCGAGGAACTGCATCACGCCGAAGAAAACTGGCTCTCGGCCACCTCCGAAAATATGGCGCTGCACATCGATATGGAGGCGAAGAAGACCGCGGCTTTTCCGCCGGATATTTCCGCGCGCCTCGAGCGCATGAAGATTGCCCATGCCACGCTGCCGACCCCGGATGGCGCCGGACGGCGGATTGCCATGCCGAGCGCAAAATGACAGGTAAAACCATGGTGACGATCCGCGAGCACAAAATTCCGAGCGCCGACAGCAAGCCCTATATCGCCGTCGAGGGGCCGGATCGCTGTCTTTGGTTCTGCGAGAGCGGCGCCGCAAAAATCGGCCGCCTCGATCCCGATCGCGGCGCGTTTACCGAGTTCGCGCTTGCCAACAAGGCCGCAACGCCGATCGGCATCACCGCGGGCAGCGACGGCAATCTGTGGTTCGCGGAAAAAGCCGCCAACAATATCGGCCGCATCACGCCGCGCGGCGAGATCACCGAATTCGCGCTGCCGACGCCGAATGCCGGGCCCGACGGCATCATTCTTGGCCCGGACGGCAATGTCTGGTTTTCGGAAAGCGAAGTCAGCCGCATCGGCCGCATCACGCCCGACGGACGCATTACCGAATTTTCCGACGGCATCACGCCGGGCGCAAAACCGCTGTCGATTTCGGTGCGCGACGGCGCGCTGTGGTTCAGCGAGGCCGCCAGCAACCGCATCGGCCGCATGACCATGGACGGCAAGGTCACGGAATTTCCGATTCCGAGCCACGACAGCCAGCCGCGCGCCACCGTCACCCATCCCGACGGCAGCATCTGGTTCGTCGAGACCTCGACCAATGCGCTCGGCCGCATCGATCGAGCTGGCCGCATCACCGAGCATCCGGTGCCGACGCCGAACGCGTCGCTGCGCGGCGTCACCGTCGGCGCCGACGGCGATCTCTGGTACACCGCGAACTTCGCCAACAAGATCGGCCGCATGGCGCCCGATGGCACGGTACGCGGCGAATACGATATTCCGACGCCGAACAGCGGCGCGCGCTGCATCACGGCGCTCGCCGACGGCCGGCTGTTCTTCACGCAATACGACGCCGGGCTGATCGGCGAAGTCGTCGTCCGCTAAACACAAAATCCGGGGAGAGAAATGCAAAAAGCCGCGCTCGTCATCGCTTGCCTGGCCGCGTCGTGGCCTATCGCCGGCATCGCGCAAAATTATCCGACCAAGCCGATCAAGATGATCGTGCCGATCTCGGTCGGCTCGATCACCGACGTCGTGGCGCGCTTGACTGCGCAGGAGCTGGAGCAGCGGCTCGGCCAATCGGTCATCGTCATCAACAAGCCGGGCGCCGCCATGGTGCTGGGCGGCAGCGAATGCGCCAAATCGGATCCCGACGGCTACACGCTGTGCGTAGTCAGCCCCGACACCATGTCGTTCAACCCGCTGACCATTCCGAACCTGCCGTATAACCCCGAGAAGGATTTCACGCCCGTCATCGACATGTATCACGTGGTCGAAGGCCTGATGACGCCGGCGGCGTCAGGCATCAACTCCATCGATGAGCTGCGCGCCAAGGCGGTGGCGGAGCCGGGCAAGCTCAATTACGGCACGCTCGGCGAGCGCACCACCACCGACGCGTTCCGGCAATGGCTCGGCGAGCATTGGCAGACCAATTTCGTCGCCATTCCCTACAAGGGCGGCTCTGAAATCATCGCCGCGCTGCTCGGCAACACGATCGACGTCACCAAAATCGGCGTCGGCAACATGACCAGCCAGTTGAAGGAGGGCAAGATCAAGGTGCTGGCGCTGCGCGCCTCGCACCGTTCGCCGCAGCTTCCCGACGTCCCGACCTTCGACGAAGCCGGTTTTGGCGCGTTCCCTGGCGGGCCGATTTTCTGGGGCGCAGTGGTTCCCGCCGGCACACCTGCGCCGATCGTCAAGCGCTTGCACGACGAGTTGCTGGCGATCTTCCGTGGGCAAAAATTCACCGACTTCGCCAACCAGAACTTCCTCGATCCGGCCGCCGGCTCGACCGAGGACTTTGCCGCGTTCCTGAAGAAGGACCGCCAGGACGCCGCCGTGCTGGTCGACAAGTACATGAAGTGACGTCACGAAGTGGCGTCATTCCGGATTGCCGCGCAGCGGCAAGTCCGGAATCCATAACCACAGGTCAGTGAATATGGATTCCGGGCTCGCGGGCAAACGCCCGCGCCCCGGAATGACGCAGGCAAGCCTCGTAAAAGCCGCGCCCAGGTGCCATCTTCACCCAATGAGAATCAGTGGCATCGGGCGAAGTGGCTGATACGCCTTGGCTGACCCTTTGAAG
>JBEKKM010000226.1:0-5231 GCA_050010715.1 Xanthobacteraceae bacterium | reverse complement strand
CGATCGACAACAGCGCCGATATCGGAAAGCTGATGCGCCGGAAGCGCATGAAGTCGAATTTGGTGTCATCGGGAACGATGCGGAGAAGGCGCACGTGATCTCTTTCAGTATGACTAGATGGGTACCGTGCGCGGCCGCCACATCCGCACCCAATAGGCCACGATCAGACGGGTCAGCGTGAAGGCGGTGAACAGGCTGGTAAGAATGCCGATGCCGAGCGTCACGGCAAAGCCGCGCACCGGCCCGGTGCCGATATAGAACAGCACCGCTGCGGCGATGAAGGTGGTGATGTTGGAGTCGAGAATGGTCGCCAGCGCGCGGCTGAAACCGGCATCGATCGCATTGATCGCGCTGCGGCCGCCGCGCACTTCCTCGCGGATGCGCTCATAGATCAGCACGTTGGAATCCACCGCGATACCGACCGTGAGCACGATGCCGGCGATGCCGGGCAGCGTCAGCGTGGCGCTCAATAGCGACAGCACGCCGAAGATCATGGCGATGTTCACGGCAACCGCGATATTGGCGAACAGCCCGAACAAGCCGTAAGTCGCGAACATGAAGACGATGACCAGCGCCGCGCCCGCATAGGCGGCGTGCTCGCCGGCTGTGATCGAGTCCTGACCGAGACCGGGCCCGACGGTGCGCTCCTCGATGATGGTGAGCGGCGCGGGAAGTGCGCCGGCGCGCAACAGGATGGCAAGGTCGTTGGCCGACTGAACGGTGAAATTGCCGGAAATCTGCCCGGAGCCGCCGAGGATCGGCTCGCGGATCACCGGCGCCGAGATCACTTTGTTGTCGAGCACGATGGCGAACGGCTTGCCGACATTGGCCTGGGTCGCTTCGGCGAACTTGCGCGCGCCCGACGAATTGAAGCGGAAGCTGACGATCGGCTCGCTGGTACGCTGGTCAAAACCCGGCTGGGCGTCGACAAGATCGGCGCCGGACACGAGAACGCGCTTCTCGATGAGATATTTTTGGTTGCCCTCACCGTCGAGGACCTCGGAATCCTGCGGCGCATGTGATTCCGCCGCCTGCTCCGCCGTCATCGACTGATCGACCATGCGGAAATCGAGTTTCGCGGTCTTGCCCAACATTTCCTTCAGCCGCGACGGATCCTGCAGGCCCGGCACCTGCACCAGGATGCGGTCGATGCCTTCGCGCTGGATGGTCGGCTCGACCAGGCCGAGCTCGTTGACGCGCCGCTCGATGATCTGGATCGATTGATCGACCGCCTGACGGATGCGCTCGGTGAGCGCCGCCTCGCTCGGCGAAAGCGTGATGAGGTTGCCATTGGCGGTCACATCGACGCTGCGCTGTCCCGACGCGCCGAGGATGCCGGACAGCGGCGTCGACAGTTCGCGCAGCTTGGCGAGCGCGTTGTCGAGGTCGGTGTCGCGCGTGATGTGCACTTGCACGCCGTTGCCGACGACGGCGCGGCCGGTGAATTGAATGCGCGCCTGGCGCAGCACGCGCAACACGTCGTCGTTGAGCGATTGCAGGCGCTCCTTGCGCACCGCGTTGGCATCGACCTGGAGCAGCAGATGCGAGCCGCCTTGGAGATCGAGGCCGAGCACGATGTGACGCTGCGCCCACTCCGGCCAGCGCTTCACGGTGCTCTCGGGGAAGAAATTCGGCACGGCGCAAAGGCACACGAAAAATGCCATGAGCAGAATCGCCGCCGCCTTCCACCGCGTGAAAAACAACATGGGCTTCGCTATTCCTCGTTACGTCGCAAGGCCGGTCAGCTCGCGCTGTCGTCCTTCACCGGCTCGCCCTTGGCGCGTACTTCGCTGATCATCGAGCGCATCTGCCGCACCCGAACGCCGTCGGCAATCTCGACCTCGACCTGGTCGTCGTCCACCACCTTGGTGACCTTGCCGACGAGACCGCCATTGGTCACCACGGTGTCGCCGCGGCGCAGCGCCTTGACCATCTCCGCGTGCCGCTTCACCCGCTGCTGCTGCGGCCGCAGGATCAGGAAATACATGATCACGATGATCAATATCAGCGGCATGAATTGGACGATCATGCTGCTTGAGTCGCCTGAGAGCCCGAACGGGCCGCCTTGCGCGAATGCGGGCGTAATCAACATTGCTCCTCCGGGGGGCCATTTTGCGGCGCGCCAGCCTTTTCGAAGAATGGCCGATTTAGCGCGCGAAATCGGCGCGGACTATAGCCACCGTTGGCCCAATTGCAACGCCGCGAGGCGATACGGCGACGCTTGCCGGAGTTCCCCCGCCCCGCTAAGGGAAGGCGCAAATCGGTGAAAATATGGCCCGTTCTCCCTCGCATTCCAGAAACAAAGCAAAAAAGAAGCCCGTTCGCGGCAAACCAGAGCAGCGCTCGTCCGGCGACGGCAGCGAAATGCTCGCTCGGGTCGCAGCCGCCCTGGAGCGTCTCGCGCCGGCGGCTCAGGCGGCGCCGGATTTTGCCGCCGCCGAAGCGTTCGTCTGGTACCCGGAAGCGCGCAGGCTTGCCGCCGTGCGCCGCGTCAACCGTGTCGAGATGTCGCTGCTCAAGGGCATCGATCGGGTGCGCGATCTGTTGGTCGAGAACACCGAACGCTTTGCCCGCGGCCTGCCGGCGAACAATGCACTGCTGTGGGGCGCGCGCGGCATGGGCAAATCGTCCCTGGTCAAGGCGGCCCATGCGGCGATCGGCGCCGCGCATCCTGCCGCCGGGTTGAAGCTGATCGAAATCCATCGCGAGGACATCGAATCGCTGCCGGAGCTGATGGGAATCCTGCGCGGCGCGCCGCAGCGCTTCATCGTGTTCTGCGACGATCTGTCGTTCGACGCCGAGGACACTTCTTACAAGTCGCTCAAGACCATGCTCGAAGGCGGCATCGAAGGCCGGCCCGAGAACGTCATCTTCTACGCCACCTCGAACCGCCGCCACCTGATGGCGCGCGACATGATGGAGAATGAACGCGCCACCGCGATCAATCCCGGCGAGGCGGTCGAGGAGAAGGTCTCGCTGTCGGACCGCTTCGGGCTGTGGCTCGGTTTCCACCGCTGCAGCCAGGACGAATATCTCGCCATGGTCGACGCCTATGTCGCCCGCTACCGCGTGCCGATCGATGCCGCGGAGCTGCGCCGCGAAGCGCTCGAATGGGCGACGACGCGTGGCGCGCGCTCAGGCCGCGTGGCGTGGCAGTATGTGCAAGATCTCGCGGGAAGGCTCGGTGTTAAGACGACGGACGACGGACGACGGACGACAGAGGACGGATAAGTAAGTACGACTCTTATCTGTCGTCCGTCGTCTGTCCTCCGTCCCTCCTCGGAGGCCTTACGCGCCGTTGAGGTACTGAGACGGATCGACCGGCGTCGAGCCTTTGCGGATTTCGAAGTGCAGCTGCGGCGATGTCACATTTCCGGTCTGGCCGGAATGCGCGATCACCTGGCCGCGTTTCACCGTTTCGCCGCGCTTGACCAGAATGTCGCTGGCGTGGGCATAGGCGGTGACGAAGCCGTTACTGTGACGCACCAGCACGAGATTGCCGTAGCCCTTGAGTTCGTTGCCGGCATAAGCGACGACGCCATCCTCGGCCGCCTTGACCGGCGTGCCTTCGGGCACCGCAAGATTGATACCGTCGTTCTGTAATCCGTTCGGCGTCGGCCCGAAGCCGGCGATGATGCGGCCGCGCACCGGCCAGCGGAAGCTTGGTAGCCCCCCAGCCGGCTCCGCGGTCTTGATCGTGGACTCTTGGGCGGGTGCCTCAGGCGTCGCGACACGGGCGCTGTGCGGCGATTCCGCGATCGCCAGGCTTGGACCGGCCGGCGGCGCGACCTGAGCCTGCGCGCGCGGCGCAACAGTGGAGCCCGGCTGCACATCGGGGATGATGATGCGCTCGCCGACCTTCACCATCGTATCGGGCGGAATATTGTTGGCCTTGGCCAGCACCATCACCGACTTGCCGTAGAGCCGCGCGATGCTGTGCAGCGTCTCACCGGGCGCCACGACATGCATGCCCGTGGTCGGCGCCAGTGCGGTCCGCGGCGCGCCGACCGGCATGCCCGGTGCGGTCGTGGCGATCCGCGTCGCCGGTGGCGCGTAAGCTGCACCCAAAGGCGCGCGGCGCGGGATTACAAGATGGTCGCCCGGATGCACCATGGCCGGGCTGGTGATGTTGTTGGCCTGCATGATGGCCGCGACCGGCACGCCGTGCTGGCGCGAAATCATCTCCAGCGTCTCGCCGGGCGCCACGGTGATTGGCGTGCCGCCTTCCCAGGTCCAGACAGGGGGCGGCGGCGCTGCAGGGATCGACCCGGTGACCTCGGAATTGGGCTGATGCGACGCCATGCCCTGCCCGCCGCCGGAAGACCCTTGCGGCTCGGCACCGGCCAAATGCGGCAACGGCCGGCTGTCGACGTGGCCGGCCGGCTGGCTCTGCGGGATCGATCCGGTGGTGTCGTTGCGCGAGGAACTATTGGAGCCGAAAATATTGGAGAAGCGACTAGAGTCGCTGCTGCAACTCGCGACGCCCAAGCCGATTAACGAAACGGCAACTATACGCGGCCAAATGGCCGACCGACGCGACGCGCACATCATGACTCGCCCGCACGCAACAAATACTAGCGGGCGAATAAACTACGTTGCGGTAAACAGGCCTTTAAGCGATTGCGCGTAAACTTAAGATAATTGGAACTGTGGCTCTGGCGCTACAATTCCCGCGCCTGTCCTGGCAACAGCGGCACGAATCTCACGGCGATCAGATCTTCTCGCGTCAGCGTGCCGTCCGCCGCCTTGGTTAATTTGACGATGTATTGCGTTCCGTTGCGCGGCCCGAGCGGCAGCACCAGCTTGCCGCCTTCGCCGAGCTGTTCGATGAGTGCCTTTGGGATTTCTTCCGCGGCCGCAGTGACGATGATGCGGTCGAACGGCGCCAGCTCCGGCGCGCCCAAAAATCCGTCGCCGGCGAGAATGGTGACGTTGCTGTAGCCGAGCGTCTTGAGCCGCTCGCGCGCCACACCGGCCAAGGTGCGATAGCGCTCGATGCTCACCACTTCGCGGGCGATCCGTGACAGTACCGCGGCCTGGTAGCCCGAGCCGGTGCCGATTTCGAGGACGCGATGGTTTGGCGCGACCTCCAATTGCTCGGTCATGTAGCCGACCACGTAAGGCTGGCTGATGGTCTGGCCGCAGGCGATCGGCAGCGCCTGATCGGCATAGGCGCTGTCGGTGAAGCCGGGGGCGACGAAATATTCGCGCGGCACCTCGTCCATGGCGCG
>JBEKKM010000225.1:0-5285 GCA_050010715.1 Xanthobacteraceae bacterium | reverse complement strand
CTGGTTCGCGTGTTCTATTTGCGCGAAAACTTGAAAAAACTCGCCGACGGCAAATGGGACGGCCGGCGCGTGCATGTCATCGGCGCCGGCGCCATGGGCGGCGACATCGCCGCCTGGTGCGCTTGGCATGGTTTCGTCGTCAGCCTCGGCGACACCAAGCCCGAGCCGATCGCCGGCGCCATCAAGCGGGCGAGCGCGCTCTACGCCATCATCGGCCGCGACAACCGCCGCAAGGTGCGCGACTCGCTCGATCGCCTGATCCCGGATCTAAAAGGCGACGGCGTCGCCACCGCCGACCTGATCATCGAGGCGGTGCCGGAAGTGCTCGAGCTCAAGCGAAAAATCTTTGCCGGCATCGAGCCGAAGATGAAGGCCGACGCCATCCTCGCCACCAACACGTCGAGCATACCGCTCGAGCAGTTGCGCGAGGGGTTGCCGCGGCCGGAACGCCTGGTCGGCATCCATTTCTTCAATCCGGTGTCGCGCATGCAGCTGGTCGAGGTGGTGAGCCACGATCAGGTCTCAGCCGACGTGCTCGCCGAGGTCCGCGCCTTCCTCGGCCGCATCGATCGGCTGCCGGCGCCGGTGAAAAGCGCGCCGGGCTTTCTGGTCAATCGCGCGCTGACGCCGTATCTGCTCGAGGCCCTGGTGATGCTCGATGCCGGCACGCCCAAGGAGACCATCGACAAGGCGGCGATGGACTTCGGCATGCCGATGGGCCCGATCGAATTAGCCGACGAGGTCGGGCTCGATATCTGCCTGCACGTTGCCGAAATGCTGCGCGGCAGCATCAACCGCGACATGCCCGAGCCGCCGCAATGGCTGAAAGACAAGGTCGCCAAGGGCGAGCTCGGCAAGAAATCCGGCAAGGGCCTCTATACTTGGCAGTACGGCCACGTGGTGAAATCGAAGCAAGAAGGCGCCGAGCCGCCGCCGGATATGATCGACCGCCTGATCCTGCCGATGCTCGACGTCTGCGTCACCTGCCTGCGCGAAGGCATCGTCGCCGATGAAGAGATCGTCGACGGCGCGATGATTTTCGCCACCGGCTTTGCGCCGTTCCGCGGCGGGCCCTTGCACTACGCGCGCACCCGCGGGATTGCGAACGTGCGCGGCACGCTCAATAACCTCGCACAAAAATACGGACCGCGCTTCCAGCCCGATCCGGGCTGGGACTCTTTGCAATGATCCACTCCGGCGCGGGGCCGACGCGCTTTTCCGATCCGGTGCAGGTGGCCGATGCCATTGTCGAGAAAGTCGGCAAGACCATCGTGCTCGCTTTGCCGCTCGGCCTCGGCAAGGCCAATCACATCGCCAATGCGCTCTACGCCAAGGCGGCTGCCGACCGCTCGATCAATCTCACCATCTTCACGGCGCTGACTTTGGAAGCGCCGCGTCCCAAGAGCGAGCTGGAACGGCGTTTTCTCGGTCCGATCGCGCAACGGCTGTTCGCCGGCTACCCGCCGCTCGCTTACGCCGCCGCGATCCACGAAAGCCAGGTGCCGCCGAATATCGTGGTCAACGAGTTCTTCTTTGAAGCGGGCCAGTGGCTCGACTCGCTCTATGCGCAGCAGCACTACATCTCGGCGAACTATACGCACGCGCTGCGCTATGTGCTCGACCGCGGTGTCAATGTGGTGGCGCAGCTGGTGGCGCATCGCGCCGACGAAGCGCCGAACGCGTTCAGCCTGAGCTGTAATCCCGATCTGACGCTCGATCTGTTGGCGCGGCGCCGCGACGGCGGCGCCGATTTCCTGTTTGCCGGGCAGACCAATTCGGAATTGCCGTTCATGCCTGGCGACGCGGCAATCGGCGAGAGCGAGTTCGATCTCATTCTCGAAAGCGCTGCGACCGACTTTCCGTTGTTCGCGGCGCCGCGTGAGCCGGTGGCGCTTGCCGATTATGCCGCGGGCTTGCATGCGGCGAGCATCGTGCCGGACGGCGGGACGCTGCAGATCGGCATCGGCTCGCTGGGCGAAGCGGTGGCGCAGGCTTTGGTGCTGCGCCAGCGCGACAACGATTCGTTCCGCACGCTGCTGTCGCGGCTTGGCTACGATCTGGCGCGCGACGCGGCGGTGCACGCGGAAAAATTCGACGTCGGCCTCTACGGCTGCAGCGAAATGTTCGTCGAGGGACTGCTCGATCTTTACCGCGCCGGCATCCTCAAGCGCGAAGTCGACGGCATCGTGCTGCACGCCGGGTTCTTCCTCGGCTCGCGCGACTTCTATAAAGCCCTGCGCGACATGCCGCGCGACACCGTCAAGAAATTCGGCATGACCGCGATCGGCTTTGTCAACGAGCTCTACCACGACGAAGACAAGAAGCGTCGCGCACGCATCAAGGCGCGCTACCTCAACGACGCCATGATGGCGACCGTGCTCGGCGACGTGATCTCCGACGGCCTCGACGACGGCCGCATCGTCAGCGGCGTCGGCGGGCAGTACAATTTCATTGCCCAGAGCTTTGCCTTGGCAGACGCGCGTTCGGCGATCGTGCTGCGTGCGACGCGTGGCGCAACGGGCAGGGACCGCTCCAATATCCTCTGGCGCTACGGCCACACCACCATCCCGCGCCACCTGCGCGACATGATCATGACCGAATACGGCATCGCCGACATCCGCGGCAAAAGCGACCGCGACGTGATCGCCGCCATGCTGGCGATCACCGATTCGCGCTTTCAGAACGAGCTGCTGCGCCAAGCCAAGGACGCCGGCAAGATCGAGCGTGAATTCGTGCTGCCGAAGTCGGCGCGCGACAACACGCCGGACGCGATCGCGCGTGCGCTGAAACCCGCGGCGGACGCCGGCCTGTTGCTGGCATTTCCTTTCGGCACCGATTTCACGAAAATCGAGCAGCGGCTGATTCCGGCTTTGCAAGCCCTGAAGTCTGCGTCGCCCATGCAACTTGCCGCCTTGCTGATGCGCGGGCTTGGCGCGCGCGCCGAGGATGCCGATTGCCTCGACCGCCTTGGCCTGGCGCGGCCAAAGCGCATGACGGAGTGGTTTTATGCCGCGCTGGTGCGCGGTGCGCTCGCCGCCGCCGGGTCGTGAATGCGCGCGGCTAAGGTTTGACGTAGCTATAACCTTGCTCCTCAAGCTCCATGATCCGCACGACGCCCGCCGGCACGATGGTCGCCTGCGGAATGATGGTGATCGGATGACCCTCGCGCTTTTCCATGCCCTGCTTGGTGTTATTGCAGGCGGAGAACGTAAGCGTTGACGGGAAGCTCAATTCGGCGAGCTGCTTGATGCGGTCCTTCACCGGCGAGGTGTCGTCGCGCAGCATGTGCAGGCCGGGGCCGTAGGCGACGATCTCGACGACCGCGTCCTCGTTCTTGGCGCGATACATCTCGAGCACGTTCTTGGCGTTGTTCAGCGCAAGAGTCATCACCTCAGCGTCGTTCTGATCGACCTGAATGACGACGCGGTGCGGCTTGCCGGCCTCGGCCTGCGCGCCGCTTGCGGCAAGGAACGCAACGACCGCCGCAAGCAAAATGGAACGAACGATCGAACTCATTTTTAACCTCCACCGATAATGCCGGGATTATTGGCCACGCCCTTGAGCGTCACGCGATTGGCGCGCTTGATCGTCAGCGTCTTGTTGGCGCCGAGATACTTTTCGACGACGGCCGCGACTGGCGCGCCGTTTTGCGGATTGACCGAGGCCCAGCCGGCGACGCGGTAGGTCTTGCCGGCCTCGAGCGGCGTGCCGTCGTCGAGCGCCATGTCGGAGATGCGTTTTCCGGCGGTTTCGTTCGGCGCACAGGCGTAGTCCATGCCGCCGACCCTAACCATGTCGCCGCCCTGCTGCAGGTAAGGATCGGGATTGAACAGGTTGTCGGCGACGTCTTCCATGATCGCTTTGAGCGCGCTGCCGGTCATGTCCTGCACGTAGGTCTCGGGATAGCTGATCGCCGTCTCCGCCAATACGTCCTCGCGCCTGATCGATTGGTTCGCCAGCATCGTGGTGCCCCAGCGAAAACCGGGTGACAGCGCGATCTGCACGTCGAGCGCCTGCCGCAGCGCGTCGCAGATCACCTGATCCGTCGGCCCGATGAAATTGCCGCGCCGGTAGAGCAATTGATCGCAGCTCGCGAGTTTTTCGGAAAATTGCGCCGCGAAGGGCGCGCGTGCCCGCTCGATCAGCGCCGCCATGGCGCCGTCCGGCTTGATCAGGTCGGCGAACACCGGCAGCAGCGTGTAGCGCACGTTTTTCAGCGCTCCCTTGCCGACATCGAGATCGAGGACACCGAGGAATTTGCCGTTCGAGCCGGCATTGGTGACAAAAGTCTTGCCGCACGGATTGGCGACGACCACCGGCCGCGGTACGGCGTCATGGGTGTGTCCGCCGAGAATAATGTCGATGCCGGTGCAGCGGCTGGCGAGTTTCAGATCGACGTCCATGCCGTTGTGCGACAATAGCACCACGACATCGGCGTGCTGGGCGTTGCGCAAATCGTTGACCAGCTTTTGCAGCTCCTGGTCGCGGATGCCGAACGTCCAGTCGGGCGTAAAACGATTCGGGTGCGCGATCGGCACATAGGGAAAAGCCTGGCCGATGACGGCGATGCGCATGCCGCCGATCTCTTTCATCATCGCCGGCTTGAAGACGCGGCCGGTCGCGGGATCGAACGCCGGCTTGTCGTTGAAGGCCGCGTCCTCGGTCAAAAAAACATTCTGCGCCAAAAACTCGCCTTTGAAGCCGGCGAGGTTTTTGCGTAAAGCGGCCTCGCCATAAGTGAATTCCCAATGACCGGTCATGGCTTCGACGCCGATCAAGTTCGCGGCCTCGACCATGTCGGCGCCTTGCGTTTGCGCGGCCTGGCCGGTGCCCTGCCAGATGTCGCCGCCGTCGAGCAGGAGCGAATTGCCCGGCCCGGCTTCCGTGCGCAGCCGGTCGATCAGGGTTTTGAGATGCGCAAAGCCGCCCATGCGGCCGTAGCGGTGCGCGGCGTCCTGATAATCGAGGAAGGTGAAGGCGTGGGCGATCCTGCCGCCCGGCACGATGTTGAAATATTCGAGGAAGGCGCCGCCGACGATATGCGGCGGCTTTCCGCGCATATCGCCGACGCCGATATTGACGCTCGGCTCGCGGAAATAGACCGGCTGCAGCTGGGCGTGGGTGTCGGTCAGATGCAGGATGCGGACATTGCCGAAGCGCCCGATGTCGTAAAGATCGTCGTCGGCCGCCAGCGCCACGCGCGGCGTAACGCCCGATGCGGCGGCGACAGAAAGCCAGCGCAAGAAATTCCGGCGGTCCATCTAATCTCCAGTTTCCCGGGCGCA
>JBEKKM010000224.1:0-5430 GCA_050010715.1 Xanthobacteraceae bacterium | reverse complement strand
GTCGGCGCCATTGTCGCTGTGATCTCGGACGGTGCGGGGGCACAGTCGAGGCAATCAGCAGCGCCAGCAGCGGCACCGGCGGCAAAACCGGCCGCGGCGCCAATAGCGGCCGCGCCGGCAGCCCAACCTGTGCCGGCAGTTCACGATACACGCCCGATCAAACTCGATCCGTTCTTCGAGGTGCGCACGCCGGAACGCAACTACGGCCCGGCGCGGCTGTCTGGCGGCGTCGCGGTTACGCCGCTGGCGCGCCGGCTCGCCGCCGGATGGGGAATTGACCTTTCGACGCTAAGCGGCTCCGGACCGCACGGCCGCATTGTCGGGCGGGACGTCGAGCAGGGTATCAGACTGGCACAACCGTCGCTGACAGCGCTGGCTCGGGCGACGATGATAACTGCCCTTCAGAGCGACGCGACGGCTGCGCAAGTGAAAGCGCTCTATGCACCCGACAACTACGAGGAAGTGCGACTCGACGCCATGAGGAGCACCATCGCGGCGCGGCTGACGCAGGCGATCCAGACCATCCCGCATTTCTATCTGACGGCGGACGTGGAGATCGACCGCCTGATCAGGTTGCGCGAGGAAGCCAATCTCGGCGCGCCCAAGGACAAGGACGGCGGCACGGCATTCAAGCTGTCACTGAACGATTTCATCATCCGTGCCCTGGCGCTGGCGCTGCAGCGCGTGCCGGCGGCGAATGCGGCATGGGCCGGCGACCGCATCCTGCGCTTCAAGCATTCCGACATCGGCGTCGCGGTCGCGCTCGAAGGCGGCCTGATCACGCCGGTCATCCGCGGCGCCGAGACCAAATCGGTCAGCGCCATTTCGACGGAGATGAAGGACCTCTCCGGCCGCGCCCGCGACAAGAAGCTAAAGCCTTCGGATTATCAGGGCGGCTCGGCGGCGATCTCCAATCTCGGCATGTACGGCGTGCGCGAATTCTCGGCCATCATCAATCCGCCGCACGCAACGATCCTCGCCGTCGGCGCCGCGCGCCGGCAGGCGGTCGAGAAGCCGGACGGCGGCGTTGCCTTCGCGAGCTTCCTTGCCGTCACGCTGTCTTGCGACCACCGCGTGCTCGATGGCGCAGTCGGCGCGGAACTTCTGGCCGCGTTGAAGGCTTTCTTGGAAATGCCGGTGACCATGCTCGTGTGATGAGGGGATTAAAGTATGACCACCGACAAGCGCGAGGTTTTGCTAATCGGCCCGCTCAAGCCGGTCGTCGTGAAGGGTCTCGACGCAATCTGCACGGTTTATAAGGTCGCCGCGGCGCAAGACCCTGACGGATTCATTGCCGCGCATTCGAAGGTGCGCGCCATCGCCTGCAGCGACACGCGCGAATTGATTCCCGGCAGCCTGATGCAACGCTTTCCCAATCTCGAAATCGTCTCGAGCTTCGGCGTCGGCTATGACCACATGGACGTCAAATGGGCCGTCGCGCACAATGTGGTGCTGACCAATACGCCCGACGTGCTCACCGAAGAGGTCGCCGACACCGCGCTCGGGCTGCTGCTTTGTACCGTGCGCGAATTTCCCCAAGCAGAGCGTTTTCTGCGCGCCGGCAAATGGCTCGAGCGCGGCTATCCGCTCACCAAGGCAACGTTGCGCAACCGCACCGTCGGCATGGTGGGCATGGGCGCCATCGGCCAGGCGATCGCGCGGCGGCTCGACGCTTTCGGCGTTCCGGTGGTCTATCACACGCGCAAGCCGCGGCGCGATGTCAGCTATCTGCATTGCCCGAGCCTGATCGAAATGGCGCGCGCGGTCGACATCCTGATGGTCATCGTGCCGGGCGGCGCGGGGACCGCGAACCTGATCAATGCCGAAGTGCTCGACGCGCTCGGCCCCGATGGCATTTTGATCAACATGGCGCGCGGCTCGGTGGTCGACGAGCCAGCGCTGATCCAGGCGCTCCAGCAAAAGCGCATCATGGCGGCGGGCCTCGACGTCTTCGCCAAGGAGCCCGACGTGCCGCACGAGCTGATCTCGATGGATAACGTGGTACTGTTCCCGCATCTCGGCTCGGCGTCGGTCTATACCCGCGAGAAGATGGATCAGCTCATGGTCGACAACATCGCCGCCTGGGCCGCGGGCAAGCCGCCGTTGACGCCGGTCGCGGAAACGCCTTGGCGAACCTGGAACAAGGGTTAGCCGAAATAAATTGCATCAGCGTCATGCCCGGCCCCCGGCATGACGGCATCCGATGTGCGTGGTAGCCTGCAAACGTGAGCGTGAGCAGTTTCGACATGAGTCGTATCGTTGTCGTGGCCATCGCGGCGAGCCTTTTTGGCAGCGCCGCGCTCGCCCAAGATAGTCAGCAGCCAACGCCGCAGCCGGCCCAGCAGCCGCAAAATCCGCAATCCGATCCCGTTGCCGCGGTGGTCGGTGCCTGGGAACTGTCCAACGCCGACCACGACAAGACCTGCCGCCTCAATTTCCGCGCTGACGCCGTGGCCGGCGCTTATAAGATCGACGTCGACAAGAGCTGCCCCAGTGTTTTTCCCTCGACCAAGGACATCACCGCCTGGACGGTCGACAATTACGGCAGCTTGCGGCTGCTCAATGCCCAGGGCGAACCAGTGATCGAGCTGACCGAGGTCGAAAGCGGCATGTACGATGGATTTACGCCGGAAGAGGGCCGCTATGTCATGCAGTCCGCGGCGGCGGCGCCGGTCCATTCCGCCGATGACATGATCGGCGATTGGGGCATCGCGCGCAGCACCGGCAAGCCGATCTGCACGCTCACGCTCGCCAACACCGCCGCCGCGGCCGGCTCCGATAACCTGGCGCTGAAGCTCAAGCCCGGTTGCGACGCGCTGATCACCCGCTTCGGCCCGACGTCCTGGCACATGGACAACGGCGAACTGGTCCTGCAATCGGCGCGTGGGCAAACCTGGCGTTTCGAAGAGAACGACGCCAATACCTGGCAGCGTTTGCCGGAAAGCGCCGATCCGATATTGCTGGTGCGGCAGTAACGGACAAACGTCAGACATCATCAGGTCAGCGCAATAGATCAGCCAATGAGCAAACGGCATCAGGTCGTCATCGTCGGTGGAGGACCCGTGGGCGTCGCGCTCGCGGTCGAGCTGGGGCAGCGCGGCATCGATTGCGCCCTGGTCGAGCGCCGCCTCGAGCCGCAGCGCATCCCCAAGGGACAGAACCTGACCCAGCGCTCGGTGGAGCATTTCCATTTTTGGGGCGTCGGCGAAGAACTGCGCGCCGCGCGCCTCTTGCCGCCGGAATTTCCCATGTCCGGCATCGTCGCCTACCGCGATCTCAGCAACGAATATTGGTACGCGCCGCCGCTGCGCGAGATCGTCAACTCCTATTACTTCCAGAACAACGAACGCCTGCCGCAGTACCTGGGCGAATCTGTCTTGCGCAAGCGAATGGCGCAGCTTCAAAACATCGAAGCGCGTTTTGGCTGGGTCGCGGAAACCATCGAGCAGGATACGCGTGGCGTGCGTGTGACCATCGCCAAAGACGGCGGCGCCGAGCGCGACGTTCTGGAGGCGGACTACGTCGTCGGCTGTGACGGCGGTCATTCCACCGTGCGCCAGCAGATCGGCATCGAGCGCGGCGGCGCCGATTTCAACGAGCTGATGGTGCTGGCGCTGTTCCGGTCGCGCGAGCTGCATGAGAAGCTCAAACGCTTTCCGCCGCGCTCGACCTATCGCGTCCTCGATCCTGATTTGCACGGCTATTGGCAGTTCTTCGGCCGGGTCGATGTCGGCGAGAGCTGGTTCTTTCATTCACCGGTGCCGGCCAATACCACGCGAGACAATTACGACTTCCACGGCCTCTTGCAGAAAGTCGCCGGCTTCAACTTCGCCTGCGACTTCGACTATGTCGGCTTCTGGGATCTGCGCATCGCGGTTGCCGAGAAATATCAGGTCGGCCGCGTCTTCATTGCCGGCGACGCCGCCCACTCGCATCCGCCTTACGGCGCCTACGGCCTCAACAACGGCCTCGACGACGTGGTCAATCTCGGCTGGAAGATCGCGGCAAAGCTCAAAGGCTGGGGCAGCGACGCATTGCTACAGACCTACACCGAAGAGCGACGCCCTATCTTCAAGGAAACCGCCGAAGATTTCATCGAGGCCGGCATCCAAAGAGACAGGGAATTTCTCGGCCGCTATAGCCCCGAGCGCGATCGCGCCGAATTCGAAAGCGCCTGGAAGGAACACGCCAATGCCGCAGCGCCGCGGGTCTTGACCTATGAGCCGAACTACGAAGGGTCGCCGATCGTGTTCGGGCCGCCAGCCGGCGTCAGCAGCGCCCACGGCTCGCACACCTTCACGGCGCGCGCCGGCCACCACCTGCCGCCGCAGCTTCTCAGCTCCGGCCGCAACGTGTTCGAGGAGCTCGGCCCGGATTTCACCTTGCTCGCCTTCGATGCCGAGGACCTAACGGTGCTGGCGTTCACCGACGCGGCTAAAGCGCTGAACGTCCCGCTGAAGGTCGTTCGCGACAGCTATCGCGACGGGCGCAAAGCCTACGCGGCGAGCCTGATCCTGGTTCGCCCGGACCGTTACATCGCCTGGTCCGCGGTCGGCGCGCCTGTCGACACGGCGGCAATTCTCGGCAAAGCCGTCGGTCGCGCGTAGCCACCGGCTGCGCAATCAAAAGTTCCATCGTGGGCTATCTCGTTGGCGGTATTCGATTACTTGAAACTGTCACAACGATGAAATTAAGCGCAGACAATCCGGCCCTTATTTGATGACCGCGCGCGACCGTGGTGCCACCAGCCCCCATTGCGGTTGTGGCAGGACGCGATTGCCGCTATGGTCAGCGATGTTGCGTAAAGTATTGGGGTGGGTCGATGCGTAAAGTCTCCGACTTTCTCGCGCGCGCTGGCGTCTCTTCGACACCTGAGACTCTGGCGGCGCTGACCAGCAAGCCGCAAAACTCAAATCGTCCTGACGACAACGGCAAGTCGACTTTCGCCAATATCGGCGAACGCATCGGCGGCGACAACGAAGCGCTGCGACACTTGCTGATCGACACCGGGCTGCAGTTCGGCGCGCTTGACGAATTGAAGGAAACCTTCGGCAAGCTGGTCGATCCGCTGCACAACCTGCTCAGCACGCTGGAACAGGCGAAATTCGACAACGCGAGCTTGCGCGGCGCGCTGACCGAGCTGCGCTCGAGCCACGAGACGCTGCGCAGCGACTTCGAAGGACTGGAAAAGAAGTCGTCGGAACTCGAAGGCGACAATCGCCGCCTGAGCCGCGAATTGACGGCGGCGCAGCAGTCGACACAAGAGCTGGAAGGCGACAAGACCAAACTGACCGGCGAAATCGCGGCAATGCGCGTCGCCTTGGCCAATCTCGAAAAGCAACTGGGCGAAGAGGCCCACAACGGCCGGTCGCTAAGCGACGAGAAGCGGCTGTTGCTGGAACGCGCCGATACCGCGGACAAGCGGATTCT
>JBEKKM010000223.1:0-5522 GCA_050010715.1 Xanthobacteraceae bacterium | reverse complement strand
CCGGCATTGCGCACGAGATCAAGAACCCGCTCAATTTCGTCAACAACTTCTCCGAGGTCTCCGTCGAATTGATCGACGAACTGCGGGTCACCCTGCACAACGTCAAGGCCGACGATAAGACTTCCGCCGACATCACCGAGTTGACGGACACATTACGCAGCAACCTCAGAAGGATCGTGCAGCGCGGCAAGCGTGCGGACTCGATCGTGAGGAACATGCTTCTGCACTCGCGTGGAGGCTCAGGCGAGCGTCGACGGGTCGTCATCAACGACGTGGTCGAGGAAAGCCTTAATCTGGCCTATCACGGCGCCCGGGTTGAGAAACGGGGCTTCAATATTACCCTGAACAAATCATTTGATCCGGCCGCCGGCGAGGTCGAGCTGTTGCCGCAGGAGATTGCTCGTGTTCTTCTCAATCTGATCTCAAACGGCTTTTATGCGGTATCGAAACGCAAAGAGCAGATGAAAACCGAAGCCTACGAGCCCACCCTTACCGCCGCCACCAGAAACCTTGGCGACAGCGTTGAAATCAGGATTCGGGATAACGGCAGCGGCATTCCGCCCGAAGTGAAAGACAAGATGTTCAATCCGTTCTTCACAACGAAGCCGCCGGGCGAAGGCACTGGCTTGGGCCTCTCCATCAGCTATGATATAATTGTCAATCAACACGCCGGGTCCATTGAGGTGGATACGCAGCCTGGGGAATTCACCGAATTCAGGATCACTTTGCCTCGCACTGCGGTATTTGGTGAAAAATCGGGAGTTCGTGCGTGATGCTGCTCATTCTCGTGGTCGATGACGAACCCGATGTTGAGTCATTGTTCCGCCAGCAGTTCAGACGCGAGCTTCGCGCCGGCCGGTTTGCGATCGATTTTGCGCAATCCGCTACGGCGGCACTGGAGCGCATTGCCGCCGTTACGTACGCCCCGCTTATTCTAATTCTCTCCGACATCAACATGCCGGGGATGAGCGGCCTGGAATTCCTGCCTAAAGCGAAGGAGATACGTCCGGACATTCCGGTGATCATGATCACCGCCTATGGCGACGCCGAGACCAGGCGCAAGGCGCTGGAAGGCGGCGCCGAGGGGCTGTTTCCAAAGCCAATCGACTTCGCGAGTCTTCGAACCGAAATCGAAATGCGAATCGAAAAGACCACATGAATCCCTGCATACTGGTCGTCGACGACGAGCCGGATCTGGAAGCGCTTATCGTGCAGAAATTCCGCCACCAAATTCAAAATGGGGCGGTCAAGTTTCTGTTTGCTCGCGAAGGTGTCGAGGCGCTGGCCACCTTAAAGGCGACCGGCGGCATCGATTTGGTGGTCACCGACATAAACATGCCGAAGATGGACGGCCTGTCGCTGCTGCAGAATCTTCAGGAGAACGACGAAAAGGTATCGACAATCATCGTTTCCGCCTACGGCGACATGGCGAATATCCGTACCGCGATGAACCGAGGCGCATTCGACTTTCTGACCAAGCCCATTGACTTCGCCGACCTTGAGGCGACCATAGCTAAGACCATTCGACATGTCGAAGTCCTGCGCGAAGCGCGGGAGCGCCAAGCGGAAGCCGAGCGGGCGTATACCCAACTGCGGCGCTTCCTGCCGCCGCAGGTGGCCGACCTGATAGTTTCGTCCGGGACCGAAAACCAGCTCGCAAGCCACCGCCGCGAGATCACCGCGCTGTTCTGCGATCTGCGCGGATTTACCGCGTTTTCCGAAAGCTCGGACCCCGAAGACGTGATGGTGCTGTTGCGCGAGTACCATGCCGTGATCGGAACGATCATTGACAAGCACGGCGGTACGCTGGAACGATTTGCCGGCGACGGCGTCATGGTGATCTTCAACGATCCGGTACCGCTGCCCAATCCGGCTCTTGTCGCCGTGCAGATGGCGCTGGAAATTCGCGCTGCACTCGGCGTGTTGATGGAAAAATGGCGCCGCTTGGGACACGAACTCGGCTTCGGCATCGGTATTTCGCACGGCTATGCGACGCTCGGCATTGTCGGATTCGAGGGCCGCTTCGACTATACCGCGATCGGCACGGTGACCAATGTTGCCTCCCGGCTATGCGACGAAGCCCGGTCTGGCCAGATCCTGATAAGCCCGCGCGTTCTGGTAGCGGTCGAGGACCTCGTGACGGTCGAGCCTGCGGGTGAACTGGCGCTCAAGGGCATCCGCCGCCCCATCGCGGCCTACAACGTCATCGACAACGTCGCGGCGCAAAGCCGACACGACTGATATAATATTGCCCAACCGGCGACCCCACCTCCGCGTATTGCCGCTACGCTGCGCCCAGCGTAGAAGGCCGGAAAATGCCTCCCCAACGCCCCATCCTCATTGCCGGCGGCGGCCCTGTCGGCGTCGTCACGGCACTGGCGCTGGCGCGCCAGGGTTTTGCGGTTGAGGTCTTCGAGGCCGAGCCACGGGTCAACGACAATCCGCGCGCCGCGACCACGCACGCGGCGACGCTTGAAATCCTCGATGGCCTGGGCCTCGTCGACGATGTCATCGCGCGCGGTTTGATCGAGCCCAAATTCCGGGTCTGGGATCGCGCGGCGCGCGAAGTGATCGCCGAGTTCGATTTCGGCGTCTTGAAGGACGACACGCCCTACCCTTTCGTCGTGCAGTGCGAGCAGCACAAGCTCGCCAACATGACGATCGAGCGCCTCGGCCGGCTCGCGCATGCTTCCGTGGCGTTCTCGTCGCGCCTCGTGAATTTCGAGCAATTCGACGACCGGGTCGAAGCCGAGATCGAGACGCCGTCCGGCATCCGCCGCATCGCCGGCAGCTATCTGATTGGTTGCGACGGCGGCCGCTCGATGGTGCGCAAGACGCTCGGCATCGACTTCGAAGGTTTTACGCACCCCGAGCGGTTTCTGATTCTGACCACGCCGTTCTCGTTCGATACCCTCTATGCGCAGTGCTCGCGCAATCACTTCTCCGATGCGGAAGAGTGGTGCGCGCTGTTCAAAGTCAACGGCGACGACGGCAAAGGGTTGTGGCGCCTATTGTTCCCGACGCGCCCCGGCGAAACGGAGGAGGAGGCTTTCGACGAGCACGCGGTGCAGCAGCGGCTGCAGAATTTCTTCCCGAAAGCGGGCGACTATCCGGTTTTTCACCGCAACATCTACAATGTCCACCAACGGGTGGCGGCGACCTTTCGCAAGGGCCGCGTCTTCCTTGCCGGAGACTCAGCGCACGTCAATAATCCGCTGGGCGGACTCGGCTTGAATTTCGGCATCCACGACGCCGTCGAGCTTGCCGGGTTGCTCGGCCGGGTCTTGCGCGGCGAGGCGCCCGCCAACAGTCTCGACAGCTACGATCGACGGCGCCGGCCGTTGAACGTCGAATATGTCCAACAGCAGACCATCGCCAACAAGAAGCGGCTCGAGGAAAAGGACCCGGCAGCGCGCGCTCGCGGAAATGCGGCGTTGCGGGCGACGGCGGCCGATCCGGCGGCACACCGCGCCTATCTGCTGCGCGCCTCGCTGATCGACAGCGTGCGAAAGCGGCAGCCGGCGTGATTAATGGGCGTGCGATTGCGCGGTGTGCTGATCAGTGTCCTGCGCCGGCTCGATCTGCACCGATTCGCCGCAGCCGCAGGCCGCGGTCTGGTTCGGATTGTTGAACACGAATTGCGCCGACAATTTATCGATCTTGTAATCCATCTCGGTGCCGAGCAGGAACAGCACCGCCTTGGGATCGACCAGGATGCGCACGCCCTTGTCCTCGATCACCTCGTCGAGCGGATTGACGCTTTCGGCATATTCCATGAAGTAGCTCATGCCGGCGCAGCCGCCGTTCTTGACGCCGACGCGCACCGCCGCGATCGGCCGCTCGGCTTTCGCCATCACCGCCTTGATGCGCTCCGCTGCGGCATCCGTGAGCCGCATCACTTGAGGTCTCGGCCAGGCTGTCGCCATCGTTCTAGCTCCTCGCGTGCTGACTTAACGCACGCCCGTTACATCCTGGAATAACTTAAAAATACTAACGATCTAACGCTACTTTATGTAAGGCCGAGCCGGCCGTTACGCAACTCACCACATATTGAGCTCCGTGCGCGCTTCGTCCGACATGCGGCTGGGGTCCCACGGCGGATCCCAAACGATGGTGACCTTGGCCTCGCGCACGCCGGGCACGGCGGCGACCGCGTTCTCGACCTGCGCCGGCAATTCGGCGGCCGATGGGCAGTTTGGCGTGGTGAGCGTCATGTCGATTTTGACCGCGCGGTCGTCATCGATGTCGACCTTGTAGATCAGGCCCAGCTCGTAGATGTCCGAGGGGATTTCGGGGTCGTAGACGGTCTTGAGCGCAACGACGATCTCGTCGGTCAGCCGCGCCATTTCGTCGGCCGGAATCGTGGAGGGTCGTTCCGCCGTGTCGGCGGCGGCATTGCCCGTATCCGTTTTCGCTTCGTCGGTCATGTGAAGATATCCTTCACGTGAAGAACTCCTGCGCTTTCACCAGCGCCTGTGCAAGGCAGTCGATCTCCTCGCGCGTATTGTACATGGCAAAGGAGGCGCGGCAGGTGGCCGAAACGCCGAACCGCGCCAACAGCGGCATGACGCAATGGGTGCCGGCGCGTACCGCGACGCCGGAGCGGTCGATGATAGTCGCCACGTCGTGCGGATGGGCGCCCTTCAGCTCGAAGGAGACGATCGGGCCCTTGTTCTTGGTGGTGCCGATGATGCGCAGCGAATTGATCTCGCGCAGCCGGTCGTGGGCGTAGCGCATCAGGCCCGCCTCGTGCTCGCGGATGCGCGCCTTGCCGACGGATGCGACATAATCGATCGCGGCGCCGAGCCCGATCGCCTGCACGATCGGCGGCGTGCCGGCCTCGAATTTGTGCGGCGGCTCGCCGTAGGTGACGCGGTCCTGGAACACTTCGCGGATCATCTCGCCGCCGCCGTTGAACGGTGGCATGGCGTCAAGGTGCCGGTATTTGCCGTAGAGCACGCCGATTCCGGTCGGGCCGTAGAGCTTGTGGCCGGTAAAGGCATAGAAATCGCAGTCGATGTCCTGGACGTCGACGTCGAGATGCACCGCCCCCTGGGCGCCGTCGATCAGCACCGGAATGCCGCGGGCATGCGCGATGCGCGCAACTTCCTTCGCCGGCACCAAGGTGCCGAGCATGTTCGACATATGGGTGATGGCGACGAGTTTTGTTCGCGGCGTCAAAAGCTTCTCGAACTCGTCGATGAGAAAATGGCCTTCGTCGTCGACCGGCGCCCATTTGAGCACCGCGCCCTGGCGCTCGCGCAGAAAATGCCACGGCACGATGTTGGAATGGTGCTCCATGATCGAGAGCACGATCTCGTCGCCCGGCTTTATGCGCTCGCGGCCGAACGTGTAGGCAACCAAGTTGATCGCCTCCGTGGCGTTGCGGGTGAAGATGATCTCTTCCTTGCGCTTGGCGTTGAGGAACGCCGCCACTTTTTCGCGCGCGCCTTCGTAGGCCTCGGTCGCCTCGTTGGCGAGGTAATGCAGGCCGCGATGCACATTGGCGTATTGCGCGGTGT
>JBEKKM010000222.1:0-5553 GCA_050010715.1 Xanthobacteraceae bacterium | reverse complement strand
CCGTCAACTCGATTTGGTCGTCGAAGCCCGCATCGACGGCTCTCATGATGGTGGTGGTCATCTCCTGATCGAGCATTCCGAGTCCTTTCGTCTTCGCGCTTTTTTGCCGGTGCCAAGCGACGTTTCGCGGCGAACGGGCAGGGGGGGCTTGCGTCATCCCGTGACGGTAGCGTGCTTTTCATATATAACCCCTTCGTATCTTAGCGGCCATCAGCTAATCCGGGATTGAGCCATGCACTTCGCCCCCGCATCGGGGGATGTCATTTCGCTCGCTGAGGTGGCCTGGTCAGGGAGAACTTGTGGAGATGCATATGAAGAACATTCGATTGCATTCGGCGCTGCTGACCGCGTCGACCGCCCTGATGTTGGCCGCAACCCCTTGGGTGGCTAAAGCTGAGGAGCTGGTGAAGATCGGTATCACCGCTCCGCTCTCCGGACCGCCGGCCCAGTCCGGCGTGTCCCTCCGCCAGGGCATGAGCACGGCGGCGGCGGAATGGAACGCCAAGGGCGGCGTGACCGTCGATGCCAAGCCTCTCAAGATCGAACTCCTTTTTGAAGACAACCAGGCCAATCCGGCACAGGGCGTGAGCGCAGCCCAGAAGCTGATAACCAACGATCAGGTCAATTTCCTGATCGGCGATGCCTTCGCCAGCTCAGTGACGATCGCGGAGATGGACCTCGCCGACCAATACAAGATCCCGATGATGAGCTGCGAGCCGGTGAGCGGCGCGATCTCGGACAAGATCGAGAAGGACCCGCAGAAGTACCAGTATTTCTGGAAGGCGGATTTCAACAGCCAAGGCTATGCGGCGACCATTTTCCAGACCTACGCCGCACTCATCAAGAACGGGCAGTTCGAGCCAACCAAGAAGACCGTTGCATTCATCGTTGAGGACACCGATTACGGCCGCTCCATCGCCGCAAATGCAGTAGACCTGTTCAAAGCCGACGGTTGGAACGTGATCGCCAACAACACCGTGCCCCTCGGCAACACGAATTTCAGTTCGGCACTCATCAAGCTCAACTACGAGAGTCCGGACGTCCTGGTCTCTGTCTTTACCTCGGTCGATTCCGGCGTCGCGCTTTCCAAGCAATTCCTGGAACAGGGCCTCAAGTCCTCCCAGTTCGCGATCTATTACCCGACCCGGCCGGCCTATCTCAAAGGCGGTGGTAGCGCCGGCGAAGGCCTGATGTGGGCGCCGCTGATCTTCGATACCGCCCAGCGCCCGGCTGACAAGTCGCTCGACGAAAGGATCCAGGCTAAGTTCGGCACCGCCGCGACGAGCGACCACGCCTATGGCTATGACTGCATGAACATCGTCCTCAACGCCTTCAAGGCGGCCGACACGGTTAAGCCCGAGGGCGTCGTGAAGGCCCTGGCCGCGACCGACTACAACGGCATTCTCGGCCGCTTCGTCTTCGATCAGAAGAACCACACGGCCCAATACGGGGCGGAATTCATCCCGATCCCCGCGGCGCAGATCCGCGACGGTGCCAATGTCATCATATGGCCGGCGAACGTGGCCACGGCCAAGTACCAAGTCCAGCCCTGGATGAAGTAGTTCGCGGGCATTCCCGAAATGCGGCGGACGGCGCGTGCCCCGGTCCCTGCAGCCTGATGGCAACCATGAAGGCGAAGCGGCTTGGATAGGCGGCCTATCTTAACGATCGACGGTGTGCAGAAGAACTTCGGCGGCCTTGTTGTGCTCGACGGAGTATCGTTCGAAGCATACAGCGACGAGACGCTCTGTCTGATCGGTCCAAACGGCGCCGGCAAGACGACGCTGTTCAACATCATCGCCGGCGCTCTGCCGCCTTCTACCGGGCGCATCCGCCTCGACGGACGCGACATCACCCGGTTTAAGCCTCACGTCCGCTGCCGCATGGGCATCGCCCGCACCTTCCAGATTCCACAGCCCTTCGCCGCCCTGAGCGTGCTTGAGAACGTCGAGGTTGCCCTGGAGTTTGGCCGCCGTGGCGGGCGCGGCGGCGACCCGGTCCGCGCCCGCGCCTGGCTGGAGCGCGCCGGGCTCGTGCAATGGATGCACGCGCCAGCCGCGGAACTGCCTCTCGGCGCCCGCAAGAGACTTGAACTGGTGCGCGCGCTCGCCACCGAACCGCGAGTCATCTTGCTGGACGAGGTGATGGGCGGGCTGTCGCCGGAGGAGGTCGACGAGGTCGCCGCCATCGTGCATGGCCTCAAGGCGGAGAACATCGGGGTGATCTTCGTCGAGCACGTTCTTCGCGCGGTAATGAGCATCGCCGATCGCATCATCGTGCTGCACGGCGGCCGGTTGATCGCCGACGCTGCGCCGGCCGAGGTGTCGCGCGACCCCGCGGTGATCGAGGCCTATCTCGGGGGAGCCCTCGATGCCGCTGCTAAGCCTTGAGCGCGTCTCCAGTTACTACGGCGATGCGCGCGCGCTCGCCGATATCAGTCTCGAAGTGGGCGACGGCGAGATCGTTGCGGTGATCGGCTCGAACGGCGCGGGCAAAACCACCATGTTGCGTACGATCTCCGGCTTGATCCATCCGCGCTCGGGCAGGATTTGCTTCCAGGGCGAAGCGGTCGAGCGGATGCAGGCTCATCATCGCATCCGCCTCGGCATCGCCCATGTACCGGAGGGGCGGCGGCTCTTTGCCCAGATGACCGTACGCGAGAACCTGCTGATGGGCGCCTATGGGGCGCCGAGCTGGAAGGAGCGGGCGGCGCTGATTGATGAGGTCTGCGCGCTGTTCCCTCGTCTTAAGGAGCGCATCGGGCAGCTTGCCGGGACGCTGTCGGGCGGCGAGCGCCAGATGCTGGCGACCGCGCGCGCGCTCATGGCGCGGCCGCGCCTGCTCATGCTCGACGAGCCTTCGCTCGGACTGGCGCCCAAGATTGTCGAAACGATCCTCGCCATCATCCGGGACGTCAACCGGCGCGGGGTCGCCGTCCTCCTGGTCGAACAGAACGCCCAGCTCGCCCTTAAGGCGGCGGCGCGCGCCTATCTCTTGGAGGGCGGAGCCGTAGTCAAATCCGGCATCACGGCGGAATTCCTGGCCGACGAATCCGTGCGCCAATCCTATCTCGGGCTCTGAGCTATGCTGATCCAGCTTGTCATCGCCCAGATCGTCAACGGCATCGTCGTGGGATCGATGTACGCGCTTTTCGCAAGCGGCCTGACGCTCATCTGGGGTACCATGAAGATGCTCAACTTCGCCCACGGCGAGTTCTTCATGCTGGCGGGTTATCTGGTCTATTTTTGCTACGCCGTGCTCGGCATCGATCCGGCCTTGTCCACGGTCATCGCCGTCGTGGTGGTGTTTTTGCTCGGTGTCGTCATCGAACGCACCGTCATCCACCATTTGCTGTCGCGCCCGGTTTGGCAGTTCACGACCATCATCGCGACGCTGGGCACGTCGATCATTCTGCAGAACCTGGCCCTCCACCTGTGGGGACCGGAGTTCCAGAATGTGCCCTATTTCGTCGAGGGCATGTTCAAGCTCTTCGGCATCCGCATCGCCTACCAGCGACTGCTGATCCTGGGCGTGTCCTGCGCGTCGATCATGGCGCTTTGGTTTATCCTCAAGCACACCCGATTCGGCCTGGCGCTGCGCGCGACCGCACAGGATTCCGACGCGGCACAGCTTTACGGCGTCAACATCCTCTCGATCTATACGCTCACCTTCGGGCTTTCAGCCGCGCTCGCGGCGCTGGCCGCCGCGATGCTCGCGCCGATTACCGCGGTCAACCCGTATATGGGCTTAAGTCCGCTGCTCAAGGGCTTCGTCGTCGTGATTCTCGGCGGGCTCGGCAGCTTCGGTGGCGCCATCGTCGGCGGTATCCTCCTGGGGGTCGTCGAGAGTCTCGGCGTGCTCTTTTCGTCGACCGAGTGGAGCGACGTCATTGCCTTTACCTTCCTGGTCCTGGTGATCTGGGTTCGGCCCTGGGGCCTCTTTGGCATCGAGGAGCGGAGCTAGCCATGGCGCGGCGAACTGGAGCCTGGCGCCGGCACGGCGCTAGCATCGCGATCCTCGGTCTGCTCGGCATCGTTCCCTTCTTTGTGCACAATCCGTATCTGCTGCATCTTTTCATCCTGAGTATGCTCTACGCCATGCTGGCCGGCAGCTGGAACCTGATCAACGGCTACGCCGGTATCTTCACCTTCGGCCACCAAGCTTTCTTCGGGCTCGGTGCCTACGCCTCGGCGCTGCTCGCGATGCACGCGGGGCTGACCCCCTGGATCACGCTATGGTTTGCCGGCTGCGTCGCTGCGCTCGCGGGCCTTGCCATCGGCCTTCCCGTTCTGCGCATCCGGTCAGTCGCCCACGTCGCCATCGTCACCCTGGCCTTTGCCGTGATCGTGCAGGCCGTCGTCTCCAATTGGCCCGACTTCACGCGGGGGACGCTCGGACTCGCCGGCATCCCGCCCTTCACGGCTTTCACCTTGCCGGGGATCGGGCTCGTCTCATTCGGTGCCGGCGACCAGGTCGCGTATTACTATGTCGCGCTCGTCTTCCTGGTCTTGTCCATGGCGTTCCTGATTTGGCTGGCCAGCGGCCGCACCGGCCTCGCGCTCAAAGCGATCCGGGATGCTGAGGCAGCGGCCGACAGCCTCGGCGTCGATCCGACGCGCTACAAGCTCATCGCCTTCGTTGCGAGTTCGTTCGTCGCCGGAGTCGCCGGAGCGTACTACGCCCATTACCTCCGTATCCTGACGCCTGACTCCGCGATCGGCGTCTCCATCATGGTCACTATTCTGGTCATCACCCTCGTTGGCGGCATTGGCACGATTATCGGGCCGCTGGTCGGCGCCTTCGTCGTGACCTTCGGGCTGGAGGCCCTGCGCGGCCTCGGCGACTACCGGCTCATGGTCTATGGCGTGCTTCTGGTACTCTTCGTTACCTTCGCGCCACGCGGACTGGCGCAACTCTGGCCCGCCCGTCCGCACCCGGACCGTGGCGGTGCGCAGAGTTGATATGCCGAGGCGACGGCACGAGCTCCTGGTGCCTGGATTTCCGGTGGAGCCCTCCATCGGATTGGCATTATTGGCTAGAATGACCGACGGCAGTGCAATGAGGACCCTCATAAACGACAATCGAGCGGTTCCGACCGTGCAGCTCGACAACGACCATTTGCGCGTCACCGAATGGCGCTTCGACCCCGGCGCTGCGACTGGGTATCACCGGCACGCTCATGACTATGTCGTGGTGCCCATCCTCGACGGCGAATTGGAATTGATCGGGCCCGACGGCCGCCGTGCGCGCGCGCGGCTCCAACAGGGAAAATCATACTTCCGCAATGCCGGCGTGGAGCACGACGTCATCAATACCGGCGCCGGCGTCATGGCCTTCGTCGAAATCGAACTTAAGGACACTGGCGGATAGATGGAAGTTATTCGTCGATGTTAATTTGGGGCAGAGCGCGTGCTCTCGCTCGGTCAGATCAGCAGCGCGTGATCGGCATCCGCATAGGGTAGCTTGAGCGCATCGGCGACGGCGCGGTGGGTGACGCGCCCGGCGTGCACGTTGAGCCCGGCGCGCAGATGCGGGTCTTCGCTCAGCGCCTGT
>JBEKKM010000221.1:0-5589 GCA_050010715.1 Xanthobacteraceae bacterium | reverse complement strand
ATGGCGCCGCTCGCAAAATGCTCGACAAAGACCAAGCCGATGCCGCGGGTCATTGCGCCGGCGGTAATGGCGGAAACCGCAAGCCCCACCAGCGCCGGTCCCGGCATGACGAAGGCGAGCGTTGACGCGGTGGTCACGCCGAGCCCGGTCGGCACGGCGCCGCCGATCAACCCGACGATGATGGCGCGGCTGCGGTCGCGCTGGAATGGCACGCCATAGAGATCGCTGAGCAGTTTCACCATTCGCAAGTTGATGGCGGTGATGCCGGCGACGGTGACGATCGGCAGCGGCAGAAGACCGCCAACAGCCGCATAGTTCCTGTGACGCTCGACGATTTTGCGCGCCACCGCCCGCCGTTTCGCCGCGAATTGCCGCGCGGCCGGCGAGATCGCCGGCGCGGCATCGTTGGCGATCGGCGCCGACGATACCTGCAGCGCCGGCTCCGGCTCGACCGCATCGTGCGGCAAAGCCCGCGAGGGCAGGGGCGCTTCGCCGCGCGCTGAGCCTCTGGCGACGCGGAGACTGTCGAGCGGCCGTACGATGGCTTTCGGCAGCGGCTTTCTGGTCATGCGGCGGCCTGCTGGGCGCCGAGCACCATATCGACCTCGTCGGCGATGGCGGCGATCTCCTTCGCCGCGGGGCCTTTCCAGCTGATGAGGCTTGGCGTCGCGCCCCACAGCGCGGCTTCCGGATAGGCGACCCGGTTCGACATCTCGCTTTGGAGCACCGGTAAGCCGGCGTCGGCGAGCTCGGCACGGATGTGCTTGGCGATGACGGAATCGCGGGTGGTCTGCGTCAGCAGACAGCGGAACAGCGGGCGGTGGCCGTCAGGCCGGTCGGTGAGGATGCTCAGCGTGTCGAGCATGCGGTCAACGTCGAACGGCGACGGTTTTACGGGGACCAGCAGGAAGTCCGCGGCCGCGAGGCAATCGAGCGTCGTCCGCGAGCGAAAGCCGGGGGTGTCGATGACGACCAGGCTGCCGTTGCCGGCGATACGCCGCGCCGTCTTCGAGGCTTCTTCGGTCGCGTCCTCGACCACGGCGACGCCGCCGAGCGCGCGTTCGCGCGCCGCAAGCCGCATGATCGAGCGCTGCGGATCGGCGTCGATCAGCGTCGGATGCCGCCCGCGCAAATGCCAATGCACCGCGAGGCAGCTTGCCAGCGTACTCTTGCCACTGCCACCTTTCATGGTGGCAACCGTGATGATCGTGCTCATCACCCGACGCCCTCCCGCCCGAGCCGGGGCGAAGTGATTCGACGAATCAAAACGTTATCGGATTCGCGGCGGATTGTCCCGCGTCGTGGCTATTTGGCGGTGTCTCAGCTTGAATTTTCGGAAGGGGGCAAATGGTCCGCTGTAACGGTCGGCCATAGCGCATCAGCGAATGCTCAGGCGTTTGGCTGCCACCACCCAAATATCGCAACAAAGAGGCACGAAACCGCGAGAATTATCTGGATGCCGATTTGTATCCAGTACTGGACCGGCGCGGCATCTCTATCAGCAACCCAACTCGACCAGTCTAGTAAATGAGGGTTGAAGTACGCGATTTTTCTCTCGGCAAGGCCATACCACAGTTTGCGACTGCAATCGAGGCACAAATAGATTGCGACGATGCGAGCGACGATTTCATAAAGGAAAAACCGCATTCAAACATCCGTCATATAAACCGCGTTGCCGATAACGTCGGCCGCTCGCCGTTGGGGCCTCCTCTGGGCGTGGTGGGAGCATAGCGCCCCTCCCGACGCCGTGCGCCCAAATTTCAAACTGAGACACTACCGACCATTTGCTGCCGGTTGCCGCGATCAGTTTCCCGGCCAAGTGCCGCAGCCGCCGCCGGTCGCGCACATCGGTTGCGAACAGGTGAAAGTCGGAAAAGCCTGCGGATTGCCCACCGCAGCTTCCAAATCCTCGTCGGAATATTTTGGGACAAAAATATCTTCGTCGGTCTGGCTGAGATGGTCCATCCTATCGCTCATGGCTTTCATCCATATGTGATCGGCACGATTGATTTCGATTATACGGCATTGTAGCGGAAGGGGTGCCATTTTCTCTCATTTTCGCGACGATCCGAATTGCTCTGGATGGGGCGTTTGCTCGGCATTATCTATTGCCTTCGAGGTTTTATATGCTGCCAGCGGCAATACCCTGGAAAATTGAGTTTATCTCATGACTCCGAAAAGGCCGATAGATTTAAAGCGGGACTCTGCGATCTCGGGCACGGTCGGCACGAACGACGAGGGCGCTATCGAGGATTTCTTCAACGTTGGGCATTCGCTCTTAATGATCAAAGAAAAAGCCATATATAAATACCAGCTTGCCGATCAGGTTGACCCCGGACGCACAAATATTGCCGTTCCGCACACTCAACAGAAACTTTATTCGGTTGGCTCTTCGTCCGAAGTCGTCGGGCGGATACTCATCACGGCCAAGTATCTTTTTGAAAGAGGTAGGCTGGACAGCCGATTTGATAAATCTGAATCACTTTCTGCATCTCTAAATTTTTTCGACGAGGTTATTGCGGCCGTTGCTCTGTTCGAGAATCTGACGACCGAGCACAATGCAGCAATAGCTGCGTTCGAAGAGCAAAAAACTGCAGGCATGACGGTTTTACTTCCGTCCATTCCCGACGTCCCGGGCAAAGTCAAATCATTCATTCAGCGATTAGAGCACGGCGTACAGCGTTTGCTGGCGCTATGTCAGATATTCTATCCCATGCCCCCAGGTAAGGCGTGGTTCGACAGTTTCGTAAAGGCTGCAGAGACGGCGCATAAGCTCGAGCAAAAAGAGTTGGAACACCTAAATGCGATCGCGAAATTTGCCCAGTTCATTCGAAATTGTCGTCATTGCATTGAGCACCCCAAGCATGATCAGAGGATCGTCGTCCTCGACTTTAAGATGACTGCCACGGCGCAGATTGATTCTCCGATGATCGAGGTGGTTCATCGAGACACGCCGGAACCCAACGTTCCAGTGCTGATCTTCATGCATCAAATGTTGCGTAGCATTTTGCGGATCGGCGAGGACGTGATGGCCTTCCTCGCAAGCAGGCATGTAACGGCGGGCTGGGAGGACAAAGTTGGCGTCGTAGATTTTCCGGAAGGGCAAAGACGGAGCACCCACGTTCGATACTATTTTGCGGTGAATATGGGAGGCACATTGGTGCCCGTCGGATGAGGCAACGTACTTAATCACGGAGAGGACGGGCGTAATGGCGGAAGGGGTGAGATTCGAACTCACGAGACCCTTGCAGGTCTGCCAGTTTTCAAGACTGGTGCCTTAAACCACTCGGCCACCCTTCCAAGATCGGTCTATCGAATACACCGAGTTTATCGGCAAATCCTCAACGAAACCGGCGCACGCGGCATGGCGTAACCCGGGTCGCGCCAACCGCGAATGTGTGGGGTATCGCGTGAAAACGCAACGTTTCCCCGCAGTCGCTTGATTTTCCTTGAGATCGGCAGCGTTTTGTCGCAGCAGATGGCGGCAAGAGGCGCGATAGTATCGGTTACCGCAACGAGGCCGCAAAAACGGCGACAACAATGGCGATAGGGATGGCGATGTCCAAGAGCCGCGCGTTTGGTCTTTCGATGCTGCTGATTGCGGTGCTGGCGCTCATGCCGCAAGCGCGCGCCGACGATTTCTACAAGGGCAAGCTCTTCACCATCGTCGTCGGCTTCTCGCCCGCCGGCGGCTACGACAACTATGCGCGGGTGCTTTCGCGCTATATCGGCAACCACATTCCCGGCAATCCGACCGTCATCGTGCAGAACATGCCCGGCGCGGGCAGCCTGACGTCGGTGCGCTATCTCAACCTGACCGCGCCGAAAGACGGCACCGTCATGGGCATCTTCAATCCGGGCATGGTGACCGAATCCATCGTCCAGCCGGAAAAGATCGGTGTCGATTTCCGCAAATATGCCTGGGTCGGCGTCGTCACGCCGGATTACCGGGTTTGCTACAGCTATGGCGACCAGGGGCCGAAAACCTGGGACGAGATGATGCACCGCAAGGAGTTCATCCTCGGCTCGACCGGAAAATCCTCCGGCAATTACATCAACGGCGCGACTTTGCGCCTAGTGTTTCACGCGCCGGTCAAACAGATCATGGGCTATCCGGGCAGCGCCGAGCAGCGGCTGGCGATCGAGCAGGGCGCGCTCGACGGCGATTGCGGCTCCTACAGCAGCATCCCGCTCGAATGGATCGACAAAAAGCTGGCCCATTCCTTCGTCCGCTTCACCCGTAAGCGTGTCGACGAGATCCCCGAGAGCGCCGTCTATATCGGCACCTTTGCCACGAGCGACGAGCAGCAAAAGCTGCTCAATCTCCTCAACGGCGGCGACGAGGTGGGCCGGCCGTTCATCATGTCCAAGGAGATGCCGGCGGATCATCTGGCGATCATCCGCAAGGCGTTCGATGACACCATGAAGGATCCGGCTTACCTCGCCGAGATGGCGAAGCAGCAGCTTCCGGTCCATCCCTTGACCGGCGAGGAGGCCGAGAAAATCGTCAACGAACTGGTCGACGTGCCGCCCGCGATCGTGGCGCTGGCCAAGCCGCTTTACGAATAGCGCCAACGTTGCCGGCCCGCGCTCGCAATGATCCGTTCACTATGGGCGGCGGCTCGCCCATTTATGCCACATTCTGACCACGCTAGCCCCCGATACCTTTCCGACGGGT
Source organism: Xanthobacteraceae bacterium (assembly GCA_050010715.1). GTDB lineage: Bacteria > Pseudomonadota > Alphaproteobacteria > Rhizobiales > Xanthobacteraceae > BOG-931. The sequence continues at coordinate 911 of JBEKKM010000221.1, read as the reverse complement.
ACGGGGACGATGCGGGGTCGAGTTCGCGCGGCAGTGCGGCGGTTTGCAACGGTCGGCGCTTGCGCCGGCTTGAGCCTTTTGCTCGCCCATTGCAGCAGTTCGTCGCGGGTCGATGCGCGTTACGGCGTCTCCTCGAGCGAACGTGTGGTGCCGCCGGGCGAGCCGGTACCCAAAGGCGGCGGCGTATACCGGGTCGGCCAGCCCTATGTGGTCGGCGGCCAAACCTATTTTCCGCAGGACGACCCGAACTATCGCGCCGAGGGGCTGGCGTCGTGGTACGGCGACGATTTCCACGGCCGCTATACCGCCAACGGCGAGATTTTCGACAAGGACGGAATCACGGCCGCCCATACCACTTTGCCGCTGCCGAGCTATGTGCGGGTGACCAACCTGACCAACGGCAAATCGCTGATCGTGCGCGTCAACGACCGCGGGCCCTATGCCCACAACCGCCTCATCGACGTGTCGACGCGGGCGGCGCACCTGCTCGGCTTCTACAATCGCGGCACCGTGCCGGTGCGCGTCGAATATGTCGGCCGCGCGCCGGTGGAAGGCTCCGACGACCGCATCCTCGAAGCGACGTTGCGCGACCACGAGCCGGCGCCGGCGCCGTGGAACGTCAAGCTTGCCTCCACCTCCATAATCCCGCCGTTCCCGTCCCAGCCGCCGCCCGTGCGCGGTCCCCGCTTCTTGGGGGCGCCGGCCACCACCGCGTCGACCGGTACGTCCATGTCGTTTGCCGCGACGCCCTCAAGCGAGGACGGCGTCGATCTTTTGAACGGCCGCGGGCTGTATTGATTTAAGCCGCTCTCACGCCCAATCCGACACGCTCAATTTACCGCATCAGGCGGCTTGCGCATGCCCTCTTGTGCACAACATGGTCGGATGCAATTGAGGTGCGGTAGCGTGGA
>JBEKKM010000220.1:0-5863 GCA_050010715.1 Xanthobacteraceae bacterium | reverse complement strand
TCGAAGACGATTTCCAGCATCGGCAGGCGCTCGTAGGAGACCATCGCCGAGTCGATGATCGCGCGGATGCCGGAATTGTCGTTGAGATTGACGTCGGCCAGGCTGAAGCCGAGCAGCGAGTCGATTTCTTCTTGCGTCAGAATACGTTCGGCGCCGCCCTTGGCGGCCTGGATGAACTGGCCGTCGTCGACCATGGTGGCCCAGTGGCTCGCCATGGCCTCGGCCTCGCCTCCGGGCTGCTCGGCCGCGGGCGCGTTTTCCCCCGCCGCTTGCTGCTCGGCGTCGAGCGCTACGCCCCACTCGGCGGCGAGCGCGTCCTGGTCGATCTGGTCTTTTGCTGCCATCGGTTTACGGTCGCTGCTTGCGCGTGAGGATTTTGTTGTTCCTCACTGCACCACGATTTCCTTGAACAGCACGGCGTTGATCCGGTTCGGCGCGATCGAGGCGTTGACGCGCCGCGTCAGTTCCTCCTTGAGCCGATAGAGGCCGGCCGAGCCGTCGAGATCGGTCGGCCGCAATTCGCGCAGATAAGTTTGAAACGTGTCGAGGAGCCGCGGCATGATCGGCTGGATCTGCGCCGAGACCGCCTCGTCGGGCAATTCCAGCGCGATCTTCACCTTGAGATATTGGGTGCGATCGCCGCCGCTCGACGACAGGTTCACCAGCACGTCGGGCATGTCGACGAAGATCGGAGGCTTGACCGTGGTGGCGGCGGCCGCGGTATTGCCGTGGTGGCCGAAGAAGAAATAGCCGCCACCGCCAAGCGCACAGAGACCGACGACGCCGCCGGCCATCATGATCATGAGCTTGAGCGAGAAGCGCCGCTTCGGCGCGGCGGCGTCTTTCGCCTCTTGGCCTTCGGCTTCTTCCTTGTCGGCCTCGGCCGGCGTTTCGTTCTTCGTTGCCATCACCGCTCCAGCTTGCGTGAGGGCGCACGCAGTCGGCAGGATAAACGCAGAACAAATGCCGCGGGCGCGACTCTGCGCCAACGGATGTGGCGCGCTCGAAAGCCACGCTAGGCAGGAATGGTTAATGGATACTTGCCGCGGCCCGCCCGGCAGGAATTATTTGCCGGGTTGTGCCGCCGCGATGGCGCTTTCTGCCCGCTCTGGCGCACCGCCAATCAGACATAACATATTGATAAGACTTAGTTTCCTCTGTTGGCACGGCTTCTGCAATTCACCCCTTGCCGCTGCTTGGGAGAGCGGGCGGCGCACGCGATGAGGATGCCCAGGAGACGGCATCGTCCTCGCTTCAAGGGGAGAGTATCCGATGGAGAATGCCCTTCTCGTCGGCCTGTCGCGGCAGATGGCGCTCAGTCATGAGCTCGACATCGTCGCCAACAACATCGCCAATATCGACACCACCGGTTTCAAGGCCGACAAGGCGGCGTTCAGCGAATATTTGATGCCGGGCGCCGCCGACCAGCGATTTTCCGGCAGCGACCGGAAAGTCAGCTTCGTGCAGGATCGCGCCACCTGGATCGATTTCAGCCCTGGCTCCATCCAGCACACCGGCGATCCGCTCAATGTCGCGATCGACGGCAAGGGCTATCTGACGGTGCAGACGCCGCGCGGCCAGCGTTATACCCGAAACGGCGCGCTCTCGATCAACGCCACCGGCCAGCTCGTCACCAGCGAAGGCAATCAGGTGCTCGGCGACAGCGGCCCGATCACGTTCCAGCCCGGCGATCACGACATCAGCATCAGCCAGAACGGCATCATCACCGTACGCGAAGGCGCCAGCACCACCGACTCGCAGCGCGGCAAGCTGCAGATCGTCGGCTTCGATCAACCGCAGCTCCTCCAGAAGGATGCCAGCTCCACCTTCATGGCGCCGGCCGGCGTCAACGCCGGTCCGCCGCCGGCCGGCACTCGCGTCGTCCAAGGCGCGGTGGAGAAATCGAATGTCAACGCCGTCGCCGAGATGGCGCGCATGATCCAGATCACCCGCAGCTACAGCGACATCGCCGCCATCCTGCAGCAGCAGGGCGACCAGCGCCGCAACGCGCTGCAACAGCTGTCGCAGCAGCCGACCAGTTCCTAAGGTCCAGGAGAACGTAACATGCGTGCGCTCGATACCGCAGCGACCGGAATGGCGGCGATGGACCTCCAGGTCCAGGTCATCGCCGGCAACATCGCCAACATGAGCACGACCGGCTTCAAGAGCCAGCGTGCGGAGTTTCAGGACCTCATCTACGAGCACGTGCAGCGCATCGGCGCCCAGGCGTCCGACCAGGGCAACATCCTGCCGGTCGGAATCGAGCTCGGCTCCGGCGTCAAGACCGTCGGCACGCCGCGGCTGATGACCCAAGGCACGCTGTCGCAGACCGGCAACACGCTCGATGTCGCGATCCAGGGCACCGGCTGGTTCAAGATCCTGATGCCCGACGGCACCTTCAGCTACACGCGCGACGGCTCGTTCCAGATGGATGCCCAGGGCCGCATTGTCACCGCAGGCGGCAACGTGGTCCAGCCGACCATCACCGTGCCGCCGAACTCGACTGGCCTCACCATCAACAACCAGGGTCAAGTCTCGGTGACGCTGCCCAACAGCACGACTTCGACCATCCTCGGCCAGTTCACGCTCACGACCTTCACCAACGATGCCGGCCTGCAGGCGAACGGCAGCAATCTGTTCACCGCGACACCGGCGTCCGGCACGCCGCAGGATGGCCTGCCGGCAACGAACGGGTCGGGCACCCTGCTGCAGGGCAGCCTCGAAGGATCCAACGTCCAGGCCGTGACCGAAATCTCAAACCTCATCGCCGCGCAGCGCGCTTACGAGATGAATTCCAAGGTCATCACCGCGGCCGACGAGATGCTGCAGACGACCTCGCAGCTGATGCGCTGAGAAAGGTCAATGTCATGATCCGCGCCCGCATCCTCACTTTCGGTTTCCTGCTTGCGCTGGCGTCGCCGCTCGCCGATGCCGCCGCAGCACAGAGCGGACCGCCGGCGCTGCGCTCGAGCGTCACCGTCACCGGCGACGTCGTGCGCATCGGCGACTTGATCGACAATGCCGGCGCGGTGGCCGATGTGCCGATCTTCCGCTCGCCCGACCTCGGCACCCGCGGCGTGGTGGCGACCGACCGCATCGTCGAGGCGATCCGTTCCCATCAACTCGTCGACATCGACACCCGCGGCCTCAGCGAAGTCATCGTCACGCGCGCCAGCCGCACCATCACCGCGCAGGAGATTTCGGCACGCGTGTCGCAGTCGTTGTCCGGTCATTTCGGCCTGGGCCAAGCGCGCAATGTCACGATTTATTTCGACCGCGACGTCCGGGACTTGCAAGTCGAGCCCGACGCGACCGGCGATTTGCAGGTGCTCGGCCTCACCTATGACCCGCGCACGACGCGTTTCGACGTGACGTTCGACCTGCCGTCGAGCGTGACGCTGCACCGGCAACCGGCGCACTATACCGGCACCGCCCTGGAGACGGTCCCCGCCGTGACGGTGCAGCACCCGGTGGAACGCGGCCAGGTGCTCAAAGAATCCGATCTCGCCATCGTGCGGCGGCCAAAGACGGAAGGCGGCGCCATCACCGATATGAGCGCCGTGGTCGGGCTCGCGGCACGGCAGCAGCTGCGCCCGGATCAGCCGTTGCACATGGCCGACCTGATGAAGCCCGAGATCGTGGCGCGCAACGACACCGTGACCATCGTCTATCAGGCGCCGGGGCTGGTGCTGACCTTGCGCGGCCAGGCCCAGGAAGCCGGCGCGCTCGGCGACACGATCGGCGTGCTCAATGCCGAATCCAAGCGCACCGTGCAGGGCGTGATTTCCGCACCGGGCCGCGTCACCGTCGGCGCCGTGACCACCCGCGTCGTCGATAACGCGCCGAAGCTCGCGTCCGAGCCGAATGAAGGATCCGAGTGAGTAGAGCTTGAGTGAAAGGTAGTCCGATGTCGAAACGCGTTGTGCTGCTGCGTTGTGCGCTGCTGTCGACCGTGGCTGTGATCAACTCCGCCTGCTCATCGCTCGACCGCCTCAAGGCGATCGGTGAGCAGCCGCCGCTCTCGGCGATGGACAATCCGACCACCAAGCCAGGCTACAAGCCGGTGCAGATGCCGATGCCGACGCCGCAGCCGGCGACCTACAATCCCAATTCACTGTGGCGCAACGGCTCGCGCGCATTCTTCAAGGACCAGCGCGCCCATCAGGTCGGCGACATTTTGACCGTCAAGGTCAACATCAACGACACCGCGCAGTTCGAGAACGAGACCCAGCGCAGCCGCAGCACCACGGAAGATTCCGCCATCACCAATTTCATCGGCGCCAATACCATCACCAATCCGGCCAAGGCGGTGCTGCCGGGAGCGCTGTTGACCACCAACGGCGAGTCTTCGACCGACGGCAAGGGCTCTATCAACCGGCAGGAATCGTTGCTGACCAATATGGCCGCGGTGGTGACGCAAATGCTGCCGAACGGCAACCTGGTGATCGAGGGCAAGCAGGAGATCAGGGTGAACTACGAAGTCCGCGAGCTGGTCGTCGCCGGTGTCGTGCGCCCGGAGGACATCGACAGCGACAACACCATCGAACTGCCGAAGATCGCCGAGGCGCGCGTCGCCTATGGCGGCCGCGGCCAGATCACCGACTTCCAGCAACCGCCTTACGGGCAACAGGTGATGGACGTGATCTTGCCGTTCTGACCTCCCCGCGGCTTAGGTCGAGCTAGCGCGACCAAAGCCGCGATACGGCGCGGCCTCCGGCAGCTCCCCGCCGGAGGCCGCGAGTGTTTTACCGTTATTGCGAGGAGCGAATCGACGAAGCCATCCGGACCGCGCCGCCCCACTGGATTGCTTCGCTTCGCTCGCAATGACACCTAGCCGTGATGCTCTGCGTGCAATTTCGACGCATGACCGTGGTGATCGTGCGCATGCAACGAATGTCCGTGCGCGGCATGGGAGTGGTGCGCAGATTTCTCGTGATCGCCGGCCTTGGCGTGCTTGGCCGCCTCGCGATGATGTTTCGCGGCATGTTCGTGATGTTCCGCGGCTTTCTCATGGTGTTCGTGAATCTCGTGACTGTCCATCGCCTGCTCCCGTGCTGATGATTTCATTGCGATATCGGACCATCCCCGGCAACGGTGAAACAATTGCGACAGGTTTTTGACTTAAGCGAAGATGCGGTTACGCCGATCGCCTATGCGCCGACTGAAAAAACTCCGCGTGCATCAATTGTTGCCGCAATAGAGCAACGACGCTCGTCCAATCGCCGAATGCCGGCTGGCGAAACAGCCGCGCGGTCGGATACCACGGGCTGTCGTCGCGCTCGCGCAGCCAACGGAAGTCGGCGCCAAACGGCAGCAACAGTAAAAGCGATTTGCCCATGGCGCCGGCGAGGTGCGCGACCGCCGTGTCCGCCGATATGACCGCATCGAGCAGCGAGACCGCGGCGGCGGTATCGGCGAAATCGCGGAACCGATCGCCGATGTGAACGACCGCCGATTGGTCTTGAAGGAGGTCAGCGTCTTCGTCGCGCACTTCGTGCTGCAGGCTGACGAAGGTCACGTCTCGCGTTTGCAGCAAGGGCAGCAATGTTTCCAGACGCAGTGAGCGATTGCGGTCGTTGTCGTGCGAGCGTTCGCCAGACCATGCCAGGCCGATCAGTGGGCGGCGGCGCGGCAGGCGCTCACGCCACAGCGCGACGTCGTGATCCGCCGGCGCGACGTAGGGGATTTGCGCCGGGATCGTCGCCAACTCCGTGGCAAATGCCAGCGGCAAGCTCAGCAGCGGACAATGACAATCGAACCGCGGCAAAGGTTTGCCGCGCGCGATCACCGCGGCGACGCCGGGCAGCGGCGACAATAGCCGCGCAAGCTCAGGCTGCACTTCGAGAACGACGTTGGCGCCGCG
>JBEKKM010000219.1:0-6079 GCA_050010715.1 Xanthobacteraceae bacterium | reverse complement strand
TCGCCATCGCGGAGTCCGCCGCGGGTGCTCATAACGTCGATCGCGACAAGCGCGGCGTCTGCATTGGTTCTTTCAGGTCGGCGATCAAGATCCCGGGCGATCGACTCGCTGGCCTGTGCTGCCTCGGTAAAAGATCGGTATTTTTCCGCATGCGCGACAATGTCGCGTTTGCGCAGTCGCGGCTTGCCGCTCGACAAAAGGACAGCCGCGGGCTGCAGCTTGGTCAAGCCGCGCCGCTTGCACGTTTCCAGATAGGCCCGCACCAGCAGCGGCAACACCGCGGATTCCGCGGCCTCCAGCCAGAACCGCCGATTCCAAAATGCGCTCCGCCGCCCCTCGCAACTCCAGGGCTTGTAGGGGCCGGCATAGTGTATGATCCACGGCTCGGAATGGCTTGGAGGGGCCGAGGCCGCGATTTCACGGTCCGCGTTGTTAAAGTCGATTTCGCGGCGATTGCCAAGGACGTTCCAGCGTGAATCCAACCTGACAAATGCGCCGTTAATCACGTGGTTCAGCGCATCCTGGTCGACATACACCGTCTTATAATTTGTCTGTTCAAGGAACTCTTCGGCGGCGTGAATGAGGCCGGTGTTGCGGAACCTGTTGAGGTCCATCACCAGTACGCCGGCATTGAAATAGGCTTTACAGTCGGCGAGCCTGACGACATCACGCAAAAATTTGTGCCAGTCCTCGACACTCCAGCCTCCTATGGGAGGAGCGAAGGGGGGGCCGCCGGTGAGCCAGAAATCCAAACATGCCCCCAATGGTGAGTCCAATAAATCCGTATCGTAGAGCGCCGCGATGTCGTTGAGAACAACAAGGTCGCAGTCGAGATAAACGACCCGATCGATGTCTTTTAGAACCGAAGGCAACAGGAGCCGCAGTAACGTCGCCGCCGTCAGATGGCTTGGCCAGGTAACTGGGCCATGGAACCGATTCTCGATTTGCCGCAATCGAAGCTCAAACGTTGCGGAATTGAGCCCGACAAAATAAGCCAGGTCGTGTGCGATAGGATCGGAATGGAAGGCATGCACGACGACCTTTCGATCGCCCTTCAGATGTCTTTTGAGTGAGCTGGCGAGAACCAGAAACGGCAATTCCATTTTCCGATCGAAGCAACAGGCGACGTGGACGGTATCGGCTGAACCGGCTCGTTCCGCCACGTAACCAGCCTCTGCACGGTCAAAGTTGGCTATCTGCGCTTGACCACGTTTATCCTCGGTTGGCAGCTGGCGGCTCCTTAATATGTACGACTACTTTGGTCCGTGCTGGGTGATTGAAAAGTCTGTCGACGAATTTTAATTCGGCACTATTGCCTTGGTTCCAGGCCACCTGGCGGATGGCCCGCTCATGCACTCCTGCATAATTTTTACGAACTCCTGATCATAAGCATCAAATCTGTGGTGATCGCGAACGGACGAAATGCAGGCATTGGAAATTTGCTCAATACGAGCCCTGTTCGCGTCAAGATCAGCAATGATTTGCGCCATGGCGGCTACGTCACCAACGGCAACGATAAAGCCAGTTTGGCCATGCGTGATTTTTTCTTTGGCGCCGCTTACGTCTGTTGCAATAGGCACGCATCCTTGTCCCATGCTTTCGAGCATGGAAATCGACATCCCTTCGAAATCAGAGAAAAGTATGCTGATGTCCGAACTTGCCCATAAATCCGTCATCCTCTCGTGAGCAACTAATCCTAAGAATTCAATCGAGACGTTTGAATATTCTTTCTTCTCGAAATGCTCGGTAAGCTGGGCCAATTGCGGCCCGTCGCCGGCAATTTTGAAATGGTAGTTTCCTTTTTTCAATGCGAGTAGCTCCGATAGCGCAATTAAGTCCAATATTCGCTTCTGCCGCTGCTCTATTCTCCCTCCATACGTAATTGTAAGCGGCTTTTTATGATTGAGTTTTCTGTTTTCGTTTAGAACTGCAACCGGATACATGAGCTTGCAAATATCGTTCACGCGAGAAGGCAAAAGATACCGAAGGTGTTCGCAGATTGTTTCGCTCACACCAACAAACTTGCTTATGATCGGTTCGTAGTAGGTTAAGAGGTCGTAGTAATGGTCCTGGTCCGAATGGGCAAAAGCGATGACACGTATGTCACAACCCTCATTAAGACTCATGAGAGAAACTGTCCCATACGTTCCCCATGACCAGTTCGGAATGAAGAGTTTCGCTTTGATTGCCGAGTAAGTGGGCAGAAAGCCACGAATTGCATCGATGCCGGCACCCCATGCTAATCCGTCACAATAAATAACGTCGCTTCTGTCATCAGACTTGAATGTGGCGCGACCTGGCCACGCACTGTGACAAATCAGTTTCGATGAATGGCTTTTTTGGTTTAGTCTTTTTGAGAGGGCAAGAGCCCATGTCGTGACACCGCCGTTGGTCAAGCCGGCTGGGAGGGCGAACGCTACCGAGGGCGCGGCGTTCGGTGGCGTGTTGCAATGACTACAGATCATTGAACGTTTCAGCCTATCGAGTTTGAAGGCATAAACCAGTCTCCGGCTCAGCCTCGATAATGCCGCGACACAATTAGGTCAAACATCGAACATAACGGGGCAGCGCGGGTGCATCTCCGGCGTGGGCCGCGGCAAGCGCGAAGGGCATCAGCGCGCACAGCCAAGCGAAGGCATGTAAGCGATATGACCGATGCGTCATGGCGCGCTCCCGGTGCCCGCGGCGCCATGCTAGGCTAGAACCCGAAGTCGGAACACATTTGGAAACGCCAAGGTCACCAGCATGACGGCGCGCATCGGATTGATCATCCCGTCCTCGAACCGCATGGTGGAAGAGGAGATGGTGCGCCATGTGCCGCCTGGCGTCACTGCGCACGTGGCGCGGCTGCGCATGACTGGCGCCCATCGGGTCGGCTTCGATGCGCTGCTGCCGCAAGTCAAGGAGGCAGCTGCCACGCTCACCGACGCTCGCTGCGACGTCGTCGCCTTTCATTGCACCGCGAATTCCACTTCTGAGGGCGTTGCCGGCGAAGCAAAGCTCCTTGGCGCTTTGCGCGACGCCGGCGCGACCCACGTGACGACGACGGCGAGCGCCATCCGCCATGCCTTCGATGTGCTCGGCGCGCGGCGCATCGTGCTGCTGACGCCGTACAGCGCCCACGTCACCGAAGAGGAAGCAGGTTTTTTGCGCGAGGCGGGCTATGACGTGGTGCACGCCCGCGGTTTTGCCATGAAAGGCAGCGACGAATATTGCGCGACGCCGCCGCAATTTTGGCGCGACCGCGCGTTCGAGGCGGCGCGGCCAGATGCCGACGCCTATTTCCTGAGCTGCGCCAACATTTCCGTGTTCCCGGTCATCGAGGAGATCGAGCAAAAGCTCGACCGCCCGGTGGTGACCAGCAATCAGGCGGTGATCTGGGAGGCGCTGTGGCTGCTCGGTATAGCCGACCGGCGCAATTGCCGTGGCCGCCTGTTCGATAGCCTCGCCGCCAAAAATTCGGCCGCGCACCGCGTACCCGCATGAGCAAACCATGACCTTGCAGCAAAACACCGACCGCATTCAGACCACCCACATCGGCAGCCTGCCGCGGCCGCACGCGCTGCTCGATCTGATGATGGCGAAATATTCAGGCCAGCCCTACGACAAGAACACCTACGACGCGCTGCTGCGGACGTCGGTTGCCGACACCGTGCGCAAGCAGGCCGAATGCGGCATCGATATCGTTACCGACGGCGAATTCTCAAAGCCCGGCTTCTTCACCTATATCCAGGAGCGCCTCGAAGGGTTCGAGCGCCGTCCCGACCAGAAGATGAAACTGTTCCAGCAAGAGGTCGCGGCGTTTCCCGAATATTATGCCGAGTATTTCAAGCAGGCGATGATGGGCGGCGCCATCGTCGGGCTGGCGCCGGTGGTGTGCGTCGCGCCGGTGAAATATCGCGGCGAAAAGCTCGTCCAGACCGACATCGACAACGTCAAGCAGGCGGCGGCCTTAGCCGGCGTGCCAAACCATCACGTCTTCTTGCCGGCGACCGCGCCGTCGGGCGTCGGCATCAACGAATATTACAAATCCGACGAGGAGTATTTCCACGCGCTCGCCGCCGAGCTCGGCAAGGAATACCGCGCCATCACCGACGCCGGCATTCTGGTGCAGATCGACGATCCGTTCCTGCCGGATATTTTCTTCGAGCCCGATCTCGACCGCGCGCAGATGCGGCGCCGCGCTGAGATCTATGTCGAGGCGACCAACACCGCGCTCAAGGGCATCCCGCCGGACAGGGTGCGCTTCCACACCTGCTACGGCATCAATGAAGGGCCGCGGCTTTACGAGGCGGCGCTGGCCGATATCATCGAATACGTGCTCAAGATCAACGCCGGCTCCTACAGCTTCGAAGCGGCCAATCCGCGCCACGAGCACGAATACCATCTGTTCGAGCGCGTAAAGCTCGCCGACGGCAAGGTGATCTGTCCGGGCATGATCACGCACGCCAGCAATATCGTCGAGCATCCGGAATTGATCGCCGAGCGCATCGTGCGCTTCGCCAAGCTGGTGGGCCGGGAAAATGTCATCGCCGCCGCCGATTGCGGTTTCTCCTCGCAGGCTTTGTACCGCACCGAGGTGCATCCCACCGTGGTGTGGGAAAAATTCAAAGCGCTGCGCCAGGGCGCGGACTTGGCGACGAAGATGCTTTGGAAATAGTGCGGTGCGTCTTCTCGTTCTCGTCCTCGCGTTACTGACGGCCAGTGCCCCGGCCGATGCCACCGACGACGTTGCGAGCTTCTTCCGCGGCAAGCAGATACGCTTCATCGTCGGCTCGGCGCCGGGCGGCACTTATGACCTGCTTGCCCGCATCGTGGCGCGCCACATGCCGGCACATATTCCCGGTAACCCGAGCATCATCGTGCAAAACCAGCCGACCGCCGGCGGGCTGCTCATGGTCAACCAGCTTTTCGCGCTCGGCCCCAACGACGGCACCGCGATCGGCGTGCCGCTCAACGGCATTCCGGCGGCGCCGCTATTGCAGCCTGCGGCGGCGCACTTCGATGCTGCAAAACTGATCTGGCTCGGCTCGACCCACAGCGAGCCTTACGTCGCCTATGTCTGGCACACCGCGCCGGTGCAAAGCCTCGCCGACGTGCTGCGCAAACAGCTCGTCGTCGGCGCCACAACGCCGGGCACCACCATGAACGATTTCCCGCAGCTCACCAACGCAATCCTCGGCACCAAATTCAAGATCGTGCCGGGTTACGCCTCGACGCCGCAAATGAACGAGGCGCTCGAGCGCGGCGAGGTCGAGGGCATCGCCGGCTTCGGCTGGTTCGCGCTCAACGCCCAGGCGCCGCAATGGGTGACGGAAAAGAAGATCACGGTCATCGCCCAGTTCGGCGCCGCGCGGCACCGGCTCCTGCCCGACGTGCCGCTGATGCTCGACCTCGCAAAATCGGAAGCCGACCGTCAGGCGCTGATGCTCTTGTTCGGCCGCACCGAATACGGCCGGCCCTATTTCCTGCCGCCGGACGTGCCGGCCGATCGCGTCGAAGCCCTGCGCCGCGCCTTTGATGCGACGATGAAGGACGAAGGCTTTACGAGCGACGCCGCCAAGATCGGCTTCGAGGTCGATCCGCTGACGGGAGAACAGGTCCAGGCAGCAGTGGCGGCGCTCGCCCGCACGCCTCCCGACGTGGTGGCGCGGGTGCGCGCGGCGCTCAACCAGCCATGACCATCCCTCATATGTCATGCTCCGCAAAAGCGGAGCATCCAGTAATCACGCGCGATCCTTGCCGAGTCCAAAGCCTGACCGGCGCAGCGTACTGGATCATCCGCTTTCGCGGATGATGACAAGGCGCTAAGTGGGCTATAACAAGCGTCAATCGAACGAGGTAGTCCCGTGCACGCCCCGCAAGCTTCCCTGCAATCGCGCCGCGCCATGTATGCCAACAACAAGCTGCAGATCGGCCTGTTCGGCGCCAACTGCTCGTCCGGCCGCGCCGTAACCCTGGTGCCGGAGCGCTGGTCGGGCAGCTGGCCGGACTGCAAGCGCCTGGCGCAGATGGCGGACGAGGCCGGCATCGACTTCATGCTGCCGATCGGCCGCTGGAAGGGCTATGGCGGCGACAC
>JBEKKM010000218.1:0-6180 GCA_050010715.1 Xanthobacteraceae bacterium | reverse complement strand
CGCCGCCGCTCCGCCATGGGGCTGGCGCAAAGCCATCGCCTCGGCTGAGTCCAAAAATACCTTCGTCCCTGAACGCGCCCTGCAAAACCTACTTCTGCAACACAATCGGCCAAGACCTGCCGCACGCACCCGCAGCAAAAGCAACAGGCCATTTCGCCTAAATCTGCCGCACGCATATGTCTGCCGTTCGCTTGGCGGGTGGCCGAGAGCTGCGCTTGCTCGCGCAGGTAATTCGGTTGCGTCTGATCTTGAAATGCTGGTAGTCGGGTGGTCGGCCACTATGGGAGAATGTGAATGACTGCGAATGATCGACCGCAGGTAACTAAGAAAGGCGACGAGCATGGCAACACCGGTCAGTCGGGCGGCTTAAGGCTCATGACGGGGGTTGGACCGCAGCATACGTCGGCGACCAAGATTTGGTTTGGGAAGGCCAGTAACCCGCCTGGCTTCCGTTCATTGCCGCATCACCACGGCGAGGCGGAAACCGGCGCTTATGTCCTCTCAGGACGCGCCCGCGTCTACTTCGGCAAAGATTTCCAAGAGTATGTCGATTTGTCGGAGGGCGATTTTATGTTCGTCCCGCCTCTCATCCCACATCTCGAAGTCAACATGAGTACAACAGAAGAACTCTGGTGGCTGGCCTGCCGTACGCCGGAGAACATCGTAGTAAATCTTCCCGATGTCGATGACTGCTGGCTCGTCGGCTATCGCCGAGCATAATGCTGGACTCGTGAGTGCGATTTTAGCGCGTCAACGACGATCCGCGCGGCCGCGATAAGAGCAAACCGCCAACGCCCGCTATGGGTCGAGAACTGCCTCGACTCCCGCCGGCCGGGGTGTCCGTTCTTGCACCGATAGCTGCCGCCGGGTCGCAAGGATGGGGCGGCCGTTCCGGGCCATTATCGACTAAAGTGCAGCGCAGCAAAATCGCGCCTTATTCAATCAACACTGCCGCGCGCATTGTTGCGGCCGGACATCAACTGTTTCGTCGCGCCAATGGCGCCGCAGGCATCGGATTGGCCTCCCGCCTGTGGTATCCTCACGGCGAGGTCACTGCGGGCGAACGCATCAGCAAAGCAACTTTCAGCTGATCCCGATGGATCTTGCCGTTGATGCCACGCGGCACGAATTGCAGATCGAACAACCGGATCGCGTAACTTACGCCTTGCCTGGCCAACGCGGCCTGCACCTTGACCGATGTCGCATCGCGATTGTTCACGACGCCAATCCAGAGCTGCGGCTCACCGCCGGAAGGATCCGGCATTTCCGCCACGGCGGCATCGTCCATGTCGAACTCCAGCCGCAAGATGTGCTCGGCCTCGTGCACGGGCGAGATGCCGAGACTGCCCGCGACGGTTTCAGCGATGCGGCCGACCATGTACAGGCGACCGCTATCGTCGCGCCAACCGCGATCGCCCAGATCGATCCAACTCAACGTGGGGGTGCCCTGCGGCGCATCGATCCTGTGTCGAATCTTGACCGCGCCGACTCGCCCGGCCGGCAGCTGCTGGTCACCCTCGAAGATTGCGACCTCGATGCCTGGCATCACGAAACCTACAAGACCGGGGTTGGCGATCACGTCAGCGACGGCGATGCAGGCGATCGCGCCAGCCTCAGTCGCGCCGTACCAGCACAAGATGTCGTTGCAGACATGCGCGGCGGCCGCCTCTAGCAAAGTCCGGCTCGGCACGGTGCCCCCACTGATCACGCGCCGCAGGCTCGTCAGGCGAACGCCTGTGCGGCGCACTGTGGCGGCAAGGGCGAGCAGATGTTCGGTGGAGAGCACGGCGGCGTCGATGTTGAAGAGCTCAATCATGCTCGCGGCCTGCCCCGACGAATCAGCGAAGTAGAGCGTGCCGCCGGTGACCAGCACTGTGCAGCCGATCACTAGCCCGAACGTCATGGACAGATTGAACTGCGACAGCACGCCACGGCTGTCGGCGACGGCAAGCCGGTCGAAGTTGAGCAAGCGGGCGCCGAGCGAAGCCACGGTTTCGGCAACCACCTTTGGCGCCCCGGTCGATCCGGAGGTCAAACTGACGCGGCAGACGGAGTGCGCGCCGGGGAAGCCCGCCGGTTGCACTCGGGCGCCTGGCGGACTTGTGACAAACCAATCATCGGTAACGACGAGCGCCCGGCGCGCGGCAGCGGGCTGCGCGGAGGCGCTGCCGTCGCTGAGCAGGACGGCCACTTTCATCTGATCGGTCAGGGCCGGATCGAGCACGGTTGAAGCGATGCCGATGCGCAAGAGCGCGAGCGACAGGATCATCTGCCGCACCGGGCTGCGTACAGTGATGGCGACAACGTCGTCGCCGCCGAGATTCAATTCGGAGAGGCGGTGGGCACAGTGCTCCATGCCCGAAGCGAGCATGCCATAGGTGATGACGCGATCCATCAGTACGATGGCCGGCCGCTGCGGCTGCGCCCGCATCTGGAACAGGATGTACTCGAACCAGTCGTTCATGCCCGGTGCTCATGACGCGCCGCCAGCCGCCCGGGTGCTGGCGGATCGGTTGCGCACAATGCGGGGCGATCGTTACAAAAACAATGCCGGACACGAGGTCCGGCATTATCGAACCCGTCGATTGGACGGCTCAGAACTTGTAGCCGATACCGACCACGCCGGTCCACAGCGTGTTCGTGAAGTTGGCTCGGTACGTTCCGAAGCCGCCGCCAGAGCAGGTGAACGTGCCATTCGTACAGTTGACCGTGGTGCTGCCAAGATCGGTGTAGCGGACTTCGGCGCGAGCCGTCCAATTGCTGCCGGAGAACAGATGCTCGATGCCGGCGCCCGCGGTCCAGCCCACGCGGGTCTGGTCCAGATTAAAACTCGCCCGCGTGCTGCCGGGCGGAAACCCGCTGAATGCACCATTGATCCAGGTGACGTTGTCCCTCACGCCGCCGTAGGCCACGCCGCCGGTGAGATAAAACAGCGTCGATTCGAAATCCAATCCGGCCCGGCCGCGGAAGCTGCCGACCCAACGGACCTCGCCGTTCTCCGCCGCCGTATTGAAGCCGGGGAGCCCTGCAAACAATGTCTGGGAGGCCTTTGCACCGACCCAGTGACCGTCGGTCTCGACGCCAAGGACCAGGCTGCGGTCCTGCCAATTGTACCCGGCGTAGCCGCCGAAAATGCCGCCCGTCTTGGCGAGGTTGTTGCTGTTGGCTCCGGTGATCAAAGCGTCGAGGTCGGTCCAGGTCGTATAGTTCTGCGCCAAGCCGCCCTGGATGCCGAGATAAAATCCGGCCCACGTCGGCAGCACCGGTACCGGCGGCGGCGCCTTGTAGGCCGGCGCCAAATCGGCGGCGACTGCGCTCGTCGCGAATGCCAGGGCGGAAACAGAAGCCAGAAGAGCGGTTCTCATGGAGACCTCCTGCGGCAAGACGAATAGTCCACGCCAGCACGGGCCATTTGCGGCGATTGAGCGCGGGACATCAAGGCAGTAGTCCGGTTGCGCGGCCGAATTTTCTTTGCTGTGGCACTTGGGCAACATGCCTTCGTTGCCAAACTGACTTCCCCATTGAAAAAGCTCTGTCCGGTAATATTTCTGCCGGGCCGCGCCAAGCTGGCGACGATGTCGGACGTAATCGGGTCACCGATCAGCGCCACGACAATGGGTATCGTCGTAGTTACCTGCTTGGCGGCGAGGCTTCCCGGCGTTGCATGAGTAACAATCAGGTCCTCGTTGGCGCGAACGATCTCAGCCGCCAATTCGGGAAGCCGCCCGTAGTGCCCCTCTGCCCAGCGGTATTCGATGCTGATGCTCGTGCCCTCAACATAACCAAAGTCGCGTAGACCCTGTCGGAATGCCTCCAGCCGTGAGCCAAAGGCTGACGGTGATGTCAGCCCCAGAAATCCGGTCCGCGGTAGTTTGCTCGCTTGCTGCGCGCGCACGGCGAGCGGCCACGTCGCCGCGCTGCCGATAAGCGTGATGAAATGCCATCGCCGCATGGATCGCCCCTTTACCGGGGAAGCCTACCATTGGCGGCTGCGTTGTGCAGCACAGCAATATTGAGGGGCCGATGTCGCTGATGGGTCAAAACCTGCCGCGCCGGTGACCGGCTGGCGCGGCGGCTATACCCCCAACATCGGACACGAAGGCAGACGGTCGGCGCGACCGTTAATTGCGCGCCGCTCGGCAGGAGCTAAAATAAAAAGAAGGGCGCTAACTGACGCGGTATAGTGGGTTGGATGAATGCAGATTTGATGACTCGTGGGAGCTGGTCGGAGGTTCCTGGGCCGTTGAGATTTGGATCGACAATCGGCGGCTGGCGTCCGAAACTTTCACTGTTGTTCAACAGTGATCTAAGCGGAACTTAGAGGTTCCTGCTGACACCTTTCGCGCTTGATCTGCAAACGTGCCTGGTTGGCTCTCGCAGACCTTCTGGCCGTCCCAAACAAACCGGCGACGCCTGTCACCCACACGTGAGCCAAGACAAACGCCGCCGTGGTATCAGGCGCATGGACAGCCCTGGACGGTTAGCGCACGCTCGGCGCGACCGTGATTGGACCGGTTGCAGCGGAAAGCGTGCGGCCAACCCGGAAGCCAAGCGAGTTGAGCCGGAAAACGCTGGAGTACCCGCCGCGGACCGCGGAGCGGAGGAAGCCCGGATTGTAGTTCCAGGAACCGCCGCGGACGACACGGCGACTGCAATCGCCGCCGGTCCAGGCCGCACCGTCGCCCGGCGCTCCCTGGTAGCTGTCGTGGTAGCACTCCTCCACCCACTCCCAGACATTGCCGACCATGTCATAGAGACCGAACTGGTTGGGAGCGAATGAGCCGACCGGCGCCGTTTGGTTGTCATCCCATTTGCTGCCGCAACCGCTGCAATTGGCGTTGTTCTTGCCGATCTCGTCACCCCAAGGATAGGCCGTCCGCGTTCTCGCGCGCGCCGCATACTCGTATTCGGCCTCCGTGAGCAGGCGATAGGGCTTGCCGGTCATTCGAGAGAGCCACATCACGTAGCGCTGAGCATCATCCCATGTCACGTCGCTCACCGGCTGCCGGCCGCGCCCCCAGCCGCTATCCCTGGCACCCTGGGCGCAATCGCCATAGGCGACGCAGATGTCCCATTCGTCGAATGTCAACTCAAACTTGGACACCACAAAGGGTTTGGCGATCGTGACCTGATGCTGCGGATCTTCGTTCGTAAAGCCCTTCTCAGTCGTCGGCCGTCCCATCATGAACGATCCGGCTGGCACCAAAACCATCTCCGGGCAATAATCCTTCCCCTGCTCGGTCGCGCATTCCTTGAAGCTATCCTTGGGCTTGAGCGCCTGCTCCTTCGCCGCGGTCAGCACGTAACGCCAAATATTCGCGGCCACGAAGGGCCGCTCGGTCGAATACCAGCGCCATTGCTCTTTGATGTACGACTGGTTGATCCAGCCGACGAGGCCGGCAATCATTCCGACCAACAGCATATAAATCACGGCCTGGACGCGCCACTTCCGGACTTTTGCGGCTGCCTCTGTATTCCGGCACGCGGCGAGATACTGGCGATCCGTCGGCTCCAGGTTGGCTGCGAGGTCGGGCCGCTCGCCCAGCCGCTCCGCCGCCGCCAATCGATCCGTCACGTGCGTGAGCCAGGCGGCATCGCCGTCATTCGCGGCCCAATCGCGGCTTGCGCGTTTGACGCCTTCCAGCACGGCAAGCAGCCCGGCATCTTCTGTGATCCAACCCGCCAGCAGGCCCCATTGCCGCAGCAGCGCCTCGTGCGCAGGCTCAATGGTGGGCTCCCGGGTGACCTTGGCCACATCGGTCGCGAGCAGGCGCTGCTCGACGAGGTGCTGGATCAGCGGCCGTGCCTCAGTCG
Source organism: Xanthobacteraceae bacterium (assembly GCA_050010715.1). Lineage (GTDB taxonomy): Bacteria > Pseudomonadota > Alphaproteobacteria > Rhizobiales > Xanthobacteraceae > BOG-931. The sequence goes on along the minus strand of JBEKKM010000218.1, from coordinate 366 downwards.
GAATCTCCGACAACCGGGCGACGCGGCGGCGCGGGGCGCCGGTGTCGGGATCGAGGCCAGCCAGCCAGGGAATGAGACCGTGGCGAAGCAGCGCCAGCCGCGCGAGGCGGTCTTTCGGGATCGCTGGGTCCGCGTCGGCAGCCTTGAAGGCGCGCTCGACCGCCGCTTCGATCGAACCCCTGATGCCGCCGAGGCTCCGATACTCGGCGACCGTCAGGTCGCCGTCGCCGCCATGCTCGACGTAGAGCCGCTCCAGCGTGAAAGCGAGCAGCGGTAGCGCATCCTTGGCGCCGCCCGCCTCGATGTCGGCAAGCAGCGTATCGACCAAAGCGTCCTCGATTTCGAGCGGCCGTTTCGTTCCCTCCA